>CAZQEQ010000095.1:0-11148 GCA_964592385.1 uncultured candidatus Brocadiaceae bacterium | reverse complement strand
AGATGTTGAGCGAGAACCCGGCCACCTTCATCAGGCCGAAGTTGAGCACCATGGTCAACGGCAGCGCCACCGCCATCACCAGCACCTGCCGGACACTGCCCAGGAACAGGTAGACGACGATGACGAGCAAGACCGCCGCCCCGATGGCCGCGTTGCGCACTCCGGCCAGGGACTGCCGCACGTAGTCGGCCTGGTTCTCGACATAATCCAGATGCAGCCCCTCGGGGAACGCAGATCGCAGCCCGCCGAGCCGCGCCTCGACCGCATCGGCCACCTCCACGGTGTTGGCCTCGGCTTCCTTCAGCACGGACACGTTGACGCAGTCCTGGCCGTTGAAGCGCGTGACGACCCGCACGTCCTCGTGGGCGTCGACGACGCGGGCGATGTCACGCAGATAGACCTTCCGCTGTCCCTGGCGGGCCACAAGAACAGAACGGATATCCTCCAGCGATGTGAACTCGCCCGTTGTGCGGGCGATCACCTCGCGGCGCCCGACGGTGACGCGGCCGCCCGTTTGTTCCACATTCTCCCGACTCAGGCGTGCCAGCACGGCGTCCACGCTCAGGTTGTGTTTCTCCACGGCTGCCGGGTCGATCAGGACGCGTATCTCGCGTTCCAGGCCGCCCACGATCTCCGCTCCGGCCACGCCTTTCACGGCGAGTATCCGGTCCTGGAGCCAGTTGTCGGTCCATTCGCGCAACTGGACCGGCCCCCAGCGGTCCGAACTGATCGCCACCTGCATGACGGGCAGTTGCGAGGGGTCGGCCTTGAAGACGAAGGGAGGCTCGATGTCCTCGGGCAGGTCCTGCTCGGCGCGGGTCAGCGCGGCCAGCACGTCCTGGAATGCCGCGTCCACGTCCGTGCCGTACTCGAAGTGCACGTCGAGCGAATAGACCCCCTCGCGCGACGAAGACTCCAGATAGTCCAGGTTGTCGACCGTCGCCATCAGGCGCTCGACGGGGTCGGCGACGTCCTTGTCGATCTCGTCAGGCGTGGCGCCCGGCCACCTGATGTGCAGCTTGACGAGCGGATAGGTGATGTCCGGCAGGAAGTCCACCGGCAGCCGCCACAGGCCGTAGAGCCCCAGCACCACCAGGGCCAGAACGATGGCGCTGGTGGCGAGGCGGCGCCCGACGGAGTGCTGCGTGATCCTCATCGGGGGCGCTCCGAGCCGTCGGTCCGCCCGTCACCGGACTCCGGGCTTCCAGATGCGGCGCGCCCCGGCCCTTCACCCGCACCGGCCACCCGTACAGGTACGCCGTCCTTCAGGTCTTCCTGGCCGGTGACGACCACCTGCTCGCCGGGCGCCACCCCACTGACCACTTGCACGCTCTGCTCCCCTTCGATGCCGAGTCGGACCGCGCGCCGCGATGCCTTCCCATCCAGGACGACGAACACGATTCTTTGCCCCTCGGGCGTCTCCACGACCGCTTCACTCGCGACCGTGGTGGCGTCTTGAAATGACTCCAGGTGCAGCGTGAGGCGGGCGAACTGGTGCGGCATCGGTTGAACTTCGCCCCCGAGCGAGGCCTCCACGGTCCGTGTGCGCATGACCGGGTCGAGCTGAGGATAGACGCGCACTACCTCGGCCAGGAACGTCCGCCCGGCAAGCGCATCGAGCGTGGCATCGAGCCGGAGGCCGGGCCGCACGGCGGCGGCATGGGCCTCGGGCACACAGAACCGCACCACGAGCGAAGCGGGCGCGTACATCTCCACAAGGGGGCTGCGCGGCTCTGCCAAGTCACCCGGCCGCACGTGCACATGCGTGATCACGCCATCGAACGGGGCCGCAATCACGCATTCGGCCAGGTGCGCTTCGGCCAGGGCGAGCTTCGCCGATGCTTCCTCTACGGCGGCCTCCTGGACGGCGATCTCGGTCGCGGTGGGTCCAGCCTTCAGCATGCGCAGCGTTTCCTGTGAGGCGGCCAACTCCGCCTCGGCCACCTCCATCTTCTCTTGCGCTTGGTCCACGCTCTGCTGCGAGGTGAAGTCCTGTGCGATCAGCTCCGTCTGCCGCTGGTAGGTCTGCCGGGCCTCCGCGAGCGTGGCGCGCCACTTGTTGACGTTCGTCTCCGCCTTGGCGATTTCCTCGGGGCGTGGGCCGGCCTTCAGGTCGGCCAGTCTCGCCTCGGCCACCGCCAGCGCAGCCCGTGCCGCCTGGACTTCCGCCCGATGGACCTCGCGGTCGATTTCAATGAGCTTCTGGCCGGCACGGACTTCGTCACCCTCGCGCCATGGGCAGTACGTGATCGGCCCTTCCTTCGTGGGCGCGATAACCACGGAATCGGTGGCTACCACCTCGCCGGTCAGCTCCAGCGTGCGGGCGATGGAGGCCCGTCGCACGGGCACGACTTCGACCAGCGGCGCCTTCCTCTGCTGGCCCTGCTGTGGGGCCGCCGTGACCGGCTGCCCCCCCGAGGCCAACCAGAGCGCTGCGCCGGCAGTCGCGCACAGAACCACGAGGGCAATCACTACTGTCCGTTTACTCTTCATTTGGTCGTTCTGCCTCACTCTCCAATGCCACCATACCCGCCAGAGACCTGCCGACCGCCCGCTCGAAGCGGGCCATCGCCCTGTGCCAGTCCAGGCGCGACTGAATGAGCCCGTTGCGGGCGGCCGTACTCGCGGTCTGCGCGACGATCAGGGCGACAATCGCCCCGGTGCCGTTCTTATACTCGCCCTCGGCAACGCGGGCGCTCTCCTCGGCGCTGGCGACCAGCCGGCGGGCCGCCTCGACGGCCTGACTGGCCTCGATGACCTGCCAGTAGGCCGTCCAGACCTCCAGTTCGATCCCGCGCAGCGCGTCCTGTCTGTCGGCCATCGCCCGGGCGAGGTCTGCCTCGGCGCCCTGCACCTGATAGGGCCGATCGAAGCCAGTGAACAACGGCAGGTCCGCCACCGCGCCAAAACTCCACTGTCGCTGATCGGGCAGCAGGTGTCGCCCCAGCCAGCCGAAGGATGTATCCAGGCCAAGCGCGGGCCAGTACCGTGACTGCGCCAGCCGCACGGCGGCATGCTCGGCCTGGACCTCGGCGAGCGCCGTCTTCAACTCGGGGCGGTTTCGAGCCGCCTCGGCGAGCAGAACGTCCACGTCTTCCAACGCGTGCCCGTAGGACTCCTCGGGAACGTCGGCAACCTCGAACTCCGCGTTCGCGTTCAGGCCCATCGTGCGGGCCAGTTGGCCTTTGGCAATGTGCACGGCGTTCTGCGCGCGAACCAGTGCCAGGTCCGCGTCCGCCTTCTCGGTTTCGGCCTTCAACACGTCGGACTTGGCGACGACGCCGACCCGATGGCGCGCCTGGGCCAACTCAAGCTGGTATTCGCGCAGCCTGACCGCCTCTGTAGCGACTTCTTTGAAGCTCCGGGCGGCCAGGAGGTTGTAGTAGTTCTCTTCCACGGATAGGACCAAGTCCTGCAAGACGGCGCTGTGGCGGAAGTTGGCGGCCAGCAGGTCGGCCTCTGCGCCCTCCACGCGAGCCTCGCGCCCGCCGCCGTCGAACAGGAGCCAGCGCGCGCCGAAGACGCCCTGGTAGCGGTTCTGAATGCCCATGTCGACCTTCCCGTCGAGTTCGGCCTCGTCCCCGCGCTCCGCGCCGGCACCGAACCCAACCGCGGGCAGGTATTCGGCCCTGACCCGGCCAACGCTTGCCGCTGCGGCCCGGGCCGCCTGCCATGCGGCGGCGGTTTGAGGATTGTGCTCCAGGGCGACGTGAACGCACTCCGGAAGCGAGAGCGTGCGCCCGGACAGATTTGGGGCGGCCCCGCCGGATGCTTCTTCGTCATCGGCACCGGCGACCTCGCCGCCAAAAGGCTCCGATCGCGAAGGGGGCACGTGCTCGAACACACCCCACGGATCGACGCTCGCGCAGCCGGTCAGCAGGGCGAGGCTCGTCAGGGATAAGATGGTCAGTCTGAGTCTCACCGGCTTTGCTCCTCGCCGAGGTTCGCGCGTCGTAGCCCGGTCCCCATGCCCGACAGGCCCATCATGCGACCCGGGCCGGGGCAGCCCATCCGCTGGCGGATCATGGAGAAGAGCCTTGCCTGCTGCTCGGGCGTCAGCACCTTCTTCTCGTCCAGCAGGCGGCCCAGCACCAGCTCCTGCATCCGGCCGTGGCCTTCAAGTATCTCCTCCTGCTTGCGGTGAATGGCCTCCATGTCGGGCTCCGGGGCGGCCAGGAGCTTCAGCAACTCATCCCGCAGGCCCTGAAGCCTCTGGCAGTTCTCCTGTGCCTTCTCGTGGAATTCGACGAGCCGGGGCTCTATCTGCCGCCACTGCTCAATGGTGACGCCCAAATCCCGGTGCAGTGGACACCATATCTCCGGTTCCGGAGCCTTCTCGGCGGCGGGCCCCCTGAGCAGGTGGGCCGGGATCGCGTGTGCCGCCCAGGTGGAAAGCAGGGCCACGTTCAGTGCAATCGAGACGGCCAGCACGATGGGACGAGCCTTTCTCCACATGGTCATTCTCCCCCTCCGGTCGAGACGAGGCTCACATACGCGCCTGCCAGCGAACCATCGGGCGCTTCGGCAAGGTAATCAATCCTATAGAGGCGGACAGGATCGGCCTCTGTAACCTGTGCCGGCTGCGGCTCCGGGGGCCCCTGTCCACGCCACATGTCCCGGCCGATGAGCATCCCAAGGCCCAGGGCCACGACCACCGCGGCGGCCGCAGCGACGCGCAGCCCGGCTGGCATGGCAGGCCTCCAGCCAACGGGCCGCAGGATTCGCTCGGCCCAACTCCGCTCTTCTGCGTGCTCCCGGGCTCGCGCCATCAGCCGGGCATGGAAGCTTTCGGGGAGGGGCGGCGCTGTACTATGGCCAAGGGTCTCGTGCAGTTGCCGGGCGTGCTCCAGAGCCAACCTGCACTTGGTACAGGAGGCAATGTGCTCCTCCAAGCGGGCACGTTCCGTCTCGACGAGCTCCCCGCCCAGGTATGCCTCCAACCTTCGCTGTGCCGTTCTGCAACGCATTCTCCGTCTCCTTCTACTGGGTGTAACGAACGCCCGCCGATCTTCCCCCGGCCTGCGCCCTACTTCCCGAAGGAACCTTCGAGGTGAGGGGCGAGCGACTTTCTCGCGCGGGCAAGCAGACGCTCGACGGCCTTGTAGGTGGTGTCCATGGCATCGGCGATCTCGGCCAGGGGCAGGTCCTCGAAATAGCACAGCACCACCGCCATGCGTTGGCGGTCGGGGAGTTGGTCGAGCGCCCTTTGTATCGCCCGGTCCCGTTCGGCGGTCAAGAGCTGCCTGTCGGGTGCGTCTGCCGGGCTCTCCTGCGGCGGCATGTCGGCGACGTAGTCCGGACGCTTCTTGCGATGGTAGTCGATGCACACGTTGGCGATGACCCGGTAGAGGTAGGTGCTGAAGCGGGCCGTAGGACAGTAGCTCGACGCAGCGTCGAGTATCTTCAGGAACGCCTCCTGGGCCAGGTCTTCGGCCTCGGCCCGGTCGCCGACGTAGTGGTAGGCGATGCGCCAGGCCGCGTCCTGGTGGCGGCGCACGAGCTCACCGAAGGCGTCCATGTCGCCGTCGGCCACTTCCTGCATCAGTTCCTCATCACCGTGCCGCATTGTCCCCCTCCGGTCGGCCCAGGATGAGGTAGTGGAAGGCCATCCCGGCGGCGAAGCCCACTGCCATGTTGAGCGCCACTGACCCGGCCACAGTCGCCGCCACCGGTAACAGGGCTCTGTCGAACCGCAGCTCGCGCGCGAACTTGAGAAGCTCTACCCCGACCATGAGCATCATGGCCCCCACGATGGCCACCGGGAAGGCGGCAAACAGCGCGGCGATACTTCCCCCGAGCAGCAGACCGAGCCCGATCTCGATGGTCCCCTCGATGATGTTCGTGCCGCCCGTGCGGGCGCCGAAGTAGTACTGTCCCGCCAGCCCGCCCGCGCCGTGGCACAACGGCATGCCTCCGAAGAAGGGCAGAACCACGTTCATCACGCCCATGTTGAAAGACAACTGACGCTCCGTCACGCGGCGGTCCGGCCAGTACTGCGAGATCAGCGCCACTGTGGCGATCACAGCGTTGGTGGCCGTGAGGGGGATCTGCGCCAGGCCGCCGTCTCGAAAAGCCGGCCACAGCAGGCCCGGCTCGACGAGTCTCAGCCGAGAAAAGTGGAACGAGAGGCCCACCAGCCCTACCAGTTCCCCCCGAAATGCCATGATGAGGATGCCCAGCGCCACGAGCACGAGGGCAGCCGGCGCATAGCGGTTCTCGCGCAGAAGCAGGATGACCAGCAGGGAAGCGATCCCCAGCACCCACCACCCGGCCATCATCTCCAGCCCCTTGACCGCCAACAGCACGCCCAGCGAAATCTGGATGCCCCTCACCACCGTTTTTGGGCGTCCAGCGTGCCACGAACGCCATGGCCCCGGTCGCGCCCATCAGTAACCATACGACTCCCATGGCGAAGGCCGAGGCGTAGACCTTCTCCGGCGTCCAAGCGCCCGCGATGGCCATCACGGCGAGAACCTTCATAGGCTCGATGGGCATCGGCAGTCGGTAGATCAGACCCGTGGCGATGTTGGCCAGCCCCATCATTACCAGCAGGCCCGTCGGGTCCATGCCGCAGACGGTGATGTAGCCGATGGCCAGCGGCAGGAGGGTGCCGAAATCCCCCATCGACCCGGCCAGCTCCCGCAAGCTGAAATCGAATGAACCGATACGCACGTTGCACTCCGAAGAAACACCACCGGAGGAAGAAGACAAGCGCCCACGGCGCGGTCCGCGAAGGCCTACTCCTCATCCACCGTCAGAAGGTCATCGGCGACTTGGCGCCACTGCTCCAGAGTCTCGCGGTTCAGGAGGTAGTGCACGTAGTAGCCGCGCTTATCGGGAACCACCAGGTCGGCATCGCGCAGGATGCGCAGGTGCTGGCTGACGGCAGCCGAAGTGATGTTCAGCCGCGTGGCCAGCGCCCCCACGCACAGGGCCCGCTGCTTGAGCATCCGGAGGATGCACACCCTGGTCTCCGAGGAGAGCGCCTTGAAGACTTGGGCAACCTTCTGCGAATCGTCCATGGCACCAGCTCCTTAAGCGAATGCTAACATACTAAGTCGCTTTCCCCGGAATGGCAACTTCCGGGGGCAGGTTGAGGCCAGCAAGGGGGGCGAGCGGGCTATTCCGCTCAATCGTGTGGATCAGAGTCGGGGCTATGCCGTATGGAGTGGCCCAGCACAGGCGCCCTTACGGAGGCGGCCCCCGAAGACGCCCCTCAGAGGGCAGAACAACCACCAGAACGAAAGGCCATTGATTGCGCGGGCGAATCGCCAAACGGAAAGGACCGCCGATGCGAGGGTGCGCTCGCAGCAGCGGTCCTTGAGTGGCTCACCGGCCCGGCGGGGATCAGCCCCCGCACTGTCCGCCCGGGTCTTCCTTTCGCTCTATCGCAAGCGATCCACTCCGTGTCGCAAGGGGGCTGTTACTCATTCTCTGGAAAGGAGACATAAGCTGGACTTCACAAACTGCCGCACCGAACTCATCTCGCCCTCTCGGCCAGTAGAACCACGTCCCTCAGCGCCTGCGGCCCCTTTGCTCTAAGCCAGCGCTCACAGAATTCAGCGTTGCCGGCTATCTGGGCGATGGCCGCCAGGGAAGAGAGGTAGAGATTCCTCTCATCCAGCGACCCGACCAGCACGAAGATAACCCGTACTTCGGGGGCCGCCTCGCAGAAGTGGACTCCATCGCGTGCGCGGGCCATCAGAATCTCAAAAGTTTGCTTGCCCTCGACGATGACGTGGGGCACCGCGAGCCGGGCATTCAGTGTCGTGCTCCCCTGGGCTTCCCGGCTCTTCAGAGCCGCCGCCAGTTGCCCTGCACTCACGCCCACTCTGTCCGCCAGTTGCACGGCGGCCCGGTCGAAGAACTCCTCCACTTTCAGTGGACCCTCGACGTCCAACACGGCGCAACCTTCGATCAGCTTATCAAATCGGTCCTTAACGACCTCGTCTCGCTCGTGGATGATGTCCTTCAGCTCGGCCTCCAATGTTCCGGTGACCAAGCTCTTGTCGGGGGTGACGATCCGCTCGATCAGGTGCAGCAAAGCTGATTCCTGCTTCACGTGCTTTCGACCGTAGAACCAGAAGCTTCCGAATCCGATGAAGATGAGTGCGGCGCTCATGAAGTAGGCTTCCTCGCCCATCTCGAATAGAATGAACCCCAGGCCGCCTATGCCGCCGACCTGCAGCCAGGGGTACAACGGCCCTTTGAAGGCCGGCCGGTAATTCTGCAGGCCGCTCTCGCGCAGGACGATCACCGCAAGGCATGCCAGGATGTTGGTGAGCAGCAGTACGGTAGATGCGGCTTCGACCAGCACATCCAGCCGGACCAGGAGACTCAGGAAGATGATGCCGCCGGTGATGGCGATGGCCACGTGGGGGGTTTTGAAGCGGCTGTTCACACGCGAGAGCGGCGCCGGCAGGAGCCGGTCGCGGCTCAACGCCAGCAGGTAGCGGCTGGCCGACATGATGCCCGCGTTCGCGGTGGACACGAACGCAAGGATGGCGCCCACCGTCATGGCGACGTAACCGGCCTGGCCCATGATGGCCCGGCCGCCGTCGGATATCGGCGTCAGCGAGCCGTCCAGCACCTCGCTCTCCAGCACGCCACTGGTGACGACGACCGCGAGCGTGTAGGCAAGGATGCCGGTGATCAGGGACAGTGCGAGGCCTAGGGGGATCGTCCGCCCGGGATTACGCACCTCTTCGGCTACGCTCGCTACGGTCAGCAGCCCTCCGTAGGCCACGAAAACGAATCCCGTGGCAGTGAAGATGCGGAGCACGCCGTACGGAGCGAAAGGGATCAACAGCTCCGCTTTGACTTGAGGTATGCCGACGGCGATGTACATGACCAGCAGGGCGAGCAGGCCGATGACCAGCAGCACCTGCACCCGCGCGGCTTCGCGGACGCCCGCCATGTTCAGCCCCGCGAACAATAGGCACAACACCATACCTGCCAGCGCCCCGTGGATATGCACCAGCAAGGAGGCAAAAGTGGCCATGCCGACGATGGCGAACGCGCTCTTCAATGAGAGGGAGAACCACGTCAGCAGACCTGCGACAGTGCCGACGCCCGGGCCGAATCCCCGCATGATGACGAAGTAATCGCCCCCGGCCTTGGGCATGGCCGATGTGAGTTCGGCAAGGCTGAGTGCGCCGACCATGGCCAGCAGCCCGGCCAGCAGATAGGACCAGATCACCCCCGGGCCGGCTATCGCGTGCGCCATGCCGGGCAGCACAAACAGCCCCGAACTGATCATTGCCCCAGTGGCAATGCAGAAGACGTGCCCCAACCCCAGCCCTTTCTGCAGATGCGCTGTGGTTTTGGCCATGGCTTTGCTCCGCCTTAGCGAACTGGCCTGTCTTTCCACCCTTGAGCTAACGCACCATAGTTTACCAGGAAAGAACCGGTCCGTCCCGTCCCCGAGCCTCCGACGCTCAGGCGCGCCGACGGCATGCTCACTTCGGTGGCGGTGGTTAGCGAGACACTGTGGCTTGACTGTCTTTGCTGCGCAAGAGCGTTTCGCTAGCCCTTCTGGCGCCGGATCTCTGACAGCTTGAGGCGTTCACGGCCCTTGCCCGCCCTTATGGGCGCCCCTACTCTCTCAACGCCCTGCATGGACGCGCTAGCGGCGCAGCCGACGACGCAGTCGAGCCAGTGGTTGTCGGGCCGGTGGGCGGGGAGTTTCCACTCGTCCACGGTGCGGCCTCGTCCCTCGGTGCGGACCCGGTACTCGGCCGTCAGGAGCTCGGCAAACAGGCGGTGCTGGACGGCCTTGCGGCCGAAGATGCTCAGGCAGCCCGGATCACCCATGGCCGTCGCCAACCTCTCGTGCACGAAAGACTTCCAGTAGTTCGTGTCGATCTCGACGTGCCGTAGCGCCCGCTTCCGCGTCACGCTCGGTATCCACCAGTGGTGGCCGATCTTGTCCCCCCGATGCCGGTCGTACTCCGATATGGGCTTCTGGGAGGCAGTGATGCCGTGGCCGCGGGCGGGCATGAGGACCGCCGCGTGTTCTGACTGCCGGCAGAACTGGTGCACCACGTCCGTCTGCCAGCCCTGGTCAATGAGGCATTGCCCGATCCGCATCACCGCGCCGTCGTCGCGCGCCCACTCCTTCGCCAATAGCTGGCCGGTGAGCGCCTCCAGTCCGGCGTAGATGGCGCCCTCGACACCCGTGCCCTGGTGCACGCGCCGCAGCGTCCGGTCCACGTCCCTCGACGTGAAGTAACTGATGGGCTGCTCAGGATAGGTGCCGTAGTCGATGACATAGCCGGTGAAGTCCGCCTCCCACGCCACCACGGCGTAGTAGAGCAGCTTCTGGCCGACGTCGATGAAGGCCGTGACTTGCTCGCACTTCACCGGTACCCGCCCGCGCTGCCGACCGTTCGTCTTGCCGGCCACCTCATCGGCGTCCAGCATCTCGCCCTCGCCTTCCTGCTCGGCGACGGGTTCGTTCTGGTACTCGGCCCAGAAAGTGGCCTCGTCGCGGAGTTCCGCATACTCATCCCAGAGCTTCTGGTTCTCGGGGAACGCATATACCATCTTCATGCGCTCGCCCTGCCACTGCGGATGCTTTTCGCGGTCCAGGATGCGGTCGGCCATGTCACCTGGCTTAATCACGGTGCAGGGCATGATGCCGCTGATCTTCTTGCCCGGGCCGGCCAGGCCGAGCACCGCGCCGGCCAGGATGCTCTCACGCGCCTGGCACTGCGAGAGGCTACGGGCTGACTCGTCGGTCTGGGGATCGTCCAGGATGACAAGGTCGGGCCGGAAGGATTCGCCGCCGGCCGTCTGGTGTTTCATGCCGCGGATGCGCCCGGTGATGCTGGCCACCTTCAGGATCGCGCCGCTCGCCGCGCTGCCTGGGATAGTGGGCAGCACGATCTCCTTGGCGGTCCACTCGATGTGCGTCCTCCGGCCTTCGCAGAGCTGTCCGGCGCACCGGTTCGCGATCCCGTCCAGGCACTGCACCGGGTAGACGGCCTCCGGGAAGTCATCGAGCAACAGGTCGTTCGACTCCAGCTCGGTCTTGATGGTGTCCAGCATGTTGACGGCATGGCCGTCGTCCGAGCCGATGAGGCAAACGAACCGCCGGTGCCCGTAGAGGATCGCCCAGATGCAGGCGCGCTCGCAGAGGCTGGTCTT
>CAZQEQ010000094.1:0-11632 GCA_964592385.1 uncultured candidatus Brocadiaceae bacterium | reverse complement strand
CGGCAGCGCGTCGTGGAAGTCGCCGGCCCCGCGACGGACGTTCAGCATGAAGTAGGCGACGTAGAGCCCGGCGACCATGACGGCCGTCGCCGCCTCGACGATGAGGTATCGCGGGGAGATAGGGGCGTCGCAGTCGCGGCAGGCGAGCAATCATGGAAGAAACCGCAACGCTTGGGCGCTGAGGTCGCTGTCCACATAACGAGGGAAGAATAGTCGGTGTACGACGCGCCGATCGGGGCGTGGTCGCGGCGGAGAGATCGGCATGTTCAGCATAGCACACTTGTGCTGGTGGCCTCGGGCCGTAACGGTGATCTTGGCAGTTGGATCGCTTGCTGCCATGGTCGAGGCCGCTGAGTTCCTCGACAGGACAGGCCGGCAGTGGTCGCCCTTCATCGCGTGGACTTTGGAGAATCCGAGTTTCGACGGCGACCCGTTCGATCTGGAGGCGACGGCCACCTTCGTCCACGGGCCGAGCGGCGAGTCGCACACGACGGGCATGTTCTACGACGGCGGGGATACGTGGAAGTTCCGCTTCACCGCCACCCGGCCCGGCGAGTGGACCTTCACGACCCGCAGCGCCGACCCGGACCTGGACGGCAGGTCGGGAACCGTCCGCGTCGAGCCGAACCAGGACGGCGTCGGGTTCATGGTGCCCGACGGGCACAAGTGGTGCCGGCAGGTCGGCGTCGAGGGCGAGAGGCGCGCCTTCGTCCCGCAGTTCGTCATGTACACGCCTGACCTGAAGTTCCTGCGCGACCACCCCGAGCACCTGGAAGGCGCCATCCGGACCTTCCTGGAGGGACACGGGTTCAGCGGCTTCCACCTGCCGTGCATCGGCGGGCGCTGGTTCGACCTGGACGCCGACAGCTTGGTGACGGTGCAGATGACGGACCCCGACCCGCGCAGCTTCGCGGTGCTGGAGGACGTTATCCTGCGGACGCACCGCGCGGGCGGCGTCGTGCACGTGTGGCCCTGGGGCGACCGGCAGCGCCGCTGGACGCCCACCGAACTGGAGGGCGGGATCAACGGGCCGGTGGACCGGCGCCTCCAGCGCTACATCGCCGCCCGGCTCGGCCCGCTGCCGGGATGGTCAATGGGCTACGGCTTCGACCTCCAGGAGTGGGTGGACGGCGAACGCGTGAAGGCATGGCGCGACTACGTGCAGGGGCGGATGGGCTGGTTCCATTTCCTCGGCGGCCGGGCCGGCGGGCCGACCGGCGGCACCGACCATTCGCGGTACGTTCCCTTCAACGAGCCTCTCGACTACGCCGGCTACCAGCACTGGAAGCCGACCTACCAGGTCTATGTCGCGGCGCTGGAGGCGATACCGGGCAAGCCCGTCATGTCCGAAGACCGGTTCCGCATCCGCTCGCGGGGCAAGGACTACACGATGGAGGAGACGCGGCGTGGGCTCTGGCACTCGGCCATGGCGGGCGGGGTCGCCAACATCTGGGGAAACCTCAAGCCGGAGGCGAAGGAGGGCGGCTCCTCGCCGTACCCCCGGCCCGAATGGATACGGACCTGGGCCACGTTCTTCGAGGGGCGCTTCGCGCGCGACCTCGTCCGCGATAACGCCCTGACCGACGGCGTCTGCCTGCGGTCGCCGGGCGGGGAGCGTTGCGTTCTCTACAAAGAGGACGCGATATCGCTTATGATGGACCTACCGGCCACGCCGCGCGCGTTGCCTGCCGTCGCCGTGGACGCGAAGAGGGCCTATGCCGAGCTCCCCCTGGGTGAACTGCCGCCGGGCAGGCGTACTTGGCAGGCGCCGTATGCCTCCGATTGGGCGGTAGCGGTGGGGGACTTCGGCGGCGAGTAGGTGTCCGGGCAATAGGAGAGGAAAACAGCATGGGTCGGATGCAAGGAAGTCGTGCGTGCGCGACGCGCGTGGTGTCGGCGGTCGTCCTGGCGTGTGTGGTGCTGGCCTGGGGCGGCTGCGCCGGCCCGGCCCGAAGCAGCGGCGGCCGCGGCGGGCCGGTGGTGGCCATCGTCAGGGGCAAGGACGTGGACGCGATGGTGGCCGAGGCGCTCGACCTGCTCGGCGGGGTGGACGAGTTCGCCCGCGACGGCCAGCACGTCGTCATCAAGCCGAACCTGACCTGGCAGCCGGGCCTGGAGCAGCGCCGTTGGGGCGAGCCCCCGCGCCCGCAGATCACCACGGACGTGCGGATCGTGGAGGCGCTGGCCCGGCAGATGCTCGGCGCGGCCGAGTGCACGGTCACCGTCGCCGAAGGCACGTCCATGGGCGTCGAGCAGCTCTACGAGTTCCTCGGCTACGATGAGATGGCCCGGAAGCTCGGCATTGACCTGGTCAACGTCGAGCTTGACGAGCGCGTCCCGGTCCAGGTGGACGGCTATGCCATGCAGGAGTACAACATGCCCGCCGTCACCCAGAACAGCGACGTGCTGGTGGACGTGGCGGTCCTGAAGACCCACAACCTGGCCGGCGTCACGCTCGGGATGAAGAACCTGTACGGACTCCTGGAGCCGCCCAGGAACATTCACCACGGCCACGTGCACGAGGTCATCTGTGACCTGAGCCTGGCGCGCAAGCCGGACCTGGTCGTCATTGACGGCCTTGTGGCCATGGAAGGCGACGGCCCGATCGAGGGCGATCCCGTTGAGATGGACCTGATCATCGCCGGTCGCGACATCGTGGCCGTCGACGCCGTCTGCACCGCGATAATGGGGTTCGACCCGACGAAGGTCAAGCACCTGCGCCTTGCGGCTCAGAAAGGGGTCGGCGAGATTGACCTGGCGAGGATCAGAGTGAAGGGCCTGCAGATCGAGAGCGTGCGCCGGCCGTTCAAGTCCCCTGTGGGTCAGGCGGAGGTGCCCGTCAGGAGGACCGAGGACGTGCTGCGCAAGGTGTTCGAGCTGGCGGGCAGGGACGGAGGCGGGCGCTCCCGCTGGCGCGTGGACGTGGCGTTTGGCCGGGACACCTTGCAGGAACACGTCGGCGATTATCCGCTTCTGGCGGCGCAGGGCTTCAGGGCACGGACCGGATGGCGGGGCGACCGGATCGTCTTCAGCAGCAGCTACGAACTCCTCGGAGACGAGGAGGGCCGCGCCATCCGGGGCGAGTTGAGGAAGTGGATTGAGAGCAACCTGGGCGCGGACGCGGAGTTCCTTCAGTGAACGCCTAAGGCAGCAACGGCCTTGCATGCTCGCCTGAGGACGGTCATAATGCTGACCGAATGGGCTCGCCAGTTGCGTCAACTCACGCATGGTTTGCGGCGCTTTTTTGGGGAGGTGCGGGGTATGAAGTGGCACGTCTTGCTTTGTGCGATTGTCGTGCTGTGCGCGGGCGTTCTGGTCGGCGGCTGCGCCGTTCCGGGCGCCGGCGGAGCCGAACCCACGCTGACCGTCTCTCAGGAGAGCCAGGTTGTTGATGGGGTGGACACGTGGTACGGCCCGGTGGACTGCTCGGCCAAGGCGTGGCTCAGCAGGGGCGCCGACGGGATTACGGTCACCGTGGAGGTCACCGACGATCAGCTCTGGACCGACTCCGACGTGACCTATGAGTGCGACAGCGTCGAGCTCTACTTCGACGTCCGTCCGGCCAACACCCGGGGGACCGGTTACTATGACCGGGGCGTCTTCCAGCTGATCATCGTCCCCGGCTGCGGCGAGCAAGACGACCGCATGGCCTTCTATCACGGCGAGGGCGACGCCGCGTGGGCGGTCGTCGCCGGCGTCACGACGACGTCGAGGCGCATGGACTCCAAGGGATACTGCGTGGAGGCGTTCCTGCCCTTCGAAGGGTTCAAGGAGAACCACTTCGTTCCCGAGGTGCAGTTCAACTTCGACCTGGGCGTCAACGACGGCGACGCCGGGCCGCGCGAGAGCCAGATAATCTGGCACGGCACGGGAGAGAACTGGAGCGATCCCTCAGACTTCGGTTCCGTTGACCTGGGCGGCTGAGCTTGAAAGCGGGTCAGCCTGCGGGGGCCCCTCTTGGGGCCCTCTTCCGCTTGGGGGGCGTTTCTCTGCCGGCGTCCTGGATTGGGGTAAGCGCGCATGTTGAAAGCACGAGTCGTCCTCGACAGGGATTTCGCCATCGGCGCGATTGATCCGAGGCTCTACGGCGGGTTCGTCGAGCACCTGGGGCGCTGCGTTTACGAGGGGATCTACGAGCCCGACCACCCGGGCGCCGACGCGGACGGCTTCCGCACGGACGTGATGGAGCTCGTGCGGGAGCTGAAGATGCCCGTCATGCGCTACCCCGGCGGCAACTTCGTCTCGGGCTACGACTGGGAGGACGGCGTCGGCCCGAAGGAGGAGCGCCCCCGGCGGCTGGACCTGGCCTGGAGGTCGCTGGAGACCAACGAGTTCGGCACCAACGAGTTCGTGGACTGGTGCCGCAAGGCCGGCACGGAGCCGATGATCTGCGTCAACCTGGGCACGCGCGGCCTCGACGCCGCGCGGAGCTGGCTGGAATACTGCAACCATCCGGGCGGCACCCGCTGGAGCGACCTGCGCAGGAAGCACGGCTACCCGGAGCCGCACGGCGTCGGGCTCTGGTGCCTGGGCAACGAGGTCTACGGCAACTGGCAGATGGGTCAGAAGAGCGCGGCGGAATACGGACGCGTCGCGCGCGAGGCGGCCAAGCTGATGAGACTGACCGACCGCTCCGTCGAACTCGTCCTCTGCGGCAACGACCAGCCGTGGAACGCCCGGGTGCTCGAGCTGGCCTACGACGAGTCGGACTACCTGTCCATCCATCAGTACTTCGGCCAGGGCAAGGACGACACGCCGGCCTTCCTGGCCAGGGCCGACTCGACGGGCCGGTTCATCGAGCAGACCGTCGCGACCTGCGACCACGTCGCCGCGAAGCTCGGCAAGAAGCGCCCCATGATGATCGCCTTCGACGAGTGGAACGTCTGGGGCCACGCTCCGAAGGAGCCCAGGCCGAAGCCAGCGGACTGGTCCGTGGCGGCGCCGCACGCCGAGTCCCGCTACACGATGGAGGACGCCCTGGCCTTCGGGGGCATGTTGATTCAACTCGTCAACCACGCCGACCGCGTGAAGATCGGCTGCCTGGCGCAGCTCGTCAACGTCATCGCGCCCATCCTGACGGCGAAGGGCGGGCCGGCCTGGCGGCAGACCATCTTCTACCCGTTCCTGCACGCTTCCACACTCGGGCGCGGCGTCGCGCTTCGGCCCGTCGTGGATTCGCCGACCTATGAGGTGGGGGAGGGCGAGCAGGTCTCCTGCCTGATGGCCGCGTGTGTGCTGGAGCCGGAATCCGGGGCAGTGACCGTCTTCGCCCTCAATCGGGGCGTCGAGGAGGAACTGGAGCTGACGGTGGACCTGCGGGACTTCGGGGAATTGAGTGATGTCGAGTGGACCGTCCTCCGGCACGACGACCTGGACGCGTCCAACACGCAGGACGCGCCGGACGAGGTAACGCCGGTTGGGCTGGACGGTGCGGTCCTGCGGGACGGTGTGCTCAGTGCGAGCCTCCCGCCCGTCTCCTGGAACGTCCTGCGGCTGACGTAGAGGTCCGCGCGGCGTCTTCCGTGCCGGTGAGCCTGGTTGCAAAGAGCAGTTCCGCGTCGCACTCGGGGCATTCCCTCTCGTCGTCGTCGGCGTGCCATTCGGGCTGGAACAGCGGGCACGGGTCCTTCGTGTAGCTTTCCCCGAGCCGGCCGAACAGGCGATCCTGGGGCGGGTCGTCCGGCGCTTCGCGGGCGCAACGTCCCTTGCGCGCCCGGAGGATGAGGGCGGCCAGCACGGCGACTGCGACTGCCGCTGCGAGCAGTCGCGGGCCGGTCATGCCATGTCCTTCAGCAGGCGCATGATCTCTTCGGTGCTCTCGCGGACGATGATCTGCCCTCCTCCGACGAAGGCGATCTGCGCGCCGCCCGCGCGCGCCGGGGCCGCCCCCACCGTGGCGACCCGGGCGGCGTTGACCAGCATGGGCTTCCCGTTGTCGGCGGCCATCATGTGCCAGGTCCGTGCGGCCTCAAGGTCCCCGAACTCGGCGAGACGGGCCAAGATGTCCTCGGGCGACTCCTGCACGTAGACGGCGAACTCGGGCAGGAAGACCAGCTTCGACCCGCCGGCCCTTCCCGGTCCGGCCTGCGCGACGCGGGCCAGCTCGAAGTTGGCGAACACGACTCCCTGCGGTTGGCCCGTCAGCCGCAGCCAGAGCCCGCCCGCCCGTCCCTCGCCGGCGTGGCCGAGCACCGCTTCCGGCGATTCCTTCAAAGGCATGGTGAACCCGGACGCCAGCGAGAGCTGCGACCCGCTGGTTCCCTCAACCGGCATCCGCACGACGCTGACCTGTGCCAGGTTGGCCAACAGCGTCCTGCCCATCTGCCCTGCCAGTTTTACCCACACTTGAGTCTCCTCCGTCCGGCGACGCCCCGGCTCCGCTGACACGTCTGTGGGGCCGGACGACGATCGCTCCGATGGTCCGTGTATATGAACGGTTCCGCGGCTGCGTTCCCGCGGGGATCGAGTCCTGATGCAAAGGTGGCCGACCCCAGGACGGCGTTGCTCCGCCGGGGCCGGCCATCCTCACGACGTACTGCGTCGGCTTGGCTGGTAAGCCTAGCGCTTCGCCTTGCCCTTGGCCTTCTTCGCCGCCGGCTTCTTGGCTGCCGGCTTCTTCGGCTTCGCCTTGGCCTTTGCCATCTCGCGTTCCTCCCACCAATAGCTGGTGAACGCAGGCGTTTTCGGACGCGACCGGGACCGCCCCGGTCATTCTCCATGTTGCCAGAAGTGCACGTTCTGTGCCAACCGCGCACGCGCTGCGTTTTGTTTTGCGTAAGTGCTGTCCGTGTGGGCACTTGCGTTCTTCGGGCATGTAACCGCGTCCGCGGGGCGAACGCGCAAGAAAAGGAGTCTTGACATCCGGTTCAATCGGAGGTATAAGGACCGACGTCACTATTTCGGTGTCTGAGCCAAAGATGCTTACGCGAGTAATCCTGGCCGTGCGCGAACCTGCCTTGCGGCGGCAGTTGCGGCAGGTCCTCACGCAGGCCGACGTGCTGCTGGAGTCGGTCACCGGCAAGGGCGGCCTCTGGGAGCGTATTGCGCGAAAGACCGCCGACGTCTTCGTCGTCGAGCACTCCCTGATTCCCCGGCCGGACACGGAGATGATCGGCCTCTTGCGCGACCTGCCAGAGACCCCCGCCGTGGTCGTCATTACGGAAAGGGACAACCCCGAGAAGCAGGCGCGGCTGCTGGCGATGGGATGCGACGCCGTCCTGCACCGCGGGCTCTCGGCGGACAGCTTCCGCGACGTGCTGGAGGCCGTCCTGGCCAGGAGGGTGGAGCAGGCCGAGAGAGCCCTGCGTGGGGCCAGGGACCTGGACCAGCCGCAACTGAGCGATTTCGTCTCCGAAAGCCCCTCCATGCAGGCGTTCATGCAGGTGGTGCGCCGCGTGACGCCCAGCGACGTGGCGCTGCTCGTGCTGGGCGAGACCGGCGTCGGCAAGGAGCGCCTGGCCAGGGCGATCCACGCCGAGGGCCCCAGGGCCGACGGGCCGTTCGTGGCGATCAACTGTGGGGCTCTGCCGGAGTCCCTGCTGGAGAGCGAGCTGTTCGGCCACGAGAAGGGCGCCTTCACCGGCGCCTCGCGCGCCCGGCGGGGGTGGTTCGAGCTGGCGCATCGCGGCGCCGTCTTCCTCGATGAGATCGGCGAGATGCCCTATCACCTTCAGGTCAAGCTGCTGCGCGTCCTCCAGGACCACGCCGTACAGCCGATCGGCAGCGAAAAGACCATACCGGTTGACGTGCGCGTCATGGCGGCCAGCAACCGGGACCTGGAGGCGGACGTCGAGGACGGCACCTTCCGCCGCGACCTGTTCTACCGGCTCAGCGTCGTGACGCTGACCATCCCCCCGCTGCGCGAGCGCCGGGAGGACATCCCCGTGCTCGTCGAGAGCTACATCGAGTATCTCCAGCCGCAGGTCGGCTGCGCCGTTGAGGGGATCACGGACGGGGCAGTGGATGCCCTTGCGAACTACTCGTGGCCGGGTAACGTGAGGGAGCTGATCAACGTCCTCGAGCGCGCACTCCTGCTCTGCGACGGCGGCGAGATAACGCTCGACGACCTGCCGCAGGCCATCTGCGAAGCAGCCGGCGGCGGGCATCGAGCCGCGCGGGCCGCCCGGCGCGAGGCCGGCCCGGGGGGCATCCCGGACGAGTGGCTGGAAAGGCCCTGGGCCGACGTGCGGGAGGCCTTCACGGCCGACCTGGAACGCGCCTACTTCGCCAGCCTCTTGCAGACCACCGGGGGACGCGTGGGCGAGACGGCCGAGCGGGCGGGCATCCGGCCCCGCTCTCTCTATGACAAGATGAAGAGGCACGGCCTTTGCAAAGAAGACTTCCGGCCGTAGAGGCGGTGCCGGCCCGCTGCCCTGTCGCAGGCTTCTGACTGGCATTGCCGCTCCGGCTCGGGGTGACCGTTTCGTTTGCGTTTCCGGCCCGCAGAACCGCAATCCTCGCGGGGGCGCCGTGCAGGAGGGCGGGCCGGCCGTGTGTCTCGGCGCCTCTTCGGGACGGGCGGACTCTATTGAGGCCGGCTATGGGGACGCTTAGGCGCGAACTGCACCTTTTCCACATCTGCGCCATCGCCTGCGGGGCGATGATCAGCTCGGGGATCTTCGTGCTGCCGGGGCTGGCGTACGCCAGGGCGGGGCCGGCCGTCATCATCGGCTACCTGCTGGCGGGGCTCCTGTCGCTGCCGGGCATGCTGAGCATCGCCGAGATGGCGACCGCCATGCCCAAGGCGGGGGCGGACTGTTTCGCCGTCGTGCGAAGCATGGGCCCCAGCGTCGGCACGGTGGCCGGCCTTCTGAGCTGGTTCTCCCTGTCCATGAAGGGCGCCTTCGCCCTGGTGGGCATCTCCGTGTTCATGGCGGAGTTCGCGCACCTGAACATGCACGCGGTCGCTCTGGCGTTCTGCCTGGTCTTCGTGGTCGTGAACTTGCTGGGCATCAGGACGGCCGGCAGGATGCAGCTGGCGCTGGTGATCGCGCTGTTCGCCCTCATGTCGGCCTACGTGGCGTTGGGCCTGCCTCGCGTGGAAGTCGGCCGCTTCGAAGCCTTCGCCCCGAAGGGCATGACCGCCGTCTTCTTCGTGACGGGTTACGTGTTCATCGCCTACGGCGGCCTGCTGAAGATCGCCAGCGTGGCCGAGGAGGTCCGCAACCCGTCCCGGAACATCCCGATGGGGATGATTCTCTCGCTTCTGGTGGTCACGGTGTTCTACACGCTGATGGTCTTCGTGACCGTGGGCGTTCTGGACGGCGCGGACTTGGCCGGTTCGCTGACGCCCATCTCGGACGGGGCGGGTGCCTTCATGGGCGGGCCCGGCCGGATCGCGCTGAGCATTGCGGCGGTCCTGGCGTTCCTGACGACGGCGAACGCCGGCATCATGACGGCGGCCAGGTCCCTTGTGCCCCTGAGCCGCGACAGGCTCTTCCCGGCGGCGTTCGGCAGGATCAACGCGCGGTTCGGCACCCCGCACAACGCCTTGCTCCTGACGGGCGTGTTCATCGCCGTTTCGCTTTGCCTGCGGTTGGAGCTCCTGGTGGAGGCCGCATCGATCGTGCTGGTCCTGACCAACGGCCTGGCCTGCCTGTCGGTTATCATCCTTCGAGAGAGCCGGCTTCAGAACTACCACCCCCTGTTCCGCACGCCCCTGTATCCCTGGCTTCAGATCGCCGGGCTGGTCGGGTTCGGGTTCGTGCTGGTGGAGATGGGTGTGGCCGCGTACCTGGTCAGCGCCGCGCTGATCGTGAGCGGCTCCTGCGCGTACTGGTTCTACGGGCGCAAGAGGGTGCAGCGGGAATCGGCCCTGCTCCACCTGATCGAGAGGTTCACGGCTCGGGAGCTGACCTCCCGCCTGCTGGAGACCGAACTGAAGGAGATCATCCGCGAGCGGGACAGCATCGTCAAGGACCGTTTCGACGAGGTGATCGAGCGGTGCGTCGTGCTCGACCTGCCGGGCCGTGTGGAAGCCGCCGAGCTCTTCAAGACCGCTGCGGCCGCGCTTGGGCAGAGGCTGGGCCTGCCGGAGCGGGCGATCCTGGACAGGCTGCTCGACCGGGAGATGCAGAGCACCACGGTCATCGGGCCCGGCCTGGCTGTGCCCCACGCGGTGGTGGAAGGGGAGGCCGCCTTTGATATACTGATCGCGCGCTGCCGGGAGGGCATCGTCTTTCCCGACGCGGCCTCCGGCGTGGAGGCGGTCTTCGTGCTGGTGGGCAGCCTCGACGTGCGCAACACGTACCTTCGCGCGCTGGCCGCCATCGCTCAGATAGCGCAGGACCCTCAGTTCGAGCGCCGATGGATGCAGGCCCGGGGCGCCGAGGATCTGCGCGACCTGGTCCTGCTCAGCAGGCGCCGCCGGGAGGGCTGACGGCCCCGCAGCGGCGGGAAGGGAGGACGGTTCGGATGAAAAGGGCGTTGCGCGCGCAACGGGGCGGAGGGCGGGCCGATCCGCTCCGCGTCGGCGTGGTCGTCGCCCATCCGGACGACGAGACGCTCTGGGCGGGCGGCGCGATCCTGTCGCATCCCGGCTGGGACACTTTCGTCGCGGCGCTCTGCCGCGGGAGCGATCCGGACCGGGCGCCCAGGTTCCGCCGGGCGCTCGAGCGGCTGGGGGCTGCCGGCGCCATGGCGGACCTGGACGACGGGCCCGAGCAGATCCCCCTTGCGGCGGACGAAGTGGAGGCTGCGATCCTGTCCCTGCTGCCGGAGGGTGACTATGACGTCGTCCTGACTCACGGTCCCTGCGGCGAGTACACGCGGCACCGCCGGCACGAGGAGACGAGCCGGGCCGTGATGCGCCTGTGGCGCGCCTCCCGGCTCTCCACCCGCCGGCTGTGGCTGTTCGCTTACGACGACGACGGCGGCGCGCACTTGCCCCTCGCGCGGCGGGACGCGCACAGAACGAATGAACTGGCCCGGGCCACGTGGCGCCGCAAGTATGATATCATTACTCAGACGTACGGCTTCGCGGCGGAGAGCTTCGAGGCGAGGGCAGCGCCGCGCGTCGAGGCTTTCTGGTGCTTCGAGTCCGCGCCCGCCCTGGCGGCGTGGCTCACGGAACGGGGGATAGAAGACGATGAAGGTACTGGTGCTGTATGACTACCCACCCTCCCCGGGCGGGCTGGCCACACAGGGGGACCTTCTGTACAAGGGGCTCCTGCAACTGGGCGTGGAAGCGCACGCCGTGCACTTCGAGTCCTCGCAGGAGAAGGAGTGGTACTACCGCTGGTTCGAGCCCGACGTGGTGCTGGGCGTCGGATACTGGGGCCACACGCCGCACCTTGTGCTGCACCCGCAGCGTTACGGCGTCCAGCCCGTGCCGTGGCTCGTGGCCGACGGCTATCTGGCCAACTACCAGGAAGTGCTCAACGCCCTGCCTCTGATCCTGGTGACGTCCACGTGGGTCAGGGACGTCTATGTGCGCGACAACCTGTCGGCGGACAAGATCGAGGTCCTGCCCGTCGGGTGCGACACGGACTCCTTCATCCCCCGCGAGCAGCAGGACCCCAAGGTCGCCTGCGTGCGAGAGGCCCTCGGCGTCTCCCCGGACCAGGTCATGATCCTCACCGTCGGCGGAGACGCCGCCTCGAAGGGCGCCCAGGAGGTCATGCAGGCCCTGGCC
>CAZQEQ010000093.1:0-12696 GCA_964592385.1 uncultured candidatus Brocadiaceae bacterium | reverse complement strand
CCCCGCGACGTGCCCCTCGAGCTGAGGGTGGCGGACTGGGCCTTGCCGGACACGCAGGACTACCGCACCTGGGTGGACATTATGCAGTGTGTTGACACGCCCGCCCTGGAGTATGACGTGCCGCTCTGGTCCGACCGCCACTTCGAGATGATCGCCAGGTCGCTCAGGCTGATCGGCGAGACCGGCTGCCGCACCCTCTACATCCCGCTGATCGCCCACACGAACATCGGCGACGAAGAGTCCATGGTCCGCTGGATACGCAAGGGCGAAGGTTACGACCATGACTTCTCCGTCATGGAGAGGTACCTCGACCTCGCCGAGGAGAACATGGGCAGGCCGAAGGTGCTCGTGTTCGTTGTCTGGGACTATTACATGATTCCCCGGGGGACCGCAGGGCAGACGGAGGGCCGGGGCCGGCAGAGCTACGCGGCAAAGTATCTGGACAAGGTGGGCGGCCAGTACGGCGACGGCCCGAAGGTGACCATCCTCGGTCGCGACACCGGGCAGACCGAGGTCGTGACGCTGCCGCCTCATTCCGACCCGGCCGCCAGCAGGCCGCTCTGGCAGCCGCTGTTCGACGAGCTGCGGCTCCGCCTGCGCGAGCGCGGGCTCGAGGGGGCGATGATGCTCGGCCTCCAGGGGGACGCCTGGGCGAGCAAGGAGGACGTCGCGTTCTTCCACGAGGTGGCGCCCGGCGTCCCGTGGGCCATGCACTCGCACGAGGGGCATTACGAGGACAGGCTCCAATATGGGATGGCGAAGATCGGCTACCAGGCCAGGGTCTGGACGGTGAGCTTCTCCGACGATGGGGCCGACCGACGCACGGAGACGGGAACCATAGAGAGCCTGCACGGCTGGAGCCGCGAGGGGCTCTGCGCGCAGTACGACCGGCTCGGGCGGGACCACCAGTCCTGCACACAGTGGCGCCATCTTGCCGAGTCGGTCATAACGGGCAGCCAGCGCGGGCCGGCGCGGCTCGGCGGAGAGTTCTGGGAGGTCCTGAGAAACAAGAAGGGCGAGCGCGTCGGGCGGGCCTATGCCCGATACCCGGAGAGCGACTGGCGCAACCTGGTCATCCTGACCTCGACGCTTGCGCCCGGCCCCGACGGCCCCGTGGCCACCAACCACCTGGAGGCGCTTCGCCAGGGCGTGCAGGAGTGCGAGGCCCGCATAGTGCTCGAGCGCGCCCTCGGCGACGACGCCCTCAGGGCAAGGCTCGGCGAGGACCTGGTCCGCCAGTGCGAGGAGTGCCTGCACGCGCGGCACATGATGATGTTCCTCAGCCTGAGCAGCCTCCAGTGCTACTACAGTCACCTCACGGCGAGCTGGCGCTCGTGGATGGCGAAGGACTGGCGCGGCGGGACCGCAAAGGCGTCGGGGCACTACTGGTTCCTGGGCTCGGAGTGGCCGTTGCGGACGTGGCGGCTCTTCTCGCTGGCCGGCGATGTGGATCGGAAGCTGGGGGCGGAGTGAATGTCATTCGCCGTCGAGGAGCACGCGGACCGGCCCGCTCTCCACGATGACCTGTTTCGCCACGGCCTGGCCGTCGGGCCAGCGCCACCCTAACGTGGCCGGCCCCGGCTCCTGCAAGCCGACCAGCGTTGCGGCCTCACCCGCTCGCACGACCCACGCGCCGAGCGACCGCTCGCGGCGCCACGCGCGGATATTGACCGGTCCGGCGTGGGGCGCACCCGGCGGCAGGCAGAGCGCCACAGCGAGGGCCGGCCCGCCCTCAATCCGCCTGGGGAACACCCACAGCTCGCCGTCGGCCAGGACCAGCGCCATGTCCAGCGCGCCGTCGCCGTTGAAGTCGCCCAGGCAGCCCGCCTGCTGGCCGTCGAGCGCCTGTGGCAGCAGCCCCTGGACGTTCAGGTCCACCCTGCGCGCGTGCCCGAAGCTGCGGAACCCCCGGTTGAAGAAGAGCTGGGGCTTACGCTCCGCCCAATAGGCCAGGAAGACGTCCTGGCGTCCGTCGTTGTTGAAATCGCCGGCCTGAGCGGCGACGCCGCCGGGCCTTGGGATGTACTCGATCTCGCCGGACCGGTGCAGGGCGGGGCTGAACCGCCCGCCGCCCCCGTTCTGCCATATCTGGTTGCCGTTCTCGGCACAGACGAACACGTCGGGCAGCCCGTCGGCGTCGAAGTCCCCCAGGCAGGCGCCGTAGCGTCCCTCGCCCTTCGCGACGCCGGTCAGGACGGGGGCCTCGAACCTGCCCGGCGCCTGGCCCCGGTAGAACAGGCCGGCCGGGGCGAACATCTGGAGCACGTCCGGGACGGCGTCCCCGTCGAGGTCCGCCACGAGGCATCCGCCGCCCTCCCCCAGCCTGTCGAAGGGGGCGTCGCCGGTCGGGAGCGGTTCCGCGTGCGCAGCGCCGTCCGGGGAGAAGGTCACCAGAACCGGCCCCGCCCCGGTGCCGGCCACGAGTCCCGCGCGCCGGCCCATCCCTGCGTCCGCCGCGCTCAGGGACAGGCATCCGCCCCCGAGGGCGCCCGTTCGCTGCCCGGCGAAGGTGCCGTCGCCGCTCTGATAGTGCATCGTGAGCGCCGCGCCGCCGTGGCTGGCCAGGTCGAGCCTGCCGTCCCCGTTGAAGTCGCCCCAGGTGAACGCAGCCGACCGGCTGTTCAGGTTGTGCCCCGCCGTGACGTCCCGCAGCTTCCCCTCGTCGAGCCGGAAGAGCCGGTCGCGTTCGGCGCCGGCCAGGAAGAGCCACGCCGCCCGGCTGCCGTCGAGGTCCACGGCCTGCGCGGCAATCACCTTGCCCTCCACCCGGCCGCCCGACACGGCCTCGTCCCACGTGACGCCCTCGTTCACTGGGAAGTCGGCGTCGGGGTCGGACAGGGCGTACTCGACGGCGCGCAGCAGCATGTCCGTGCCGCCGGCCCAGGTGCCCAGCATCCGCTCGACCCGCTGTTCCATGTCCCATCGGGCCGCGCCAGCGGCGTCCAGGGCGAGCCACTGCCCGTTGATGCTCAGGTAGCCGGCGGCGTCGTAGTCGCCGCCTCCCTGGGGGGCATACACGTCCCTGGCGAACAGCAGCGCCTGCGTCTGTCCCGCGGCTATCCAGCCCCTCACCATCGCGGTCTGGTTGGGGAACGCGCTGGCCGCCAGGTCTATGCTCACCTGTCCCTCGCCCAACTCCCCCTTGAGCACCTTCTTCACGGCGGCGTCGGCCAGGTCGTCATCGTCCACGCCTGTCACTTCCAGCAGGAGGATGAGGCCAGACTGCTCCACCAGGTCAGTCGGCGTGAACTGCGGGTTGATGAGCGCGTCCGCCGGCCCGCACAGGGCGAGCGCCGCAGCGGCGACAATGAAGGCCAGCCATCTCATGTCTTCAGCCTCCCAACTCCGCGCCGCGTCGAGCAGTCCCGGACGCCCTATCATAGCTGCTTGCTGCGGCGGACGCCTCGGAAAGCCGGCCTTTGACTCCGCCCACCGGGGGGCGTAGCATGGGCGGCCGTCCTGTGATGGGCCGGCTTTCCGGCGGTTCTTGTGAAGGAGACGGAGTCGTGGCTCTGAAGATCGGTTTGATCGGGATCGTCGGCAAGGAGTTGGGGGAGGACCCCTGGGGCACGCTGCAACGTGTCGCCGAGGTGGGGTACGAGGGGATCGAGGGCGCCGCGAGCATGGCCTCGCGGGTAGGGCGCTCCGTGCCGGAGATGAAGGCGAAGCTGGACGCCCTCGGCCTCAAGGTGCCGGCGCAGGGCAGCGTGCGGCTCGAATCGACCGACGACGAGATCGCCCAGACCATTGCCAATGCCCGGGCGATCGGCACCAGCTGCGTCGTCCAGTACTGGGGACCGTGCGAGAGCGAAGAGCAACTCCTGCAGGAGGCGGAGTTCCTCAACCGGGTCGGACGGCGCTGCGCCGAGGCCGGACTGCGCTTCTGTTACCACAACCACAATCACGAGTTCGCCGAGTTCGGCGGCAAGCGCGCCGTTGACATCCTGATGGAGAATACTGACCCGGACGCGGTCAACCTGGAGCTGGACGTGGCGTGGTGCACCTTCGGGGGCGTCGATCCGGCGACAATGATCCGCAAGTACGCCGGCCGCTGCCCCGTGCTGCACATCAAGGACCTGGCCGAAGTGCCGCCGGGCGGCGCAACATCCAACGACGGCCGCAAGGAGACCCTGTTCACGGAGGTGGGGACGGGCGTCGTGGACTTGCGCGGCACCGTCGAGGCCGCCCGCGAGTGCGGCGTGGACTGGCTCGTCGTCGAGCAGGACAGGATGCGCGACCTGCCGCCCATGGAGAGCATGAAGGTCAGCTACGACAACCTGAAGGCCATAGTGGGATAGGCGCTGCGGGACGAATACGTCTGCAAGTACAGCGGCGGGCACCACCTGTCCTGGCTTCAGTGCGGAGCCACACTGTCAGCATCCGCCGCGAGAGAGAACCGGTGAAGCGCCGATTGGTGTGTCCTCGCAGCGTGGCGCCGCAACGATCGGAAGACAGGGATTCCCGGCCTGGCTTCTGGCCGTGGGATAGCACTCGTGATACCCTTGTCAACCGTTTGCCTGTCTCCGGGTGAGCACGGCCTCGTCGCGTACGAAGATGCTGTGTGGCAGAACAGGCTCGTGGCAATGACAAAGCGTGAACGCGTGTACGCATCGATTCGGCGGCAGCCACTGGATGCGATTCCGTGGCAGTTCGACCTGACCGGCGCAGTGATCGAGCGGCTCAAGGCGTACCTGAAGACCGACGACGTATTTGGAGCGCTGGACGACCATTTCGCCTACGCCTGGATGCCTGACCCTGAGCCTGTCATCCATGGGGCCGTGCCAGAAGGATGTTACCGCGACTCGTTCGGCGTCGTCTGGCGCCGCGGGGCCGCAGACCGCAGCGTCGGCGACTGGGGCGGACACGTGGACCACCCGCTGCACGGCCCGAGCCTCAAGGGCTACAGGTTCCCGGACCCGCTGGCGGACCCGACGCGCACCCGCCACATCGCCAGGGCCCGTCAGCAGTATCCGGACCACTTCCTGTGGATCGGCACAGGCTGCATCTTCGAGCGCGGCTGGGCATTGTGCGGCCTCGAGAACTACCTCGGCTACGTCGCGGGCGAAGAGGCCTTCGTCGAAGAGATGACGGAGAACCTGGCCGACCACTGCTGCAAGGAAATGTCCCTGCTCAAGGGGCTGGGCCTCGACGCTGTGCGTTTCGGCGACGACTGGGGCTTCCAGCATTCGCTGATGATCCAGCCGGCGGGCTGGCGCCGCATCTACAAGAAGCGCTACGCCCGCCTCTTCCAGGCCGCCCACGACGTGGGGCTGGTGGCCATGCTGCACTCCTGCGGCAGGGTCGAGGAGATCATCGCGGACCTGATCGACGTCGGTCTGGATGTGCTGCACCCGCTTCAGCCAGAGGCGAATGACGTGGCCCGCTGCCGGCGCGAGTTTGGCCGGGACATCACGTTCTGGGGCGCCCTCGGCAGCCAGAGCACGATTCCCCTCGGCACGCCCGATGACGTGCGCCGCGAGGTGCGCGAGCGGCTCGAACTCTTCCACGACGGAGGCTACATCCTGGCCCCCGCCGGCGCGGCCCCGGCCGAGACGCCGCCCGAGAACATCGTGGCGATTGCCGACGAGGCGAGGGCACAGGTGACCGGCGCGAAGGCCATGCCGCGCCCCCTGTAGCGGCGTGTCGTCGTCTGCTGCGACCTGCCGCCCATGGAGAGCGTGAAGGTCAACTACGACAACCTGAAGGCCGTCGTGGGATAGGCGCTGCGGCCGGCGCACAGGCAGATTTGGAGGAGCGGTCCATGCATTGCTGGGTTCTGGCTCTCGTGATGATATCGGCGGTCGTGCTGGCGGTGGACGAAGCGTTCGCCGCGGGGGCTCAAGGCACGGCGGGCGGATACCGCGGCATCTGGTACTACAACCAGGAGACGAACGACGAATACGTCTACAAGTACAGCGGCGGGCTCGGCACTTACTGCGCCAAGCACATCCCCCTGGCCTGCTACGCGCCGGAGGTCAACAAGACCTTCTTCTGCTACGGCGGCGTCTCGGACAAGGGGAGCCTGCTGGAGATGGTCTCCTGCTACGACCACGCCACCGGGACCGTGCCCCGTCCCACCATCCTGATGGACAAGCGGACCACCGACGCCCACGATAACGTGACGATCATGCTGGACGACGAGGGCCACGTTTGGACGTTCTGCTCGGCGCACGGGGCCGGCCCCCGCGCCTACGTGTTCAGGAGCCGGCGGCCGTACGACGTGGCGGAGTTCGAGTTCGTCCAGGAGACCAACTTCTCCTATCCCCAGGCATGGCACATGGGCGAGCGCGGCTGGCTGTTCCTGCACACCCGCTACGAGAAGTCGGAGGGGCAGATGGGCCGCAGCCTCTACTGGATGACCAGCTCGGACGGGCGCCGATGGTCCGAGCCGCAGCGCCTGGCCCGGATCACGATGGGCCACTACCAGGTGAGCTGGCCCTGGCGGCAGAAGGTCGGCACCGCCTTCAACTACCATCCCGAACGCGGCCTGAACTGGCGGACCAACCTGTACTACCTCGAGACGGACGACATGGGCCGCACGTGGCGCAACGCGCCGGGCGAGCCCGTCGAAGTCCCCCTGCACCATGCGGCGAACCCCGCGCTCGTGCGCGACTACCAGGGCGAAGGACTCCTCGTCTACATGAAGGACGTCAACTACGACGCCGAGGGCCGGCCCATAATCCTCTACGTGACGGGCCGCAGTTGGGCGCCCGGCCCGCAGAACGGCCCGCGCACGTGGAACACGGCCCACTGGACCGGGCGTGACTGGGAGTTCGGCCAGGTGACGGCTTCCGACAACAACTACGACACGGGCTGCCTGCACGTTGAGGAGGACGGCGCGTGGCGCGTTATCGGGCCGACCGAGACGGGCCCCCAACCCTTCAACCCCGGCGGCGAGATGGCCCTGTGGATCAGCCGCGACGAGGGGCGCTCGTGGAAGAAAGAACGTGACGTGACGCGCGACAGCGAGTACAACCACACCTATGCCCGACGGCCCGTGAACGCCGGGCCGGGCTTCTATGCCTTGTGGGCGGACGGTCACGGCCGCCGGCCGTCGGAGTCCCGCATATACTTCTGCGACCGGGACGGTAACGCCTTCCGGCTGCCGTTCAGCATGGACGGCGAAATGGCACGGCCCGAGAAGCTGCATCAGTGATCCTGTCGGCCTCCCCCGCAGCCTGCCGTGCCTCGCGCCGGGCCCCAATCGCCGCACTTTGGGTGCGAGGGTGTTATAATATCGCTGCGATCAGGCGGTGTGCGTCTGGCGGAAGAACCCGGGAAGAGGGAGACGCCTGACGATGGGAACCAGGACGCGACGCCTGCTGCGGAACGTAGCGCTACGAAGGCAGCTGTCCTGCTTTGGCGCGCAGTTCTACTGGTCTTTCCTTGCTCTGGCAGCCGTCTATGCGGCCTTGCTGTCGTGTTCGAGACTGCTTGGCCTCCTGCCGGACGTTTTCCATCCCGCCACGCCGGCCGCACCCGTCATGGTCGCGCTCGGGCTGGCACTGGCGATCTACCGCGGCACCTCCCGTGTTGGCGCCGCACGACTTGTTGACACGCGCATCCGAACCGACGATCTGTTCCTCACGGCAGTCCTGATCGATTCGGCCGCCGGGGTTTACAAACCTATCGTTCTGGCGCAGGCCGAGCAGAGGGCCGCCGAGATCCGGCCCGGGGAGGTGGCGCCCTTTGCCTGGGCGGCAAAGGCAAGGAACGTCATCGGCCTGCTCGTCCTTCTGCTCGTCGGCGTATTGCTCCTGCCTCAGCTCGATCCCTTCGGCAGGGGGGAACAGCGGCGGCGGGAGGCGGAGCGGCAGAAGCAACTCGAGGATAGTCGCAGAGCCACTGCCCTGCGGGTGGCCGCGCTGACCGGGGAGGAGACGGCGAGCGACCTGTCCGGGCAGGTCGCCAGGGCAGTGGGCGAACTGAAGCAGACCTTCAATGCCACCAAACCCAAGGACAAGCAGGCAAACCTGAGGCGCCTCACCGCAAGCCAGGGGAAGCTCGGTGCGCTCTGGCGCAAGGCCGGCGAAGGCAAACTGAAGAACGCTCCCCGCTGGACCGAACAGCGTCAGCGTTTCGGGGACCCGGCCGGCCAAATGACGACGCAGTGGCGGCAGGAGATCCAAGAGGGGAACTGCGCGGGCGTGAAGAAGGAGATCGCCGAACTCCGGGACGCGGTGAAGCGTCTTGCCGAGACCAAGGACGAGGCCGAGAAGAGAGAACTGACGGAGCGGATAGGCCAGCGACTGCAGCAATTGGCGGACCTGGCCGAGCAAGGGCTGGACTCGGGTGCGCTGAACGCCTCGCTGCGGCGCGCGCTTGAGCAACTGGCCCTGGCCGGCACCGAGGGCCTGTCCGCCGAAGCGCTGGAGGGACTTCAGGAATCGCTCGACTTGACCGCACTCGAGCTGGAGGCAATGGCCCAGTCGTTCCGCGACCTGAAGGCCCTGGAGGATGCGCTGCGGGCCCTGCAACTGGCCAAGGTGCTCAATGAAGCCGAATTGCTCGACGGCGAGGCGTGCTCCGGCTGCCAGGGCATGGGCGACTATGCCGCCCTGTACGCCAAGATGATGGCCGGCAGGTGCGGCAAGTGCGGGGGCCTGCTGGGCGCCGACGGGGTCTGTGCGGCGTGCGGCGGAGTCGGCCTCGGCATGAGGGGACCGGGCATCGGCACGGGTGGCCTGGCACCGGAGACCCCCGGTGCAGTAACGGACTTCACGCCTGAGAAGTCGAAGTCTTCCCTGACCGCCGGGAAGATACTGGTCAGCCTGAAGACGCGCGGCCTCTCCGAGAGCGGACAGGCGGCCCTGGAGTACCAGGAGTCCCTGCGCGCCGTCAAACAAGGGGTAAGTGAGGCCATAATCCACGAGCAGGTTCCCCCGGCCTATCACGATGCCATCCGGAGTTATTTCGACGCCATGGAGGAAGACGATGGAGGAGCCGAGGCAGAGTAATCATGCGAGCACCGCTCGGCGACTGCTCCTGCCGGTCGCCATAGTCCTGGCAGCGCTTATTGCCTACCGTTTCGTGTGGCGCGGGGGACGACAACCGCTGGTAGTCTACTGCGCCCATGATTCCGTGTACGCCGAGAAGGTCCTTCGCGACTTTGAGGAGCGCACGGGCATCCCCTTGTCGGTCAAGTTCGACACCGAGGCCACCAAGTCCCTGGGGCTGGTTGAGCTGCTGATACGCGAGAAGGACCGGCCGCGGTGCGACGTGTTCTGGAACAACGAACTGCTGGGGACGCTGGACCTGAAGGAGGACGGGGTGCTGCTGCCTTACGAGGGGCCGGGATTCGAGCGCATTCCGCCGGGATTCAAGGATCCCGACGGTTGCTGGGCGGGTTTCGGGGCTCGGCTGCGCGTCTACATCGTTAACACGGACGCGCTGGCTCCCACGAAAGAGGCCGTGGAGAAGGCGCTGGAGGGCGACCTGTCCCGCGTGGCTATGGCCAAGCCGCTCTACGGCACCACGCTGACGCACTACAGCGTCCTGTGGGACCTCTGGGGGCAGGAGAAGCTGGAGGCGTGGCACGAGGACTGGCGCGCGCGCGGCGTGCGTGAGGTCACGGGCAACGCCCAGGTGAAGGACCTCGTGGCGGAGGGGGTCTGCGACCTGGGCCTGACCGACACGGATGATTTCTTCCTTGCCAAGGATGCCGGCAAGCCCGTGGCCGCCGTGCCCGTGCGTGTGGCGGATGGTTCCACGATCTGTATCCCCAACACGGCTTGCATCATCAACGGCACGCGCCGGGCTGAGGACGCGCGAAGGCTCGTTGACTATCTGCTGTCGGCGGAGTGCGAACTGGCGTTGGCAGAGTCCAAGTCGCGACAAGTTCCACTGGGGCCCGTGGAAGAAGGTGTGCTGCCTGAAGACGTCCGGACGCTGAAAGAGTGGGCCGAGGCGGGGGTCTCGCTGAACTCCCTGCTGCCGGCACGGACTGCTTGCCTGGCTTGGCTCAAGCGGGATTACCTGGAGTGATTTTCACGGCGCACTGCGGCTGGACGCTGGCTCGCGCGCTGGCGGCGGGCGCGGCCTGCGTTCTGGCCGGCGCGTTCGTTCGGAGGTACATCGCCGGGTACCGCGGGGGCGTACGCCGCGTTGCCTGGATACTGCTTGTCGTTCCGTACGTCACGCCGGCCCTCCTGGTCGGTTACGGGTACTCGCACTTCTCCCTGTCGTTGGTGCGCCATCCTGCCCTGAATGAGCTGCTTTACGGCTGCCTTGTATGGCTCCGGCTCGTCCCCGTGGCGGCGGTCGTGTTGTACCTTGCGCCGGCGCCCCTTTCAGCGGAGGCCGCACACTGTCGTCGTCTGCTGCTGGAGCGGGACGGCGGGGTTCGGCGCCGCCTCTCCTACCTTTGGTTTCTGGCGCGCAGTTGGGCCCCGACGTGGATAACTGCGGCGGCGATCTGTTCCCTGTTGGCCTTCGGCGAGTTTGAGATCGCGTCGCTCTTCGGCGCCAGGACCTGGACCGTCGCGCTGTTCGACGCCCACGCGGGAGGGCTGGCCCTCGTTGAGTCCCTCCGCCTTGCCGCTGTCCCGATGCTGGTGGAGGCGGCCTTCCTCGTGTTGATGCTGGTCGCGCTGGTGCGGGGCCGGAAGTGGGCCGTTGCGGGCGTGCAGCCTCCCGCCGGCCGGACGGGTGCGGGCCGGGTGCTGCTCTGGGCCTACCTCCTGGCGGCCCTGGCTGCGGTGGCCGTTGTCCCCGGCGCGGTCGCCCTGCGGGGCGCGGTACAGGGCATTGGGACGCTGGTCCGGGATTTCGTGCTGGGCAAGGACATCGGGGCCAGCGTCGTGTTCGCGGCTGCGGCGGCGGTCTGCGCGCATTCTCTGGCCGCGCCGATCGCTGCCAGAGCTGCCGCAAAAGGTTCCCGCTGGCGAGCGCTCGTGCCGGCCGTGCTGCTGGCCGTGCCGGGCCTGCTGGGTCCGCTGGTGCTGTCACTGGTGCTTGTGTTCGTGTTCCAGGCTCCTGTCGCCAGGGCGGCCTACGACACGCCCATCCCGCTGCTGCTGGCCCTGACGCTGGTGCTCTTCCCGTTTGCCCTGGTCCTGCAGATCGTGTTGCGAGTCTTCAGGCCGCGCGAGCCTTTGCACGCCGCGAAGCTCCTTCAGTCTTCCGAACGTCGCAGCGCGAGGGATTGGGCCCGGCGGCTGATCTGGGAGCTGCAGGCAAAGCGGCAGTTCTGGGTGCTCCTTCTGCTGTTCTGTTGGGGGTACTGCGATCTGACGGCGTCCTCCATCCTCGCCCCTTCGGCGATGACACCGGTCACCGTTCGGCTCTACAACCTGATGCACTACGGTCAGGCCGCCGTCCTCTCCGCGATGGTTTGCGCGGCTTTTCTTGTACCCTTTATCCTGGTCGTCGTCGCTGAGGGAGTCCGAGGCTCCTTCGTGCGGCTCTTAGCCCATGGCTGATTTGCTCTGGAATCTACAGGCCGTGTACCTTGCCGGGAGGCACCTGCCCCGGCTGGCGGACGTGACCGTGCAGATAGAGCAGGGCATAACCGCTGTCGTGGGGTGTTCCGGCGCCGGCAAGACCTCGCTGCTCAACCTCCTGGTTGGATTCGAGAAGCCGGAGGGCGGCGCGATCTCACGGAGCTTGCCGGCCGAGGGGCGCGTGCTTCCCCTCTACTGGGTGCCGCAAGGGGCGGGCCTCTGGCCTCACCTGACGGTGCAGCAGCACCTGGCGACGGTCGCGGGCGCCGACGCCTCCGGGCAAGCGATGGCCGACATGCTGGGTTCGTTCGACCTTCGGGACAAGTCCTCCTCATTCCCGGCTCAACTCTCCATGGGCGAACGTTCCCGGCTGGCCGTTGCCCGCGCGCTCTTGGCGGGCGCCGCCGTTCTTGTCATGGACGAGCCGTTGGCTCACGTGGACGAGGCCAGGGCGGGCCGCTACTGGGAGGTGGTCCGCGAGCACGTCGCCGCAAGCGACGCCTCGCTCGTGTTCGCTACACACTCTCCCAAGCTCGTCGTCGGCCATGCGGAACGCGTCATCTGCCTGAAGGAGGGCCGCGTGGTCTATGCGGGCGGCGTGGACGAGCTCTATTGGGACCCCCCTGGTCGGGAACAGGCGGAGTGCCTGGGCGAGGTCAACTGGTTCGAGCCCGGGGAGGCCGGGCGGTGGTTCGAGAACGGCGCCCCGGCGCGGCGCTGCTACCGGCCGCAGCAGGTGCAGGTCTTGAAATCGCCCGCCGGCCCGCTGCTGGTTCAGTCCTCTCGTTTCAAGGGTTCCGTCGCCGCCGTGGACCTGCTGGACGAGGGCACCGGCCGCGCGCGGCGCTTCTATCACTGCCCCGGCGCGGACGACCTGCGCAAGGGCGACCACGTCATTCTGAAAGCGCTCGTCCTGCTTCTATGCGTGCTGCTGATCGGGTGTGGCGGGGCGCCGGAGCCGCCGCTCGCCGTGCGAGAGGTGCACTCCTGGCACATGCCGGCCGACGGCCCGTCCATCCCGGCCCCGCGCGCAGTGGCCATCGGGCGGGCGGACGAGGTCTATGTGCTGGACACGGCCGGCCGCGTCCTCGTGTTCAGCCCGGATGGAAAGCTGACCAGGCAGTGGCGGATGCCGGCGTGGGACGTGGGCACTGCGGAGGGCGTCTGCGTGCTGAAGGACGGCAGGATTGCGGTGAGCGACACCCATTACTCGCAGGTCGTCATCTTCGAGCCGGACGGTACGGTCGCCAAGCGG
>CAZQEQ010000092.1:0-13144 GCA_964592385.1 uncultured candidatus Brocadiaceae bacterium | reverse complement strand
GCTCGCCCGCCGCGAACTGCAAGAGGACCGTTTCCTGGCCGGAGCGCACCGGGCCCTGGAGGCGCTGAGCGGGGAGCGCGCGCCGCTCTCGGCCGAACGGGCGCGCTGGGTGATGACCGCCATGGCCGAGCTGGACGCCGTGCTGGGCGAGAACCCGTACAGTGATTGGGCGGCCGACGTCGCCGGGCAGCGCCGGGAGGCCCAGATAGGCGAGGGGCAGGCGCTGGCCGCCGACCTGGTGGGGGGGACGCTCGCCAGCTATCCGCCCACGGCGGCCGAGACCGCGGACGACCTGATTGTCTTCGCCACGGCGGCCGCGATGGGGCTGGGAGAGGAGAACCTGGCCGCCGCCGAACGCGCCGCCCGGTTCCTGGTGGAGTCGCAGTTCCTGCCGGAGAACAGCTACTATCTCCCCCAGCCGGAAGGGCCGGCGGGAGGGTTCCGCAACGGGCCGGCCTCGAACGTGATCCGAATCCAGAGCATGGACTCCGCACTGCGCGGCATGGTCCTGCTGACACGCCTCATGCTCCGGGAACAGACGGATGATTGAGAAAGCCCGCGTTGACGATGCTCGCAGCATTGCCGCGCTCGTCAATCACTATGCGGACCAGGAACTCATGCTCCCGCGCTCGCAGAACGACGTGTGCGAGAAACTGCGGGACTTCTTCGTGTGGCGCGAGGCGGGCGAGGTCCTCGGCTGCGTGGCCCTGCACGTTGGTTGGGGCGGACTGGCCGAGATACGCAGCCTCTGCGTGGCCGAGGACGCGCAGGGCAGGGGCGTGGGCAGGGTGCTGGTCGAGACCTGCGTGAGCGAGGCCGGACAGCTCGGGGTAACCCGCCTGTTCGTGCTGACCTACGTCGTGGATTTCTTCAAGAAGCTCGGCTTCACCCCGTGCGCCAAGGAGAGCCTGCCGCACAAGATATGGGCCGACTGTCTGAACTGCCCGAAGTTCCCGGACTGCGACGAGGTCGCCCTCATACGGGACCTCCAACCCGCCTCACGCGATGAAAACGCCGGCTGAGGAAGCGCTCAATGCGCGACCGTGCGACCCGCGACCGGATTGTTGAATCGACCGACAGGTCCCTCCTCGTGGAGGCCGCCGCGGGCACCGGGAAGACGACGCTCGTCATTGACAGGATCCTGCGCGGCATCCGCGACGACAACCTGCGCCTGGCCGACACGGTGGCCATCACCTTCACGGAGAAGGCGGCGGGGGAACTGGAGGAGCGCCTGCGCACGGAACTCGGGCGGACGCTGCAACTTCCCGACCTGCCTTCGGACGTGCGCCGGCGCTTCCGCGAGGCGGCCGAGGAACTCGACCGCGCGCACATCTCGACGATCCACTCCTTCTGCGCGCGCATCCTGCGCGAGAAACCCGCCGAGGCCGGCGTGGACCCGGACTTCGAGGTGCTCGACGAGACCCCTGCGCTGCTCCTGAAGGAGGCGTGCTGGCGCGAATGGATGGAGGGCCAGGTGGCCGAGGGGCCGACCGCGCTGGTCGAGGCCCTGCGCGCAGGCGTGAACGGCGAGACGCTCAAGAAGCTCGCCTATGCGCTGGCCGCCGCGCCCGAACTGCTGGAGCTGCCGGGGTTCTCGCTGCCGGAGCCCTCGGCCGACGCAGGGCCTCTGGTGGAGGAAGCCCTCCGGGCGGCGAGAGACGCGGCTGAGGTATGCCGCGGGTTCATGCGAGGGCGGGGCAACAAGGACTCGCGCGCCCTGCGCGAGGCGGCCGAGGGCATCCTCGCCGCCGGGTCGCAGAGGCCCGAGGCGGTCAGGCGACTCGCCTATCGGATGGCCGGCGCCGACCCGGCCGAGGCGCTGCGGAGCTTCGGCAAGTCGAAGGACGAGGCGCGCGGTCCGCTGGACGCCTTCCACCTGGCGGCCCGGCGGCTCGGGGCGGACCTGGCCGCCGGCGTGTTCCAATGGGTCCGGGGATTCGTCGAGCACTACCAGCGGGCGAAGGCGGCGCGTTCCGCGCTGGACTTCCAGGACCTCCTGCTGCTGTCGGCCCGGCTGGTGCGCCGGGACAGGGACGCCCGGCGCTACTTCCAGCGCCGCTTCGGCGCGTTCTTCGTGGACGAGTTCCAGGACACCGACCCGCTCCAGGCGGAACTGATCGCCTACCTGTGCGAGGACCCGTCCGGGCCGGCCGCCGACCGGTTCGAGCAGGTGCGGCTCAGGCAGGGCGCGCTGGTCGCCGTGGGCGACCCGAAGCAGTCCATCTACCGGTTCCGGCGCGCGGACGTGCAGACCTACGAGCAGTTCAAAGGGCTGTTCGGCGGGGGCGGCGTCGAGCGCGTCCACTGCAACTTCCGGTCCCGCGCCCCGCTCCTGGAGTGGTTCAACGACCTGTTCGGGCGCGTCTTCGAGCCGCCGGCGGACGGGCGCGTTTACCAGGCGGAGCACGTGCCGCTGGAGCCCGGCCTGGAGAGGCAGCAGGGCAGGGGACCGGCCGTCGTGGCCGTCTGCCCGGGCAGCGAGGTGGAGGCGGAGGGATGGAAGGCCGACGCCGCCCGCGCCCGCGAGGCGCAGTGCCTGGCCCGCGTGGTGAGCGACGCGGTCGAAGGGCGGCTCCGCCTGCCCGGCGCGGAGGGCCTGTCCTACGGCGACTTCGCCTTCCTGTTTCGGGCGATGACAAGCGTGGACATCTACGAGGAGGCGCTGGAGGCGCGCGCCGTGCCGTTCCGCGTCATAGGCGGCAAGCACTTCTACCGGCGCTCCCAGACGGACGAGACGCTGACGCTGCTGCGCGCCGTGGACGACCCGCTCGACGAGGCGGCCGTTGTGGGCGCGCTGCGCAGTTCGTACTTTGGCATCAGCGACGAGGAGTTGCTCCGCCACCGCCTGGGAGGGGGGGAGTGGGACTACCTCCAGCCGGGCGGGCCGCCCGGACCGGTGCGAGAGGCGATGGACCGGCTGGTCGACTGGCACGGCCGGCGCAACCGGGTGCCGCCGCACGCGCTGCTGGCCGATATCTTCGACGTGACCAAGGCGCCGCAGGCGTACATGCTCAAGCCGGCCGGGCCGCAGCGGGCGGCGACCCTCGAACAACTGCGCCGCCGCTTGCGCGGGCTCGGCAGGGCCACCCGCACGTTCGGCGCGCTCGTGCGGCACTTGAGTTCCATGGCGCAGGAGGACCTGCCGGAAGAGGAATCGGCGGTGGTGGAGCCCGGCGACGACTTCGTCCAGTTGCTCTCCATGCACAAAGCCAAGGGGCTGGAGTTCCCCGTCGTCGTGCTGCCCGACCTCGGCAGGGATTCGCCGGGCGGCGGGCGGGCCGGCGCGTTGCTGTTCAGTCGCCGGGACGGCCGGGTCGGCCTGCGCGTGCAGAAGGGGATCGAGACCGACGGGTACGGCGAACTGGAAGAGGTGGAACTCGGCAACGACCTGGCCGAGGACCGGCGGCTCCTCTACGTGGCCTGCACGCGCGCGAAGCGCTGGCTCGTCCTGCCGCTCGGCTGGTGGACGGGCCGGGGAGATGAGAACTTCCACGGGCTCCTCCAGCGGTCGGGGCTGTTCGCGCCGCAAGGTGAAGTCCCGTACGGGGCTGAGCTGAACGGGGTCTTCTACCTGGACACCAACGGCTGGAGTGACGAGAGCGCCCTTTCCGTCCGGCAGCGGCCCATTGACGAGGAAGACCGCGCCGCCGTCGAGCCGCAGTTGGCGGCGAGGCAGAGCTGGGAAGAGGGGCACCGGCGGCTGGTGGAGCGGGTCTCGGCCGGGGAGCGGTTCGTCCTGCCCAGCGCGCTGGCCGGCGAGCCGGAGCCGTCGGACCTGGACGAGGCCCCCGGCGGGGCGGCGGCCCGGGACGTGGGCACGCTCTTCCATTCCATCATGCGTGCCGTGCCGCTGGAGCCGGGAACCGGCGTCGAGGACGCGGCGCGCGGGCTGGCCGCCGTCGAGGCGGACGCGCTCGGGCTGGGCGAGGACGCAGTCGAGGAGGCCGTGACGCTCGTGGCCTCCGCCCTCGCGAATGAGGAGTTCAGGGCCGTCCTGGACGGCGCCGCGCGGGTCGGGCGGGAGGTGCCGTTCTGCGTCCCCCTGGCGAGCCTCGATGGGTTCGCGGACGATGCGACGGGCTATGTCGAGGGCTGGATCGACCTGGTCGTGAGCCGGCCCGGGAGCACGCTCGTGCTGGATTACAAGACGGACCGCAGCGTTGAAGAGGGCCGCTACTGGCCGCAACTGGCGCTTTACGCCCTGGCCGCGCGGGCCTGCGGGGGGGCCGAGGGAGAGCTCGACCTGGCGCTGTTCTTCGTGCGGCAGGGCGTGATTCTGCGCCGCTCGCTGGACGACGGCCTCGTCGCGGAGGTGGCGGCCCGGGTCGCGGCTGACCCCTTGCGGCCCAGGGGGCCCGCGCAGTAGAATGGACATTCCGGGGAATGGGTCACTTGTTGGGGAAGGGAGGAAACGATGAAGAAGTCGCTCATGGTGCTCTCGCTTGTCCTCGCCGTCGCCATTGCGGGCTGCGCGAGCGAGCCGCGGCAGGTGATAGTGCAGCAGGGCTACGACTTCGGGGGCCTGCGCAGGGTCGCCGTCGTTGACGTGAAGGGGCCCCTGCCTTCCGAGGGGGCCAAGGACGCGATAGCAACGTATTTCGAGATGCAGTTCATGGCGAAGGGCTACACGGCTGTCGAACGCAGCCAGGTCAAGAAGCTGCTCGAGGAGCAGAAGTTCCAGGCGTCTGACGTGACCGCCGCGGACGGCGCGGCCAGGGCCGGACAGATACTCAACGTGGACGGTGTGTTGATGGTGAGCGTGACGGAGTTCACCGACGAAAAGGTGGGCATGACGGCCAAGCTCGTCGACGCCGAGGACGGCACGGTAGTCTGGGCTGATTCGTCGGGCGGTTCGACGGGGAAGATGGCCAGGACGATCGTCGGCGCGACCCTCGGCGCTGGCGCCGGGATGCTTGCCGGCGGCAGCAGGAGCGGCAAGGTCGCCGCCGGCGCGGTCGGCGGAGTCCTCGGCGGCGTGGCCGGCAGTGCGCTCAGCCCGCGACAGGACAAGAAGGTGCGGGAGGTCGTCACAGAACTCTGCGCGACACTCCCCGCCAGGACCGGCTGACGCGCGGCGGACAGACCGAGTAGATTCTGAATGGGGCGTTGGCGCTTCGCCGGCGCCCCTTTCATCTATCCCGCCAGCTCGTCCAAGTCCACCGTCATCCCGTCCGAGGCGGCGAGCACGTCGAGCCCGAGTTCCTCGCTCATGGCCTGCGCCAGCTCCCAGGGCTTCGCCTTCAGCATGGTCATGCCGAAGTGGGTGAGGACGGCCTTGCGCGGGCCGATCTCGGCGATCAGCTCGCGGGCGTCGTCCAGGCAGAGGTGCTGCACCTTGCCGCTCGGGTGCGGCTCCCTGCGCACGACGTTGACGACCAGCAGGTCCACGCCCCGGTAGGCGGCCGCGAGTCCCTCGAAGGGCTCGGTGTCCACCAGGAAGCCCACGACCGGCCCGCCCTGCGGGCGGAACGTCACGCCGTAAGTGTCCAGCGGATGCCTGTGGCGCGGCGACGTGGAGAACCTGAGCGGACCGATTGAATACCCGTGCTCAGGTTCGAGCCGGACTACCTCCTCCAGCCCTTTCTGGACGTAGTCGAGCACAACCGCGTCCGGGCCTTCCAGGCATTGGGCGGGCGCGAACAGCCTGCCCCGGGGATCGAACCCGCCGGCGGTCATGGCGTCCAGCAGGGCAGTGGCGTCGCCCGAGTGGTCTATGTGCGCGTGCGTCAGGACGACGGCGTCCAGCTCGGTCACGTCGATGGAGGGCCGCGACTTCGCGCAGCGCAGCAGCGTGCCCGGGCCGGGGTCCAGCATGATCCGCTGGCCCTGCAGCGACAGGAAGGTCCCGGCCGAGTAGCGAAGCTGCCTGGCCATCACGAACCGCGCCCCGGCCGTGCCGAGGAACTTGACGAAGTCTGCCGCCATCTCGACTCCCGTTGCCTGCGGGCCGGAAGCTCCCCGCCAGGCAGGCCGGGGGCTACCCGATAGTGTGCTTGGTACGGAGCGACATTAGAGCAGAAGCCTCCCGGTTTTCCAAACGCACGCGCAGGCCCGCCTCGCGCTCGATGGCGACAGGGTTTGCTGCCACGGGACTCATCCTCCACCTACCGCGCCAGCGCGGGGCGAACTAGTGGCCTGTTGAAGTGATAGCCTTGCATTGCCTTCCCCCGGCGAGACGCCGGGGGCTACCCGCAAGGTTAGAGCTGCTTCGTCAACTCGCCGCGCACAGCGCGGAGGCGGTCATCCCGAGGCGGCTTCTTAACAGCCGCCGAGGGATCTCCATATTCCGGAAGGACCCCACGTCGTCTGAATGGAGATTCCCGCCGTACGGCGGGCAAGCCTCGTCCGGCCTGAGCGGACTCGGAATGACGGTTGCTCGGCACACGCCGGCATCCCGATGTGTTCCCACACGTGTTCAGCGAAGTCGCCAAACCAGCTTCAAGTGGGGCGTCTCGCCCCGCTGCCTGCTTCAAACGCAGGCCGGAAATCCCAAGGTCACTTCCTCAACAGCCCACTAGTCTCCCCCGAATTGCTTAGCTAAGGCATATTTCTCATCTACCCCGATGAGTTTGTTGAATTCGGCAAACGACATTTGACGTTCTTCCGCACCCATCGTGCTGCCACTTGCCTCCAATCTGCGATACGTCTGCTGAATCGCTTTGGCCGCTGAGAATAGCCCGGCGAGCGGATGCACGATCAACTGAAAACCCAATTCGGCAAGCTCGTCTCTCGATAAGAACGGTGTGCGGCCCCCTAGGATCATGTTAGCCACGTTTGGCGCTGCTGATCGCCGACCAATCTCAGCCATTTCGTCCAACGAAGTTGGAGCTTCCACGAAACTGGCGTCGGCGCCAGCTTCACGTGCGGCTTCAACCCGAGCGATCACGTCGTCCATACCAAGAACGGCCAATGCGTCTGTTCTAGCGACAATGAAGAAGTCACGACCATCCCGGGCTGCGTTGGCCGCAATAATCTTGTCGATATAGTCGTTTGCGTCGATCACTTTCTTGCCGGACATGTGTCCGCATTTCTTGGGCCATACTTGGTCTTCCAGGAAGCAACCTGCTGCGCCTGCTGCGATCAATTCGTTGATGGTCCGGTACACGTTCAGTGGATTCCCATATCCGGTATCAGCATCCACGATGATCGGTATGTTTACTGACATGCAGATCCGCCGTGCGCGATCAGCCATCTCGGTTTGTGTGAGCAACCCGAAGTCGGGTTCACCGATCGAAGTCGCGGCCACGCAGTACCCGGATACAGCCGCCATGGGAGCTCCTGTCTGAGCAGCAATGCACGCCGAGAGCGTGTCATACACGCCAGGAATAGCCAGCGAACCAGTGTTCTCGAGTATTTGGTGAACACGAGTCTGAGACATGGCGCTCTCCAATTGCCTCTTAGAATGAGTGATCCTGACCCCTGCGCGGTTCTTGTGCCAGTTGTGCTGTGTTGAAAAGATCCTTATGCCGTTAGTCAGAGGATCATGAGGTTGTGCGTCAGCACGCGCAGCAGGCACTCGCGGGCTTGAGTGTCGTGGCCGATCGCCCGCACGGCGGCCCCAGGAGGCGTTTGTTCTGGCTGATGGCGCTCTCCACCTGGCACCGCTGGCCGCAGATGCGCCGGTGAAATCGACGCACCATCTGCGCCCGGTAATGGCCCGACGGCGGCGCGTTCGCCCGCCACTCCAACTGAGGCCCTCCCGACGCCTACTCGCCTTCCCCTTCAATCATCACTTCGAGGCCGGAAAGGATGGGCGTCGTCGCCGGAGTCAGGTCGTCGGACCTGGGAACCAGCTCAACGGTCAGCGCGTTCTCGGCCAAGACGCCCTTGAACTCCTTCACCAGCGCCCTGAAGCGTCCGTCGGCTTCCTTGACGACGTCGAGGCCCTCCAGCACCGTCCTGCCTTGCAGCTTCACGTCGAAGACGCGCCGCCCCGGCCCGACGTCGTCCGGTTCGGCAAAATGCAGCCTTACCGTGTAGGGCTTCACCGATGTCTCTGGCGCCGTAAGATCCAGAGGAGGGAGGTACTCGCCTTTGGCCTCCTGAATGCTCTGCGCCACTATTCCGGTCTTGTCGAACTTCACCCTCAGTGCATCCCTTTCCAACCCGACCGCAGCCAGAGTAGCCCACGGAATAGCCACTTCAGTAGTCAAGGAACCGCGATCCATCCTGACCGCGCCGGACCAGGTCCCATTCCAACCGGCGTCTTCCTCAACGAGCAGTGAAGCTGGCACTCCCGGGTCACCCAGCTCGGCCGGCGGGCTCGGCCGCTCGGCCAGGCGAAGATGCACCTTGTAGTTCAGGTCATGGGCAACATTCCGCATGTGGCGCTGATCCACCCCCGCAACAGGGATGCAGGCCACGGCAAAGCCGATCTCCTTACCCATTGCAGGCCCGACGTTCAGGGCCTCCCAGGGGAACAGCGCCTCGACGACGCAGCCGCCGTCTGTCCGCCTGACGGTCGGTTGAACGCGCGACTCTTCCACGCGTCCGCCGGCATAGTGCTCCATCAGGCATGTCCCCTCTTCTGGGGCGACAAAGAGCTGGAGTGAATCGCCGGAGGCGGCGTCGACGGCCATGAACACCACGTTCGGATAGCGCCTGTCCCCGGCGAAGAAACCCTCGGCGAGTTCCCCCAGCAGGAGCAGTCCGCGGTCGCTCCAGCCAACCCGGCATTGCCCCTTGTCGAACAGGTTGACGCGGAAGCCCCCGTCGTCCCAATCGCCTCGCCCGCCGTCGATCGCGACGTCATCGAGACGCGGGACATCGAAAACGCCGTTCCACAACCCGTCATACCGCGCGCCCGATGCGGCGAGGCCCAGGTGGACGAACTTCGGGACCCCGTCGGCCGTGATGTACATCTCGAGCGAATCGTCTTGCCAGACGGGTGCGTCCTGGCCCTGCGTCCGCGCAGTCCAGGGGATGGCGCGCCCGTCATCGTCAACCTTCGCCGAGCGCGCGCAAGCGATGTAAAGGTTCCGCTCGTCGTGACGCAGATAGACCGTGGAGTCAGGTCGGACCAAGAGTTCCGGTGCATTCGGTTGCCAGCAGTAGATATAGGCGTTCTGCTTGGGGAAGCAGACGCGGCCGCTGCCGTCCCAGCACCCGTCGCCCAGGTCCCCATCTATCCTCGGAGCGCGTTCGCACTGGAGAGACGGGTGGGCGAGAACCGGCTCGTAGAATGACAGATCGAGAACGGCGCTCTTCAGCCCTCGGTAGCCGGAACTGTAGACCCACGGGCTCTCCGTCGCCCCGATGGCCACTCGATCCGCGCTTGCCCGATAGACATCGAGGCCACCGTAACCTTCCTGGTGCAGAGGCACGGTGAGCGTGATGCTGTCCTTACCCCTGTCACGCCTGGCGGCCCACGGGCGTGGAAACCCCAACCACAGAACGCCCTTACCGTCACGCCGGTCCCCCGGCGCCCCGAAGTTCAGGGCCGTGGATTGCAGCAGCGATCCTATCTCACTCTCACTGTAGTGAATGGCCCAGTCTTCGTCGCTGCGCCTTACGGCGGGCGCCAACGCCAGCGAGCACTTGAGGTTGTAAGAACACGTGCATCCACTGCTTGCTTCGTTCGAGATGAGCAGCCCCAGCGCCGGGAGCAGGCCGCACGAAGCCCCGCAACCGGGTCTCATGCCGCCGAAGTTCCGTATGCCGCTGTCGTCCTGGAAGTCGAAGAACCCCAGTGTCCCCGATCGGAAGAAGTCCATCGCCGCAGATGAGATCGTCCCCCCGCACCCGTAGGCCTTGATGTAGGACCTCGCCTGCGTCTGACCCGTGAACGCATGAATCCGGGAGAGTTTGTCAGGCTGAGTCTCATCTCGGGGCCGGGCAGGCAGTCGCCCCCCTTGACGCGCCAGCGCCGGCAACTCGCTCGACCCCGCCACGGGCACGGGCGTGGCGCCGGACGGAGGCGCAACCTTCCCGCTTGAATCCAGCACAAAGGTCGGCCAACCGTTGTTGAGAACGTAAGCGTAGGTGTCCCCAAAAACGCTGGTCTTGCGCATCCCCTGCGGGTCATCGGAGACCAGCACGGCTGCGAAAGCGAAATCCGCCGGCTTGAACCCCGCGATCTTGCTGATCTCGTCCCAGGGCAGCAGCAGGTTGATCTCGCTGCCGTTGGCCGACGACCTCGGAGTCACGCTCACTTCCGGGTGCTGAGGGCCGACGCCGGGCTGGCAGGTGCCGGACTCCAGTTGGACCACTTCCTGGAAAACGCCCGGCCCGTAGAGCTCGGCCCGCCTGGACGGTGCGCGGAAGTCGAAGAACAGCTCCCACCCATCCCAACGCGTTAAGGCAGGATCCACGGTTCTCAGGGCCACCAGCAGTCCCGCAGAGGAGTTCTTGAGGCCGACGGTCCCGGAATGACTCTCGTCGACCTTGAAGTTGAAGACCCGGGACTGGGCGAGCGAGTAACTCTCTGACGGCTTGAAATCCCCGTACACCTTCACCTGCCGCCCCGTCTGCGCGTCGAGCTGGTAGGACGTGTGGCCGAAGCTCAGGTACACGTTCTCGTCGTCTGCGGCCAGGCCCGTAAGCAGTCGAAGCGGCCGGCTCAATGCGTTCGGGACGGGGCGCGCCCACAACTCGCAGCCGTTATACGCATCCACGGCGATGACGTGATGTTCTCCGATGGCAAAGTACCGCCCGTTGGCCGCCACCGGAGTCGGCGAGCCCCAGTGCCGGTCGCTCATCCTGGCGGGCCCTGGGCCCCCGAACCAGAGGAGTTCGAGCGGCCATCTGACGCGCTGATCACAGGTCACCTCGGAATCCCAATCGAACGCGCCGGGCAGCTTGCCCCGGACGACGGTCACCGAATCGGCCCACGGTCGAATCTCCTCAGCCGGCACGTCGCCCTCCCTGAGCAGTTCTTCCGCCCTCGCACGGCCAGCCGACGTAAAGCACATAACTCCGCCGCATGGCCTCAAGACGCGGTACAGCTCCTCTCCCGACAGCTCTTCCGCTTCGCCGCAGACAACCACGAGGTTGGCGAAATACGACGTATACGGCAGGTCCGAGCCGCCCGCCAGATACTGCACGGCGATCCGAGAGCCGCAGAGATCGGTGCCCGTCAGGAGTCGTTCCCGCTCGGCGGAGACTTCCGCCCTGTCCCCGAGGGCAGAGACCACGTGGAGCGCGGTCTGAGAGGCAAGCGCTTCGCCGAGACGAGCGTCCGGCGACCCGATAACGAGGGCATATCCCCTGGTCACGTTGGAGTCTTTGAGCAGCGCGACGACCCGCCGGACGGCGGCGGTGCCCCCCTGAATTGGCGCGCTCTTCCGTACCCCGCCCATCTGCGTCGGCTCAGCGCCGGCGCTCAAGCCCGGCTGAAAGCAGTAAACGGCCCCTTCACTCGTCGAGGCGACCAGGCATCCGTCCGCCACAGCGATGCCCCGCACCTCTCCTTCCACCTCGGCCTGCCAGGTGACTTCCCCCGTTGCCGCCTCGTACGCCGTGATGCTGCCCGCGCCGCCCGCCAGCAGTGTCCCGCCGGCCAGTGCCAGCGAGTGAACCCGACCGGGGGGATGAGCCTTCCGCCATCCCGGACCTTGCAGGGAGTTGCCGACTGCCACGTACTGCCCATCGGGCCCGATCACCAACTGGTCACCGGCTCGGCCCCTCGCTCCGTCGCCCGACGCGAGCGAATACGTGACCATCCGTGACCCGACGCTGCGGTTGAAAAACTGCCCCCGCCGCTCGTCAATGCATGCCCATACGCCGCCCAGCGCCTTGTTGTTTGCCTGTTTGTAGTAGAGGAGCCGGCCCGTGTCTCGATCGTATCCCGCCGGCACGGACCTGCCCGTGGGGACGAGAAGGACGTCCTTCGAGGCGAGGAGGTATCCCTGAGGAACGACGCCCGTGAGCGCGTACGCCCCACCGTGGGGTTGGTCCATCCACATCGCGTTGCTGGTGTCGTTGCACCAAAGGACATTGCCGGTCTCCGCATCGAGCGCGTACACAAAGACGCCCTCGGCCGGCCACATGCCCGCCGTGATGTAGGCGACGCCGTCCCTGACCAGCACGCCGCTCCGGAGGGGCCAGCGGGAGATCATGCGTCCGTTGCCGATGATCTGATTGCCCTTTGGCGCGGCGCTGAAGCTCCAGACCGGCTCGCCGGTCGCGGCGTCCAGGCAATACAGCCTCCCGTCATCGGATGCCACGTAGGCCCTGCCGGCGTCAATCGCCGGGGCGAACCGAACGGGGCCGCCGGCAGTGAACCGCCAGACGAGTCGCCCCGTGGACAACTCTACTGCGCGGACCGTGTCGTCCGTGGTCGAGCCGAAATAGACCATCCCCCCGGCCACGACGGGCTGGGGGGCGTAGTCGAAGTCCACGCGGTCCACCTGGTAATCGGCGGCCAGGGGATCCGGGTTGAGTGATTGGGCGTAATCCCCCCGCCGGTGGATGTCCCACACGTTGTCCGCAGCCTCCGGCCATGCCGGCACCGGTGGGCGCGGCGGGACATACACCCAGGCCGGGTTCAGGGGGAACTCCAGCTGTTCACCCGTCGCGCCGGACCGGGCCGCGTCCGCCCTGTAAGCCGGCCACTCGCCACAGAAACCCGACTCCGACAGAACCATCGCAACTGCCGCCACACACACCACGCTGCGCCGAATCACAGGTCCACCTCCCAGAGGGCTGACTACCTTAGCAGCCCGTTGAAAAATGTAGCTCAGCCGCCCCCGGCTGAGAACGCCACAGGCGAGGGCGCCTGTGCTACACCGACACGGCCCCTCGCGCAGGCACTCTCCGGGGAATCCTCCTTCTTCAACGGGCTGTTAGACCACGGATTGTATCTGCAGGGATGGCCCTGTCAAACGCGTTGTCCCCGGCCACTCTGCAATGCGCTATGGCAGGCCTCATCCCGACCCTCTCCCGGCGGAGGAGGGCCTTGCGGCTGCCCCTCTCCCGGGGGAAGAGGGCCATGCCTCCCCCGCCCGCTGGGAGGGGGATAAGGGGGAGGGGCCGGGGGGAGGGAGAAGGCCCGTGCGCCTTTCCTGCCGCCTGGCCCGAGTCCGCCGTACGGCGGATCGAGGGGTACTCGTAGTAGAAGACGCCCAACCCTGACTCGCGCTCGATGGCGATGGGGTTGCCCGCGGCGTCGCGCGTGTAGGCGAATCTCACCAGCACGGAGCTGTCG
>CAZQEQ010000091.1:0-13311 GCA_964592385.1 uncultured candidatus Brocadiaceae bacterium | reverse complement strand
GACTTCGTTTACGGCTACGACCCGCGCGTCTGCTGGATCGAGGACCGCTACTACGTGATGTGGTGCAACTGGTACCACGGGCCGACCATCGGCCTGGCCTGGACGCGGGACTTCGAGACCTACCACCAGCTCGAGAACGCCTTCCTGCCCTACAACCGCAACGGCGTGCTCTTCCCGCGCCGGATCGGCGGCAACTACGTGATGCTCAGCCGCCCCAGCGACCGCGGCCACACGCCGTTCGGGGACATCTACCTCAGCCAAAGCCCGGACATGTGCTACTGGGGCCGGCACCGCTTCGTCATGGGCACGCGCGGCGGCTGGGAGTCCACCAAAATCGGGACCGGGCCGGTGCCCATCGAGACGGCCGAGGGCTGGCTGATCCTCTACCACGGTGTGCTCACCTCGTGCAACGGATTCGTTTACAGCACGGGCGTTGCGCTGCTCGACCTGGACGAGCCGTGGAAGGTCATCTACCGCGCCGCGCCGTACGTGCTCTCGCCGCAGAGGGACTACGAGTGCGTCGGCGACGTGCCAAACGTCGTCTTCCCGTGCGCGGCCGTCTGCGACGCGCCGACGGGGCGACTGGCGGTCTATTACGGCGGCGCGGACACGGTCACCTGCCTCGCCTTCGCGCAGGCGGACGAGTTGATTGACTTCGCCCGCGCCAACTCCGAGCCGTGAGCCCGCTGAAACGTAGCTCGGCCGTCCCCGGCAGGAGGAGTAACATGGGATTCGTGGACAGGCTCAAAGGCGCCCTCTACGGCGGCGCCATTGGTGACGCGATGGGCGCGCCCGTGGAGGGCCGGGCGTCCGAGAAGTCCGTGCCGGACTTCGGCTCGCACGACTTCACGACGTTTATCCCGCCCGAGCACGGCGGCGACCCGCGATACGGCAAAGGGTCCGGCCGCATAACCGACGATACACTGATGGTGGAGGCGGCCATCGCGGCTTACGGCGACGCGGCCGGGCACCTGGACGCCTACGGCTACGCCGAGATACTCAAGCCCGTCATCACCGGGCGCCCCGTCTGGATATCCGAACGGCAGGCCGAGGCGACGCTCTCCAGCAGGCTCGCGCCGGCGGAGCAGTACCCGCTGATGCGCCTCGGCCCCTGTAACGCCGAGCCGCGGACGGCGGGCATGGGGAACCTGGTCAACTGCGGGTTCGCCATGTGGGCCATGCCCATCGGCGCCGTCAACGCGGGGGACCCCGAGGCGGCATACCAGGAGGCCGTGCTCGTCGGCAGCGCGCACAACGAGTCGTTCGCCCTGGAGGCCGGGGCGGTGATGGCCGCCTGCGCGGCGGAGGCCCTGGCGCCTGGCGCCGACATACCGGCCGTGCTGGACGTTGCGGCCCGCCTCTCGCGAGGCGGCACCCACGCGGCGATTGTTGACGCCTGCGACGCGGCCGACCCGGAGGATGACCTGGCCGACTTCGTCCGCAAGACCATCCGGGCGATCGCTCCGTACAACCCGGCCGAGGGCCTCAGGCTGGAGGGCGCCGGGCGCGGTGTCAGCGACGTGGGTCTGCCCTCCCGGACGGCTTCCATCGAGGAGCTGCCCGCCGCCCTGGCCGCGCTGCGCTGGGGGGACGGCGATTTCGTGAAGACCCTGCGGGGCTCGGTCTGCTACGGGCGCGACGCGGATTCCATAGCCGGCATGGCGGCGGCGCTCCTGGGGGCCGTGCTCGGCCGCAGCGGGCTGCCGGACGGGCTCTGCCGGGAGGTGGATGAGGCGAACCGGCGCGAATACGGCCGGCTGGCGGAGGAGTTTGCCGGCACTATCCGCGCCATCGCCCGCGGCGACGGCGAGCGGGCGACCAGGAGAGCCGAGAGCATCGGCGGCTGAGCCGCCCGCAGGGGCTGTGGCGCCGCCTGTCCTTTACTCAATGTAGTGAAGTCGGAACTTTGCTGCGCCAAATGGGTGATCTCGAGGGAGACGATGCAGAATCGCAAGGTTGTCCGAACTGTCTTTTTGGCCGTTGCGTCGGGGCTCTCCATCTTCTTGATGACCTTCTGCGCCCATCCGGGAGCGGGCGGCGGCGCACCGGGTCTGGCCGCGGACTGGCCGATGTGGGGCTACGACGCGGCGCGGAGCAGCGCAACGCCGATGGAAATCCCGGAAAGGCTGCACCTGAACTGGGCGCGCCGCCTGGGTGCGCCACGCCCCGCCTGGCCCAGGCAGATGGACGACCTGGGTAAGCTCGATTTCGACCGCTCCTACGAGCCCGTCGTCATGGGCGACCTTGTTTTCGTGCCCTCGATGGCGAGCGACCGCGTGACGGCCTATCGCGTCGAAGACGGCGCAGAGGTCTGGCGTTGCTACGTGGACGGGCCCGTGCGGCTCGCGCCGGCGGCGTGGGAAGGCAGGGTTTACTTCGTTTCCGACGACGGGCATCTGCACTGTGTGGACGCTCGGACGGGCGAGCGACTGTGGCGCTTCAAGGCCGGTCCAGCCGACCGGCTGGTGTTGGGCAACAACCGCGTCATCAGCATGTGGGCGGCTCGCGGCGCGCCGGTGGTCAAGGGCGGAACGGTCTATTTCGCGGCCGGCGTCTGGCCCTTCATGGGGACCTTTGTTTACGCGCTCGACGCGGAGACCGGCGCCGTCGTCTGGCAGAACACGGGCGAGGCCACCAACTGGCAGCCTCAGCCGCACGGCGGCGCGTATGCCTTCGCCGGCATCTCGCCACAGGGCTACCTGGCTGCCACGGAGGATCGGCTGGTGGTTTCCGGCGGCCGTTCGACCCCCGCCCTGCTCGACCGCCACACAGGCGAATTGCTGCACCTGGACGTGGCCAGGAAAGGGCCGGGCGGCTACCGGGTGGAGGCCGATGACGAATATTTCTACAATCACGGCTTCCGCTACAGTCTGCAGGACGGGCACGGAACGGGGAGGGGCAATCTGGTCAACGAGACCCTTGTGGAACGGGCTCGTGGCGTCGCCGACGAAGTTGACGGCCCCATTTTCACCACGCTGGCCGCGCGCGGGCGCGTCTTTTTGACCACGACCGAGGGGACCCTGTACTGCTTCGGGCGCAAGGCCCGCGGCGAACCGCGCGTCCATGACGAGCGCGCCGCCCGCGCGGACGCGCGGCCCGTCGCCCGCCCCCCCGCCGGCGCGCGGGAAGAAGCCATTCTCCGGCAGGCCGAAGCCTCCGGCAGCGGGTATGCATTGTTCCTGGGCGTCGGCGACGGCGAATTGATGGAGCAGATGGCTGTGCGGACCGAGCTTCATCTGGTGGGCATTGACCCGGACGAAGCGAAGGTCGGGGCGCTGAGGCGGCGTTTCGACGACGCCGGCCTCTACGGCAGCCGGATCGCCCTGCTCCCCGGCCGCGCGGCGGACATGAAGTACCCGCCTTACATTTCGTCCCTGATAGTGGTTGAAGACCTGGCCGCCACCGGCCTGGGGCAACAGGATGTGTACGAGTTGCTGCGGCCTTACGGCGGCACGGCCTTTGTCGGAGCCGACGTCGTTCTCTCCCGCGAGGGCCCGCTGCCCGACGTCGGGCAGTGGACCCATCAGTACGCCGACGCGGCGCAGACGACGGTCTCGCACGACGACAGGGTGCGCCTGCCGCTGGGTGTGCTATGGTACGGCAGCGTCAGTCACAACAACGTGCTGCCCCGGCACGCCGCAGGACCGCGCCCTCAGGTGGCCGGCGGCCGCCTGGTGATCCTGGGAGTGGAGTGCATAAGCGCCCGCGACGTCTATACCGGCCGCGAGATCTGGGTCCGTGAGTTCCCGGGAATCGGCCACCCGTGTACCAATCTCGAGTTGGAGAGGCAGTGGCTCAGGGGGGGCAGCGTCTATATGAGCAGGATCCCCGGCGCCACTTACATCGGCAGTCCCTGCGTGACGTTGCCGGACAGCATTTATCTGCGCTACCAGGGACGGGTGTTCCGCCTGAATCCCAAAACCGGGGAGACCCTGGCCGAGTTCCCGCTCTACCCGGAGGGGGCCCAGGTCCAGCCGAACGACTGGGGGCACATCAGCGTCTGGGAAGACCTGCTGATTTCCACCATCGGCCCGCACCAGTTTGACGACACCAAGCTTGGCTGGGTGGAGAATTGGAATGCCACATCCAGCCGCCACCTGGTGGTCATGGACCGCTTCACCGGGGAAACTCTCTGGACTCGGACCGCCGAAATTGGGTTCCGGCACAACGCCATCGTGGCGGCAGCCGGGCGGATTACCGTGATCGACGGCCTTTCGGAACAACCCATGCGATTCCTGGAGCAGCGCGGCGAGACGCCGGAGGAAAGCCCCAAGATCATCGCTCTGGATGCTGCCGAGGGGCGGACGCTCTGGGAGGCCAACAGCGATGTTTCCGGGACCTACCTGGCTTACAGCGAAGAGCACGACATACTGCTGGAGGGCGGCAGCGTGGACGGCCGCTACCGCTTGCCGGACGAGCCATACTCGCTTGCGATCGCCCGGCGCGGCTCCAGCGGCGAGGTGCTCTGGTCGGCTCCAATGCAGTTCCCGGCGGTCATCATAGGCGACATGCTGATTCCCCCCCGGCAGGGCGATATTCTCAACATTCTGAGCGGCGAACCGGTCAAGAAACTCCACCCGATTACGGGGGAAGAAATCGACCAGCACTATTGGGGAAGCTACGGTTGCGGGGCCTCGAACGGCAGTACGCACATGTTGCTGTTCCGTTCCGGCGCGGCCGGGTTCTTTGACGTGGACCACGACGGCGGCACGGGCAATTTCGGCGGGTTCAAGAGCGGCTGCACCGCCAACATGATCGCGGCCGATGGCGTGCTGAGCGCGCCCGACTATACCCGGACCTGCCGCTGCTCCTACCAGAACCAGACCTCGCTGGGATTGATCCACATGCCCGAGGTGGATATGTGGACCGCCGTCACGGTCGGCCGGGGCAAGGGCCCCATCCGCCGCCTCGGCATCAACCTGGGCGCCCCGGGCAGCCGCCGCGCCGAGAACGGAACGCTCTGGGTGCCGCATCCTCGCACCGGCGCCCCCGCGCCGGAACTGCACGTGCTGGCCAACACTGTGCATTTCGCCGACGTCCCGGCGCGCGTCGTCGCCATCTCGGCCTCCTGCGGAGACCTGCCGCCCAGGACCATCGACGGAGACCCCTCCACCCTATGGGAAATGGTGGACAACCGGGACGGACACTTCAATGAATGGATCCTCTACGAACTGAGCGCACCCGTGACGATGGACCGGTTGGAGGCGGCCTGGACCGGGCCGGAGGCGACCCACTTCCGGATCGAGACGAGCCTGGACGGGGAGGACTGGACCACCGCCGTCGAGCAGAAAGGCGAGGGTCATGGAAGCGAGCGGGACACGTACGAATTCGAGCCCGTGCGGGCGCGGCTGGTGCGCCTGGCCTTCGGTGAACACGGCGACACGCGCGAGGAGAGCGATGGGAGGCGGTTGATCCTGTCAGCCGCCGTGTCCGAGGTGAGGATCGGCGGGCTGCCCTACCCCGATGCCTACGCCCACTTCGTGCCGGCCGGCTACCGCAAGCATTCCCAACAGGTGGACGGGGCGAACGGACTGAACTGGGTTGCCGCCTCGGGCGTGATGGGCCTCCGGTATCTCGAGCTGCCCGACGTCAACGGCAACGGCGGACCCTACACCGTCACGCTGCACTTCGCCGAGCCCGACGGGCTGCTGCCGGGCGAGCGAGTGTTCGACATCTATCTGCAGGGCGCCCTCGCGGCGAGCGGTTTCGACGTGGTTAGCGAGGCCGGCGGCCCGGACCGGGCGGTGACCCGGACGTTCCCCGGCGTGCCCGTGGGCGATTCCCTGCTGATCGAACTCAAGCAGGCGCCCGACTCGCAGGGCCCTCCGGTCCTCTGCGGTGTTGAGTTGCTCCAGGAGGGGTAGGGCCGAGAAGCGCGTTTCCGGCTTGGACCTCACGGGCCCGCCCGCCCGTCCGCTTGCGGGCGGTTCGCGATTGTGCATAATTGGCTCTTTCCGATGTTGATACCTCCATCCTCTCAAGAGAGTGCTCTTGCGATGAGTTGCAATGTTGAGTTCGTGCTGGCGTGTGCGGCATTGTGCGGGATGGCGTTCGGCTGCGCTGCGACGGCGGGGGAGGCCGGCCCGGCCGGCGCGCCCGTCAACCGGGTCACGGCGTCCGGTTTCTTCCAGGACTGGCTGGTGGTCGGCGGGTTCCCCAACCGGCAGATCCAGCCCGAAGCCGAGGGCGGCGCGTCCCGGGACGGGTATGAACGGGACTTCCTGGCGCCGGTCGGCGGCGAGTCCGCAGGCGTGCTGTCGGCGGACAAACCCGTGCCCTTCGAGGGCCCGGGCGGCCCTGCGGAGGCCCGGCCGTTCGCGTTCAGCGCGGCGTCCGATGGCCTGCTGGACCTGGCGGAGGCGTTCTCCGACGCCGAGGACCAGGTGGCATACGCCCACTGCCGCGTCGAGTCCGAGCGCGCGGAGCGCGTGACGGCCTACTTCGGCTCGGATGACAGCGCGAGGGTTTACGTCAACGGGGCGCTCGTCCACTCGGTCTGGACGGAGGGGCGCGCGGCGGTGCGCTGGGAGGATTCGTTCCCGGTCGAGCTGCGCGAGGGCATGAACGACCTGCTCGTCAAGGTCGAGCAGCGCGTCGGGGGCTGGGGTTTCTACCTGGAGCTTTATCGGGAGGCGGACATGGCTGTGGCGCGCGTGTCGCGGATTGACGGCGTGAGCTTCGAGGCGCCTTCGCTCGTGCTGCCCGCGGGCGCGACGGCCCTGTCGGGCAGCCTCCAACCGCAGCCAGCCGGGGAGCCCGTCGAGCTGCCGGCGAGCGTAACGCTTCACGACGCCGACAATGGCACGCTGAGCAGCCACGACGCGCGCACGTCGGCGCCGCTGTCGCTGGAGCTGCCGGCCGACTACGAGGGTTACGTCGAGGCGCGCTACAGGGTCCGCCTGCCGGGCCGCGAGCCTCTCACCGGCGACGCCCGGTTCTACGTCGGCGACTACGCTGCTGCGAAGGCCGACCTGCTGGAGAAGGCGCACGCGGCCGTCGCCCGGCTGCGCAAGGAGCTGGACGACCCCGATCCCGCGGTGCAGCGCAGCGCCAGGCTGCAGCTCCCCGTCGCCCGGCTCGGCGAGGAGTGGTTGGCCTGGGACCCGGAGCCGCCCGTCGGCAAGAACATGGAGGTGTTCGCCAGGATGCGGCCCGCCATCGAGGCGCTCGCGCGCGGCGAGGACTATCAGCTCGCCCACCCCGGCAACGTGCCAGCCCTGATGGACCTGCCGGAGGGCATGGCGATGCCGGGCATGACGTTCTGGGTCTCCCTGCCGGTGGACTACGGCTCCGGCGGCCCGTGGCCGGTCATTATCCACCTGCACGGCTCGGGCGGCCGTCGCCCGTGGACGCCCGGGACGGCGCACCCGCACGAGGGCGCCCTCTGGAACTACAAGTTCGGCGTGCCCATGCCGTACATCTGCATCACGCCGGCCACGAACGCCCGCTGGGACACCGAAATCCTCGACCTGCTGCTGGACCACGTGCTCGACGTTTACGACGCCGACCCGGACCGCGTCGCGCTCACGGGCTTCAGCATGGGCGGGTTCGCCACTTACACCTGGTCAACGCGGCGGCCGGAGCGCTTCTCCGCACTGGCCGTGCTGTCCGGGGCGGCGCGGGGCAACGACCTGTCCCGCATCGCGCACATCCCGATCTGGATCTGCCACGGCGAACGCGACCAGGCCGTTTCGGTCGAGGGCGGCAGGGCGGCCGGGGCGGAGCTGGAGCGGCTCGGCGCAGACGTGCGCTACACCTGGCACCCCGACCTGGGCCACGGCATCCAGGCGAGCCACCAGCACACCGAGGAGTTCTGGGCCTGGCTCGCCTCGCACAAGCGCAAGCCCGCGCCGGAGTAGCGCCAGACCCTCACCCTGACCCTCTCCCGGCGGGAGAGGGGATTCCCCCTCCCTCTGGGAGGGGGTCGGGGGAGGGTGCGAGGACAATTGCCACAGAAGGCAGACACACTCCCATGCCAAAACGCAAGCTCCGCCCCGTGCTCGACGGCGATTGGTGGCTGATCGGGCCGAGCCCTGACCTGTCCGGCCTCGTGCCCGGCGCGGACGAACACAGGGCCGCCTGGGCCGCCGACGGGAAGAAGGGCGAGCACAACGCGCCGGTTGACCATCACGCCTTCCAGGGACCGGACGGCGCGTGGCACCTGTGGGGGTGCGTGCGCGCCACCGCGGTGGGCCGCGTCTTCTACCACTGGGAGGCCGCCGCCCTCACGGACAGCCCCTGGCGCGCGACGGGCGAGGTCATCCGCCGCGACCGCGACGCGGGCGAGTGCGTTGACGACTGGGGCGGGCAGGAATGGCTCCAGTCGCCGTACTTCGTCCGCCATGACGGCACGTACCACATGTTCTACGGCGGGCATCTGAGCGCCTTCCCGAGGGACGCGACCGACCTCGCCGTCGGCGACGCCGCCAGGGCCTGCCAGATATGCCTTATGACCTCGCCGGACGGTCGGAACTGGACTCGACACCGCGACGCCGACGGCCTGAGCCAGCTCTTCCGCGGCCCGGGCGAGACCAGGGACCCGTGCGTCATCAGGGTTGACGGCACGTGGTACCTCTATTATGCAGGCCACTATGACCCGGACACGCCGGACGAGGGGGCGGGGTTCGTGGTCCGCACGTCCGACGACCTGGTCCACTGGTCCGACTGGCGCCTGGTGCACCGGGACGCGCGCTTCGGCAAGGGCCGCTGCGAGGCGGAGTGCCCCCACGTCGTCTTCCGGGACGGCTACTTCTACATGTTCCGCACGCAGGACTACTACGCCGCCCGGACGCACGTGTTCCGCAGCGAGGACCCGTACGACTTTGGGATCGGCGACGCCGGCGACAAGTACGTCGGCGTCTTCCCTGCGGCGGCGGTGGAGATCTACGCCGACGGCTCCGGCAACGAGTACGTCTCCAGCAACCACGCCCCGCGGTTGGGGACTCAGATGTGCCGCCTGAAGTGGGAGGCGGCGTAACGAAACAGAGTTCAGCGCGGAGCGCGCAGAGACCGCAGAGAAGACTGCTGTTTCTGACCTCCCTTTCTGCCGTTCTCCGCGTTCTCTGCGCTCTCCGCGCTGAATCCTTTCCGTTAGTTGGAGTGTGGTGAAATGTCAGAATGCCCGCTCAAACGCGGCCAGAGAATACTGTTCGACGGCGACAGTCTCGTATCGCGGCGCGGGCCGGGCTCGCGCGGCACGTGGCCCTTCCTGCGGCTGAGCAACTGGCACGAGACCTGGGCCGAGCCCGTCGCCAACTGGCTGTTCTGCAACCGGCCGGACCTGCGGCTCCAGTTCTTCAACGCCGGCATCGGCGGCTCGACCGCCCGGGCCATGCTCGACCGCATCGAGGCCGCCGTGCTGCCGCTCAAGCCGGACTGGGTCCTGCTGAACGTGGGCGGCAACGACGAGCGGCGCGGCGTGCCGATGAAGGAGTTCAAGGCGACGCTGGCCGAATACTGCCGCCGCGTGGCCGAGCACAGCGGGGCGCGCTGCATGGCGGTCAGCGGGTGGAAGCCCTGCCCCCTCTGCCCGGAGCAGAAGGCCGCGCGGCAGGCCGGGCGGATGCGCTACTTCAAGGCCGTCAAGCAGGTCGTCGAGGCCGCCGGCGGCGTCTGGGTGGACGTCGGCACCCCGCTCCAGAAAAAGGCGCGCCTGCTCTACAAGCAGCACGAGCTGCACACGGTCTATAGCGACGGCGGCCACTACAACGCCGTCGGCAACGCCATCGTCGCCGCGCAGGTCCTCCAGGCGCTCGGGGTCCTGGACCTGCGGGAATAGCGCGCGGGCGTAAGCCTGCCCAGGCGTGCGAGCGTCCGGGAATTGTCATCCCGAGTTCGCCGCAGGGCGAACGAGGGATCTCCATTCTATCATGCAGGCCCTCTTCGTCGGACCCAGATTCCCGCCGTACGGCGCGCAAGCTACCGCACTCCAGAACGCGGCCGCCGCCGGGTTGAAGCGCCCGCCGCGGTGTTTCCCCATCCCCTATGGGTAGCCCCCGGCGTCTCGCCGGGGGGCAACGCTGAGTGGAAGCCCCGCCGCGCGTGAGGTAGAATCTCGGCATGTCGGACTCCCCACCAGAGGATGCGGCGGGATTGCCCGAGACCCCCGGAACGGTCGTGCTGGTTCCGGGGCTGGGCTTCAGCGGGACCGAGATGGCACTGTTCGCCTGGCGCCTGCGCCGGCGCGGGTACCGCACCAGGACCTTCCGGCATTTCCTCTGGGGCGGGCCGACGCTGCCGCCCGGGCGGGACGTGGGGGGCGTGGCGGGTACGGTCAACGTGCTGGTCGGCTGGCTCCTCGGGCTGGCGCGGCCGAACGATACGGTCGTCTCCGTCCACGAGGTCCATCACCGCGACATGCGCGACACGATTGTCCTGCCGGTCTCCCACACCAGTATGCTGCTGGCGCGGAGTGTCGTCCGCTGCGCCGACGCCTTCCTCCGGACCGGCTCCTTCACCGGCCAGCCCAACGAAAGGCGATAGACACGGATGAACACGGATAAGGAATGCAAGCCCTGAGGTAGTGGAACAACGTACTCTCATCCGTGTGAATCGATGTCTACCTTACCGTTGCCGTCCGCGGGCGCCTGGGGAGAGTTCAGCATCACAGCGCCGCAAAGATTGCCCCGCAGCGCGCATGGATGGTCCCGAAGATTGCTCAAGCTCACAGAATGCAAGTGGGCAGAACGCCGTCCGCCGTACCCGTGTGAATCCGTGTCCATCCGTGTCCGAATGCCGTTACCGGGGTTCTTGATCTGTGTAATCAGTGTGAATCTGTGGCGGCCGTCGTCGTTTGGGGAACGGCAACGAGCCACTGATTCACACAGATTCGCGCAGATACGACGACAACGACAACCGCGTACTCGTTGCCCTGTCCTTTATCGGCCTTCACCTCTGTCCATCCGTGTCCGAATGCCTTTGCCGTTGGAGGGCAGGGCCGAACGGAGTGGTGCGCGCCGGCAAGGCTTGCAAGTGATAACAATAATGGCTGTACTCACTACACGTGTTCATCCGTGTCGATGTGCCGTTGCCGTTGGCGGGGGAGGCGTCCGGTTTGGGGGTGACGGATTTCCGCTTCGCTGGGACGCTTGTCAGGGCGGCGCCGTCCGGCTGACAGGGGGGGTGACGGCCGGCGCGGAGCGACGCAGTCGCTCCGCGCCGGAAGTATGAAGCTTGCCCGCCGTACGGCGGGGCGACGCGGCGGTTGCGCGGATTCCTACGGTACGGTAGGATTCGTGGAACGAAGCTACGTTCGTGTGGTGCCCTCGGGAGCGGGAAACGATGCGCGCGCAAGGCGGCAAACCAGAGGTGAAGCGGCAGGTCGAAGAGCTGTCGCTCCTGTTCGAGCTGAGCCAGCGGCTGGCCCTGAGCATGGACCTGCGCCAGGTGGTCGGGCCCTTCCTGAACACGCTGGCCGAGCACATGGGGATGAGGCGGTCAACGCTGACCCTGCTAAACCGCGAGACCGGCGAGATTTACATCGAGGAGGCCCACGGCCTGTCCGAGAAGCAGCGGGAGCGCGGCCGATACCGCCTGGGGGAGGGCGTGACGGGCAAGGTGGTCCAGACCGGCCAGCCCGCCGTCGTGCCGCGCATCTCCGACGAGCCGCTCTTCCTGGACCGCACCGGCGCGCGCACCGAGCTGCGCAAGGAGGACATCTCGTTCATCTGCGTGCCGATCAAGCTCGGAAACGAGGTCATCGGGGCGCTCAGCGCGGACCGGCTCTTCTCGGAAGGGGTCGGGTTCGAGGAGGACGTGCGGCTGCTGTCCATCATCGCCTCGATGATCGCGCAGGCCGTGCGGCTGCGCCAGGCGGCCGAGGAGGAGCGCCAGCAATTGCTCGCGGAGAACATCCGCCTCCAGGAGGAACTGAAGGACCGCTTCCGGCCGTCGAACATCATCGGCGCATCTCGGGCCATGCAGGGGGTTTACGATCTGATCTCCCGCGTGGCCGAGGCGGACAGCACGGTGCTGGTGTGCGGGGAGAGCGGGACGGGCAAGGAGCTGGTGGCCCGGGCGATCCACTACAACAGCCGCCGGGCGTCGAAGCCGCTGATCCGGGTGCACTGCGCCGCGCTGCCGGAGAACATCATCGAGAGCGAGCTGTTCGGGCACGAGAAGGGGGCGTTCACCGGCGCGGTGAGCCGGCGCAAGGGCCGGTTCGAGCTGGCCGACGGGGGGACGATCTTCCTGGACGAGGTGGGCGACCTGTCGGCCGCCACGCAGATAAGGCTGCTCCGCGTGCTCCAGGAGAGGGAGTTCGAGCGGGTCGGCGGGAGCGTGACGATCATCGTGAACGTGCGCGTCATCGCGGCGACGAACCGCGACCTGGAGGACCTGATCCGCGAGGGGCGGTTCCGGGAGGACCTGTATTACCGGCTGAACGTCTTCCCCATCCTCGTGCCGCCGCTGCGGGAGCGGCGCACCGACATCCCGCTGCTGGCGGACCACTTCATCGAGAAATACAGCGCGGCCAACGACAAGCCGGTCCGAAGGATATCCGCGTCGGCGCTGGAGGCGTTGATGCGGCACGACTGGCCCGGCAACGTGCGGGAGCTGGAGAACTGCATCGAGCGCGCCGTCCTGATGACCGGTGATGACACGATTCGCCCGCACCACCTGCCGGCGACCGTGCAGGCCGAGGAGGCCGGCGGGGACGGCGGCCCGATGACGCTGTCCGAGGTGCTGGGCGAGGTCGAGCGGAAGGCCATAACGGACGCGCTCGAAACCTGCCGGGGCAACATGGCCGCCGCCGCCCGGCAGCTCGGCCTGACCGAGCGCGTCATGGGCCTGCGGGTCAAGAAGCACGGCCTCAACGCGCGGCAGTACCGCACCTCATCGTAGATCTGCCGGCGGCGTCCCGCGCGCCTGCCGGGCTGATGCGCTGCCTCACCGCTGCCCGCGGCCCCTTGCGCCGGCAGGGCATCTCCGTTGGCGCTGAGCCGGGCGTCAATTGGTCCCCGTACCGAAACGGAGAATGACTGAGCCGGAGCCATTCGGAAGGCGGTGATCGACCTGGGGCAGCGCCTGCTCTACGCGGCGGTTCGACATTCAAGGCACGCACAAGTAATCTGACACAGGCGTCCACGGGGATCTGCCATGACGGCCGCAGGCAAACTGCGAGGGGACTGTGCCGGCCGTTACCCCGGAACGACGTGAGAGCAGGCTGCGAGACAGGAACTGAGTGATGAGACTGCCTACATGGTTCAGAATCACCTGGTGGGCTTTGATCACGGTACTTGCGGGTTTGCTTTTCCGTAACCGTTCACGGGTTTTCTGAGAGTCCGGTGCTTTTGCCCTGCGGCTTCGGGT
>CAZQEQ010000090.1:0-13391 GCA_964592385.1 uncultured candidatus Brocadiaceae bacterium | reverse complement strand
CCTTGCTGCCCCTGGTCAACGGCGACGGGACGGTCACCGTGGCCATGGCGGACCCGACGGACGTGAAGGCGTTCGACGCCGTCGCGTCCATCCTGGGGCGGCGCTGCGGCAGGGCGGTCTGCCCGCCAGCCGTGATAGAGGACGCCCTCACCCGCTGCTACTACCGGGAGGGCGACTCCGCCTCGGCGATACTGGAGGAGCTGGGCGAAGACGGCGACCTGGCCCGGGCGGCCGGAGGCGTCGAGGCCGAAGACCTCATGGACGTGGCGAACCGGGCGCCCATCGTCAAGCTGGTCAACACGATCTTCTACCAGGCCGTTCAGAGCCGGGCCAGCGACATCCACATCGAGCCGTACGAGCGTGAAGTGAAGGTCCGGTTCAGGATCGACGGCGTCCTGCACGACAGGTTCACGCCCCCGAAGCAGTACGTCGCGGCGCTGGTCTCTCGCCTGAAGATCATGGCGAATCTGAACATCGCCGAGCGGCGGCTGCCCCAGGACGGGCGCAGCCGGATCAAGATAGGTGAGAAGGGCATCGACGTGCGGGTCTCCACCATGCCCACCTCCGGCGGGGAACGCGTGGTGCTGCGACTGCTGGACAAGGGCACCGCCCGCTTCGGCCTGGACGAGTTGGGGTTTGCGCCCGAGGGCGAGGAGCAGTTCCGGCGCCTGGTGAAGATGCCCCACGGGATCGTCCTGCTCACCGGGCCCACGGGCAGCGGCAAAACGACCACGCTCTACGCCGCCTTGAGCGAAATCAACACCGAGGACCGGAACATCCTCACCGTCGAGGATCCCATCGAGTACCAGCTTCCCGGCATCGGCCAGATGCAGGTCCGCCCCCAGATCAACCTGACCTTCGCCGGCAGCCTGCGGCACATCCTGCGGCAGGACCCGGACGTCATCATGGTCGGCGAGATCCGCGATCTCGAGACGGCGGAGATCGCCATTCAGGCGGCCCTGACGGGGCACCTGGTCTTCAGCACGCTGCACACGAACGACTCGGCCACTGCGGTAACCCGGCTGCTGGACATGGGGATCGAGCCCTACCTGGTCTCCTCCTCGGTGGCAGCCATCATGGCCCAGCGCCTGGTCCGGGTGGTCTGTCCGTCCTGCAAGAGCCGCTGCGAGGTCACCGCGCAGGAGCGCGCCGCCCTGGCGGGCCGGATGCCGGAGACGGGGGCCACTCTCTTCCGCGGGACGGGGTGCCCCGCCTGCATCGAGACGGGCTACCTGGGCAGAACAGGCATCTTTGAGCTGCTGCTGGTGGACGACGACATACGGGAACTGACCATGCAGCACGCCCGGCCGAACATCATCAAGCGCAAGGCCGTCGAGAGCGGCATGCGCACGCTGCGCGACGACGGGATCCGCAAGGTCCTCGCCGGCGAGACGACAATTGAGGAAGTCCTGCGGGTCACACAGGACGACACAGTGCACTATGAGGCATGACCACTGTGCCCGTATTCGAGTACACGGCGCTGAGCAAGCTGGGCCGCAAGGAACGCGGGGCGGTCCACGCGGACTCGGTTGCGGACGCGCGGCGCAGGCTGCGCGCGGCCAACGTCCACGTGCTGGACATCGCCTCCGAGCATGAGCAGGCGCCGGCGAGTCCCGCCCTCGCCCGCAGGACCATCACACTGCACCGGATAAGGGCGCGCGACGTGGCCACGGCCACCCGGGAGCTTGCCACCCTCCTGCACGCCGGCATGCCCCTGGTGCCCGCACTGGGCGCCCTGGTCGAGCAGCTCGCGGGGCAGCCCCTGGCGGCGGTTATCGCCGCCGTGCGCGACAGCGTCAACGAAGGCGCAACGCTCGCCGCCGCCCTGGCGGAATACCCGAAGGTCTTCCCGGAGATCTGCGTCGGCATGGTGACGGCAGGAGAGGCCGCCGGGGCGCTGGCCGGCGTGCTGTCCAGGCTGGCGGACATGCTCGAGAAGCGCGTCGGCCTCGTCAGCAAGGTGAAGGCCGCCATGGCGTATCCGCTGCTCGTCTCGGCGGTGTGCGTGGCGGTCGTGGCCTTCCTGCTCTCGTACGTCGTCCCGAGCATCGCCAAGCTGTTCCTCGAGATGAACCGGGCCCTGCCCTGGCCCACGATCGTGCTCATCGCCGTCAGCGACTTCGTGGCGGACTACCTGTGGGCGATCGCGCTTGCGGCCACGGCCCTTCTCGTCGGCGCCAGGCTGTGGACGCGCACCGCCGCCGGGCGACGCGCATGGGACCATCTCAAGCTGGACCTGCCCGTGTTCGGGGACCTGTCTCTCAAGATCGCCGTGTCGCGCTTTGCGCGCACGCTCGGCGTCCTGCTCGAGAGCGGCGTGTCCATTCTTGAGGCGCTCGAAATAGTCAAGCGGGTCGTCGGCAACACCGTCCTCGCCGACGGCCTGGAAGAGGCAAAGGACAGCGTGGGCCACGGCGACAGCCTGGCCAATCCGCTCCGACAGAGCGGCGTCTTCCCGCCCGTCGTGTTCCACGCGATCGGAGTGGGCGAGGCGAGCGGCAACGTGCACGAGGGCCTGCTGCGGATCGCAGACGCCTACGACAGCGAGGTCGAGGCCAGCCTCGCGGCGCTCACGTCGCTTCTGGAGGCCGTGATGATCCTCGTCATGGGCGCCGTCATCGGGTTCATTGTCCTGGCCATACTGCTGCCCATCTTCGACATCAACCAGGCCATCGCATAGGAGCCACAGCGAATGCAGCGCAGACGCGAGTCATCAAACTGGAGACGGAGCGCGCGCGCCTTCACCCTGATCGAGCTGATGGTCGTCATCGTGATCCTGGGCATCCTGGCGACGCTGGTCATGCCCAGGATACTCGACAGGCCCGAGCAGGCGCGGCGCACGAAAGCCAAGGTGCAGATAAGGAGCTTCGAGTCGGCCATGGCGCTCTTCAAGACCGATACGGGACGTTTTCCCACGATGTCGGAGGGCCTGGCTGCCCTCGTCACCAATCCCGGCGTCGACGGCTGGAAGCAGGGAGGCTATCTGGAAAAAGCGAGAGTGCCCCTCGACCCCTGGGACACCCCTTACGTGTACCTGTGCCCGGGCAGCGGCGGGCGGGACTACGACCTGATCTCGTACGGCAAGGACGGCGAACGGGGCGGCAGCGATCACGACGCGGACATAGAGAGCTGGAACCTGGAAGCAGACTGATGGAACCGCGACAGAGACAGGCCGGCTTCACGCTGATCGAGCTGTGCGTGGTCGTGTTCATACTCGGCCTTGCGGCGTCGCTGGTCCTGCCCCGCGTGCTCGGCGGGGCGTTCGAGGGGGCCAGGCTTCGGGCCTGCGCCGCCAGGATCGCCAGCGCCGCCGACTGGGCCCGCAGCCGAGCGGCCTCGACCCGCCGGATGCACGCGCTGTACCTGGACAGGCAAACGGGGAAGTACTGGGTAGCGTTGGCGACGTCACCGACCGGTCCGGGCACCGGCAGGACGACTCGCCCGGACTGTCAGGGACGTCTCCCCGACGGCGTGGGCTTCCTCGAAGTGCAGGTCAGCGGCGAGAGCACCTCGCCCGACGAGACGGCGAGCATAAGATTCAGCCCGGAAGGCTGGGCCGACCCCGCCGCGGTCCACCTGATCGGGCGCAAAGGCGACACGGCCAGCCTGGCCGTCAGCAGCCTTTGCGGGCGGATAGAGACGTTCGCCTCCCGAGGAAACGAAGGATAGACAGGAGGCGCAGGTTGCGCCGCACAAGGAAGATGAGCGCGGGCCGAAGCCGGACCGCGGACGCCGGATTCACGCTGGTTGAGGTCCTGATCGCGCTGTCGATCCTGGCGATCGGCCTGCTGCCCCTGCTGCACTTGCAGGTGCTCAGCCTGCGGCTCTCGGGCCGGGCCGCCGTGCTCTCGGAGGCCGATCTGCTCGCCCGAGCGACGATGGCGGAGATGCTCGCCCGGGGCGTGCCCGAAGCAGGGTCCCGGCAGGGCAGCGTCCGCGGGGATGCGACGAAGACGCAGTTCACCTGGCACACGACGGTGAACGAGGTGCGGCTTGCGGCGTTAGAAGAGATGGGCGCCGGGGAGCTGCGCAGCGTCGTCGTCCAGGTCACCTGGCAGGACGGCGGGCAGCCGAGGCAGGTGGAGCTCGTGACCTACGTCCCCGGCAAGGAGAGCTCGTGAGGACCGCACCGAACGTCCGCCGCTTCACGCTGGTCGAGACGCTGCTGGCCCTGGGCATCATCGCTCTGGTGCTGGGCCTGGCGTACGGGACGTACGCGGCGGCCACGCAGTCGGTCTCGCGCTGCGGTGACAGGGCCGGGCTCGACATGGAAGCGCGCGCCCTCATGGACAGGATGGAGCGCGAGATGCGCTGCGTCTGCGTCCCGCTGTCCTCATCGGACGGCGGCACCATTCGGACCGGTCCGACGGGGACGGTTGGCGAACTTCAGCCACTCCTGGTCGGACGCGGCGCAACGACGGACGGTGAAGTCCTGCATTTCGTGACAACCGGGGGAATGGCGCGGCAGGACGGGCCCCTACCCGGTCTGAGCGTGGTCCGCTACCGGCTGGACCGGGCAAGCCGGACTTTGCTCCGCAGCCAGGGAACGCTCGTGGACGCAGGGGACGTGCCGGCCCGCGACGTCGGTTGGCTGCCCGTCGCGCGGGACGTGGAATCGGTGGCGCTGGCGTACTCCGACGGCGAGAAGTGGCGCGACGATTGGGACTCCGAGGACGCGGGCGCGCTGCCGGCCGCCGTGCACGTCGAGGTGACGCTGCGCGGCGAGGACACCCCGGCAACGACGTTTGCGACGTCGGTCTGGCTTCCCTGCCAGGCGCAGGCGCGCGTCCGGCTCGGAACCGAAGAGGCCGCCGAACCGCGGGCCGATGCCCCTTTGAGCGAGCAATGACCGCGATGACTCGACCCACGGGACATGACGGGAGGCGGGGCATCGTCTCCGTCGCCGCATTGGTGGTGGTCCTGCTGCTGGCCGTGATACTGCTGGAGTTCAGCCACCGGTCGCAGGTGAACCTCCACGTGGCGGACAACCGGTACAGGAGCCAGCAAGCCCTGTGCTGCGCGGAGGCCGGCGTGAGCGCCGCCATTGCCGCGCTGGCGCAGCAGGAGGACGAGGGACCGGACGGCCCACTCGCCGATCTGCTATCCGGAAGCGTCCGGATACCGGTCGGCGAGGGCCGCTGCACCGTGTCTGCGCGGCAGGAGAACGGCAAGATCAACGTCAACGGGCTGAAGACGAGCGACGGCGAGATCGTCAGACCGCGGATGGAGCAACTCCTGCGACTGATCGACCTGCTGAATGCGGAATCCGGCGAGCACGCGCCCATCGGCTACGGGATGGTCCTGGCGATGATGGACTGGACGGATGCCGACGACGAGGTCACCAGCGTGCCGTTCATCAAGCGGCAGAACCAGGGGGCCGAGAACGATTACTATCGAAGTCTCGTCCCCCCGTACCGGTGCAAGAACGCGCCGTTCGACGTGCTGGAGGAACTGCTCCTGGTGAAGGGAATGACCAGAGGCATCTTCCTGGGGCAGGTTGCGGACGCGGAGCTCGGCACGAAGTCCCTGCCGGGCATGTCCGGCTTCCTGACGGTTTACGGCGACGGGAAGATCAACGTCAATTACGCGCCGGCGCGTGTCTTGGAGGCCCTGTCGGAGGGCATGGACGGCCCGCTGGCCGAATCTATCGTCCTGCACAGGGCCGACCGACCGTTTAAGAGCGTCGAGGAACTCCGCAGCGTCCCCGGCATGACCGAGGACCTCTACGCCTCCCTGCGCGACCAGGTAACCGTCAGGCCGAAGGACCAGTATTTCAGGGTCACCTCGCGGGGCGCGGCAGGCGGCATCGAGAGAACAGTGAACGTGATCCTGCGGAAAAGGCACGGGCGTCAGGTCGTCCACCTGGTTCTGCGGGAAGAGACCTGAGGAGCATCCGCGGTACCCGTATTCAGGAACGAAGCGCAAGCATGGCACAGCGACTCATCGGGATTGACATCGGTCCGGCGACCGTTCGAGTGGTGCAACTCGTGCGGACGCGGGGGCGCCTGCGCGTGGAGCGCTCGGGCGCCCGGCCTCGCGACGAGACCGGCGGCCCCTCCCGGGGTGCGCCGGGCGCGGAGGTCGTCAGGTCGCTCGTCGGCGCCGCCGGGCTTCGCGCGGACGTGCCCGCCACCGTGACGCTTCCGGCCGGGGAGGTCTTCTTCCGCAGCCTCGAAACCGACATAGTCAGGCCCGAACACCTGCGGCAGGTGCTCGCTTTCGAACTGGAAGACGACCTACCGGTGCCCGCCGCAAGCCTGGTCATGGATATCTGCTCGATCCGCGAGTTGCCGGACGGGAACCGGGGCCTCCTGGTCGGCGCCGTCCCCCGAAGTCTGCTCCGCGCCGTCGCCGGGGACCTGGAGGAGGCCGGCATCCAGTGCCGGGCCGTCGACGCCGACGTCTGTGCGCTGCTGGCCCTGGCCAGAAGGAGCGTGCCCGAAGTCGCGGACGGCCCCTTCATGCTCGTCTACGTGGACGAGGGGCGCGCCGTCCTGGGCGTCTCCGACCGGGGGCGGCTCTTGACGGCCCGATGCCTGCCGCCGGTTGGGGCCGAAGAGGGAGCGCCCGGCGAGCTGGCAAAGGAGATGGAACTGACCTGGCGCGACGCTTTCGACGGGCCGGCGCCACCTTCGCTGTCCGTCATCCTGGGAGGGGATGCGGGGCTGGTGGATCGCCTGGCGGCGGCAGTCCCGGAAGAGACGCCGTGCGAAGTGACGACGCTCGACCCGTTCGCGTCCGTGGAGCCCCAGGATACGCAAAGCATCGATCCAATGCTGGCGGTCGCCATAGGGGCTGCACTGAGGGGCGCGGGTGGCGCGCCTGGGGGGATGGATTTCCTGGCCGCAGAAGCGGGCACGGCAAGGAGCGCCGCGGAGGTGAAGAAGGCGCTGGTAGTCTTCGGCCTTCTGCTCGCCGCCGTTGCGTTGACCTGGATCGTGGGCCTGTTCCTGCGTCTGGACCGGCGCGAGAGGGAATACCAGGCCGTCCGGGCTGAGATGAGGCGAGTCTTCAAGGAAGCGCTGCCGGACGAGGTCAACATTGTCGATGAGTTGCAGCAGCTTGACCAGCGACTCCAATCCCTGCGGGAGGAGCACGACGCCCTGTCTTCGGTGCTGGGGGGCGGGCTGCCGCCGTTGCGCGTTCTCCAGCACGTCAGCACCGGGATACCGGCTCGTCTTCAGGTGGAGATCTCCGAACTGTCAATCGCCGGCGATTCCGTGAGGTTGACGGGCAAGGCCGAGTCGTTCGCGGCAGTTGACGAGGTCACGAAGCAACTCCAGGCTGTGCCCGGTTTTCGGACGGTCGCCACGCGGGACGCGGAGGTCGAGCCGCGCACGGGCGCCGTCCGGTTCACGCTTACCATAACGACCGTGGGAAGGTAGCCGACATGCAACTGACCCGCAGAGAGAGACAGGCGATCCTGGCAGGGGCGGCGCTGCTGGCCCTGTTCGTGCTGTATCAGGCCGGAGTCAGGCCCGCGATGCACAGACTGGAGACACTGGATCGCGTGATTGCCGAGAAGAAGACTTCTCTGGCCGAGGTGCGCTCGAAGAGCCGAGAGTACCTGGCCCTGCGCGATGAACTGGGCGACCTGCGCCAGGCAATAGCGAGCCGGGCAGAGGACTCGGAGTTCCTCTCGTTCCTTGAGCAGGTGCAACGCGAGTGCGGCCTCGAAAGGAGCCTGAGCTACGTGAAGCCGAGCACGACCGCCCTGGGAGACGACTACGTCGAGACCACGGTCCAGATGAAGCTGCAGCAGGTCTCACTGGCGCAGATCACGCAGTTCCTCCTGCGCTTGCAGGCCCCTGAGGCCATGCTGGGCGTGAAGGCCCTGCGCGTCCTGAAGTCGCCGGAGAAGCCCGAGCTGCTGGACGCGGAGGTCCAGCTCTCCATGCTGAGTCTCCCCCGGAAGACGTAACGCGCAGCCGCTCGCCCGCGGCCGGAGCACGCCCCCCTACTGGCCGGCGGGTTCCTCCTCGTCGCCGGACGGTGACCCGAAGCGTCGCCCGATCAAGAGCCACCGCAGATCGTCCCCACGCCCCGCGACCCATTCGTGCGGATCGGACGCTGCGCTTGCCAGCGACGCGATCTCCGCGTCCGTGCACCTGAACAGGACGGCCATCGTCCGGTCACCGAAGACCGGGGCGAGGAACCGGCGCGCCGCCGCCAGCTTCCTGGCCGTGGCAACGCCCCGCGCCGTCAACCCCCCTGCCGTGCCTACCAGCGGCGCGGCGGCGGCCAGCGTCACCCAGGGCGCCACTCCCGCAAGCTGCAGCGCAGCCCCCGCCATCAGAACCACTGAAGCCACCATGAGGGACGGGGACTCCCACCTCCCTCGGAACACGCCGCCGGCGGCCCTGCGCAAGCTGCTGCCCGAAAGCGCATAGGCCAGCGACTCCTCGAACACCTGCTGCGCGATCATGCTCCTGGCCACGTGACAGGCTTCGTGCGACAGGATCTCGCTGCGGCCGTAGATGAGCCAGCGCTCCCGCAGGCGGAAAGCGCTCCGCAGGACAAGGCACACGCGAAGCGGCCCGTTGGAGGGGTCCCAGAACGTCGCTCCGCCGATGTACCACGGCAGGTAGCGGTCCGCAAAGAAGGCAGGGACCCACAGCGGATTGATGCCGTACAGGCGGGCCACCGGCTCGAAGCATCCTTCGAGAACGTCGGACGGCACCAGCTGGCCCGAAGTGAACGTCCCTCCCAGCGCCTCCACCCGGCCCGCGCAGCCCAACTCCCCCCGCACTTCCGCGGCCCATTCGAGCGTGGCGTTCACGTCGGCCAGGAAGTCGTCCTTCGGGACGTGGGGGGGGAGGATGAAGCCCTGCCGGTCAGCCTGCGCCAGTTCGTCCAGGTCGTCGCACAAGGGGGCGTCCTCCGGAGCCCGGTCCGCGCCGGCGAGCGCGACGGGGTTCTGCTGGGGATCGGTCGCTTGTTGGAGCAAGGGCCGGCGGGCCGCCTGCCAGGCGCCTTGCTCAGGGCTTACTTACGGACATCTCCAAGATGCGGCTCTGGTTCAGCACCGTGCCCTTGGCGTGGATCTTGAGCGTCTTCTCCGCCCTGTCCCGCAGTTCCACGGTGTACGTGCCGACGTCAACAAGCGGCTCGTCTTCGAAAAGCGTGGAACTGAGCGCAGTCCAGTCTTCCGTCACACTGAGCAGGTAGAGGGTCCTCTGGACGCCGGCCTCGGCGACATAGAAGGCGGCCGAGCTTTGCACTTCCTTGGCGCCCAGGTTCGCCTCGTGGTACGCCAGCGCCAGGTAGCCGAAGCCAAACACGATGGTCACGATCAACACGATGAGCACGGCGCCCATGGCAAAGCCGTGGCGGCCGCCGATACCCACTGCTGCGCTGTTCACGTGACGCGAGGCCACTGTGCTGCCGTCCGAGCTAGAAGTTGAGGTATGTCAGTTCATCCAGAGCGCCGTGCAGGGGATACTGACTGTCCTGGTAACGCCCTATCCACCCGTCTCCGGAAGTGGCCGCCAGGAAGCCGCTCGTCGAAGCGGCCCCCACCCTGACGCCGTCCCGGTAGAAGTGCACGCGGCCCGTGATGGTGTCATGCTGCACTGCTATCTCGTACCATTGCCCCGAAGTCCACGACAGGGAACTCGAAGACGTCCGCACCACCGAGCCGCCGTTGCTGAAGGCGTAGGAGATCCTGCCGCCGTCGATGTAAAGGTGCATGAAGCCCTGGGCGGCCGCCTCCGCGTGCCTGTTGAAGATGGTCTGGGTGGCGGTGCTTGACAGGCGCATCAGCGCGCCGAATCCCAGGCGCTGATCGGGTTCCAGATCGGGGTTGTCGGGGATCCACAACCGGTCGTCCTGCCCGTCGAACGCCAGCGCGCTGTCAAGGGGGCCGGTTGTCCAGGACGCCCCGTAAATCCCCGCGCTGTTGTTGAACGGCGAGTCGTCGTAGGTCACCTCTCCGCCCCCCTCGGAGAAGTGCCACACTCCGCGGTACTGCACGTTACGCAGGCTCTTGCTGGAGTTGAGTGCAAAGCGGCCTTCCTCGTCCTGCACCTCCAACTCGTACTCGACACGCGCACTGTAAGGATAGAAATGGATCGAACTGAGCGTCGAGACGATCTCCTCGCCGCCGCTGCCGCTGTCTATCATAAGGCTGTTGCCGTCGGCGTAGATCCTCCTCTGCCATCCCGCCGCGAAGTTCTGCACGACGAGCGAGTCGTCGTCGCTGGTATCCAGCCAGGCCCAGCTTCCCTCGCGGACGGTGAGCTCGATCCAGTACGCCGCAATGTCGGCGTCGCGTTGAAGCCCGACCTTTTCGCGCCCCTCGTGCGTCTCCGAGACCATGAATATCACGCCGTAGTAAGCGGCTATGAGGACCACACCGGCCAGGAAGATACCGAACACCATCTCCAACAGGTTGAAGTATCTGCCATGCCAATGCGGTTTCATGTCAGCGGGCGCTCCAGGGGCTGCTCAGGTAAGTAGCGGCCGTCAGCTGGTCTGCCTTGTTGCCAACGGTCCAGGCCACTGTGACCCTTATCAGCTTATAGCCTCTGCCGTCGGCGTCGATGAAGGTGTTCTCCACTTCGGTAGTCATCGTGCCGCTGACGCCGCCGATGTCAACCGTTTCCTCCCCCTGGCCCTGCTGGAGGGCGAAGAATCCCTCGTCCAGCAGGTCCTCCACACGCCCCGCAGCCAGTTCGGTCGCGTCCCGCCTGAGCGAACTCCGGTGGATCAGGAGGACGCCGTACGAAAAAAACGGAGCCGTGCCGATCAATATCAACCCGAGCAACACGATCGACACCAGCCCCTCCAGCAGCGTGAAACACCTCGCAACGCTTTTGCGGCTCTGAAACACCTCCTCACACTCCACTTGCGGCCCCGCCCAACCTGGCCATAAGGATAAGGAAAACGCAGGTTTGCAGGGCCCCCGCCGCCCTCGACGGAGGCCCCGAAACCTGCAACTAACAAGCCGTCAGTCGCCAAAATGGCCCAAGCACGGCTACGAACGACTGATGCTGCCGCTCTTGGTCATGATGACTTGGACGTAATTGTACCCGCTGATGGCCCCGTCCCACTGGAAGTTCTCGGAAGCGTTGACCGAGAACTCGGCGAAGGCCACATACTTCAGGTCGGCGAAGTCATCCGAACTGAGCAGTGGACTCTCGCCGCCTGTCAGGTCAGCCATCTGCGTCGGGTACACCCCGTTCTCCGCCTTGTAGGCGCGGGCAGCGGAACGAATCGTGCCCAAGGCCGAGACAATCTCCGACTCGTAAGCGCGGCTCACGATCGAAGTGTACAGGGGAACAGCAGCGGCCGCCAGGATCGCAACGATGATCATGACGATCATCAGTTCGATCAACGTGAAGCCCTTCCTGTGCACCATGGCACAGACCTCCGAGAATGAAGTGAAGAGAATGAGTCCCCAACGGATTGATGAACGCAAAGCCTGACTCGCATCCTCCAGGCTGCTAGTTTAGCCATGTGGGATGTCTGAATCAAGAACCCAAACCCTCGTTGCGTTCCTTCGTAACTCACTTCACATAAGCAGCAACGGCCGTGCCAAACGACACGCCCGATGAGACTCCAGGGCCATTCGCAGAACGCCTTGGAGAGACGCATTCCATTGTTCAGTAAGCACTTGCGACATGTGATGATATCTTGCCCTGCGGGGGACTCCAGGCCTTCCCAAGGCATCCGGCACCCTTGTCGGGCATGTGCTGTATTGAGACACATGGTTGCCAGGGGGCCGAAAAACGCACTGTCAGGAAGTCGCAGGCCGGCCGTCGGTCCGGGGCCTCAGCCAATGGCTTTCGCCAGGCCGAAGATGGGGAAATACACCGCTATGACGACGAAGCCCACGACGATGCCGAGCAATACGATCAGCGTCGGCTCGAGGAGGGAAAGCAAACCGTCGATGCTGGCTGCCGACTCGCGTTCGTAGTAATCGGCCACTCGCCTGAGCATGTCCGACAGCTTGCCGCTGGCCTCACCGGCGGCGGTCATCCTGACCAGCAGGCCGGGAAAAATGGGGTGCGACTCGAACTCCTGCGACAGGGCGGATCCCTGGATGATGTTGCGGCGCACTTCGCCAAGCGAGGCCGCCACGACCACGTTGCCCACGGTCCTCTCGGTGAGCCTGAGCGCGTCCACGATCGAGACGCCGCTCGTGATCAGCATGCTCAGGGACCTGGCAAGCCGCGAGACGACGATCTGGTGGACCAGGCTGCCAACCAGGGGCACCCTCAGTATAGACGTGTCGAAGGCGAGCTTGCCGGAGGCCGTCTTCTTCACCCAGACAAACGTCAAGATGCCCACCGCCAGCAAGGTGGGGGCGATATAGACCAGCCCGCCGGCAAATTTGTCGCTGATGGCCATGGTTACCCGTGTGATCATGGGCAGCTCAGCGCCGAACTGGTCGAATATGTCCTTGAACTTTGGCAAGAGGAAGCCGAAGATGAAGGTCACGGCGACCACGAAGAAGCCGAAGATGAACATCGGGTAACGCGTGCCGGACTTGATCTTGCGCCGTATCTCCAGTTGGGCCTCCATGTCCGAGGCCAGTCGTTCCAGTATCTGCGTCAGCGTGCCGCTTTCCTCTCCCGCCTTGATCATGGCACACGTCATGGGGTTGAACACGTTCGGGTAGTTCATCACGGCCTCCGAGAGACTCGAGCCGTCCCTGACCTCCGCCGCAATGGCCAGCAACGTTTCCCGGAAGCGTTGATTGTCCGACTGTTCGGCCACGTCCAGGAGGCAGTCGATGATGGGCAGGCCGCCGCCCAGCATCGTGGCCAGGACCCGGAAGCCCAGCGCAAGCTCCTTCAGCTTGACTCCGCCGAACAGCGTGGGTCCGCTCGGGCCGGCCTCTTTCGCCCTCTCGCTCGGCCCGGTAGCGAGTTCGTCCACCGAAATGGGCACGAATCCCGCTCGCCGCAACTCGACGAGCAGCCCGTCCCGCGACGGGCTGAAACGGACGTCGCGGACTGTCTCGCCGTCCTCACTCTTGCATACCACACTGAACTGTGGCATGATCATCCACCCTTGCTGTACGTCCCATCCCGCAGTTGTGGCCCGCAAGGACCCGCCTTGCGGAGGTCACGCAAGTCCGAGCGCTGCCCCGCCACGCACCGACAGGCCGCCCGACCAAGGCGCCCCGGCCCGACAGCATGACGAGGCGGCCGAGCAACACTAATTGTATAGCAGCAGTCGCCGGCAAACGTCAAGCGTTTCGGGAACTCGGCCCACGCGGGCGCTGCAGCGGCAACTCACCATGGCGTGCCAGACTCGATTGACAGATCACTCATTACTGTGGCGCTGCAGCCGTGACGGCAGAAGGCCATGCAAGCCCTGCCGATGGGAAACCGTCAGACCTCCATTGACGCCCTGTGTTCCAGCAGGCGCGTCAGCTCTTTTAC
>CAZQEQ010000089.1:0-13458 GCA_964592385.1 uncultured candidatus Brocadiaceae bacterium | reverse complement strand
AGACGAAGCAGGTCGAGAGCCTGAAGCATAGGGACAAGGGGAAGAACATCCCGACCGAGGAGCTGCGGGACTTCGTGGCAGAGGATGAGCAGAAGCCGTCCGTCGTCCTCTATACCCGCGCGATCCCTCCCTCCACCCGCAGCTCGTCTGGAAGGGCAAGGACGAGCAGGACGCCCATCGCCTCGAAGTCATCTGCCCCGCCTGTCAACACTGAATGCCCGCAGACTTGAGGCGCAACCGCGCCGCCCCGTCCAGCGTCATCCAGCCGAAGGTCGGGTGGCCCTCGGGCATGTAGCCGACCCGCGCGAGCACCTCCGGCCCGAGGTGGGCCGAGTCGCATCCCAGTACGCTGGCGCTCCCCCTGCTGGGGGCCAGCAGGCCCATCAGCATCTTGATCGTCGTGGTCTTGCCCGCGCCGTTGCGCCCGAGCAGTCCCACTACCGTGCCCCTCTCGACGCGCAGGTCAAGGGAATCGACGGCCCTCTTCCTCCCGAAACATCGCGTCAGCCCCGACGTTTCGATAGCCGGTTCAGCGCTCATTGCTCCCTCTGGACTGGTGTCGGCGCTCGCAGGACGAACGGCCGTGCGCGCTCCCTGACGATCTCCAGAAGCTCCCGTTCGGACACGCCGAGATGGACGGCGTCCGTCAGGATGCGATCGATCCCCTCGGCCAGGGCCCGGCGCCTCTCGCGTGGGGGCGCGACCTGCGGATGCTCCGCGACGAACGTGCCCACCCCGCGTTCCGTGCGGACGACGCCCGCCCGCTCCAGTTCCGCATAGGCGCGGTAGACCGTGTTCGGGTTGACCACCAGGCGCTGCGCCAGCTCGCGGACCGAGGGCAGGGCCTCGCCCGCCGACAGGGCGCCTCGGGCGACGCCGCGCCTGACCTGCTCGACGATCTGCCGGTAGATCGGCTGCGGGCTGGACGTGTTGATCTCGACGTGCATGGGTTCTCCGGTGACTGTACTAACCGGCATAGTACAGTTCGAGGGCCAGGTTGTCAACCCTGAATGTGAAGGAGACTCCGGAAGCTACGGCGGCGCTGCGCGGGGGGCGCGTGGCAATCACCACGGAGGCACGGAGCCCTTCGACCCGCCGTACTCCTCGAACCCCGAAGGACTCTCGGAGTCCTGAGCGGGCGGCGAGCCGCGGATCCTACGCTACGAGCGTCCCCACGCTCACTTCCCGAGGCAAAGGACTTTGCCGTCCTCGGCGGACACATAGAGCCGGCCCTCGGTGGCGGCCATGCCGTCGAATCTCGGCCTGGCGCCCAGATTGATCCGGCCCAGCTCTTTGCCATCGGCGGCGGAGTATACCCGGACCTCGCCGTTGTCGGGACCGTCGGCCATCGCCATTGTGTAGAGGTTTATGCCCGCCAGGGCGCCCGGTCGGCAGGCGACGAAAACCCTGTCGCCGGCGACCAGCAGTGCCTTGACCAGTGTGCCCGTCGGAGTATCCACCGACCAGGCCGTCTCCTTTTGCCTCCAGACCTCGGGACCGGCCCCGTAGCGCCTCTGGCTCTCCTGCGTGGGGCGGACGAGGAATATGCGCCCGAACTGCCTGATGGGCTTCTCGGCCGGAACGTGGGTGACTCCGAAAACCCTCTGGCCGTCAACGGCCAGCAGCTCCCCGTCCACAATGGCTCCCCTGGCCACCCAGAGCTTGTTGGCGCGGTAGCCCACCGCGCCCATCGAGCCGACGTAACGCCAGTTCGTCCAGTTGCCGCCGCTGTTATACGACGAGAAAGGCAACTCGCAACTGTCATACAGGATGCCCGCGACCCCTCCCCACAACGCGCCTTCGCTCCTGATCTTGGTCGTTGCCTCGTGCGTCTGGAGATCCACCTCCACGCTGTCGACGAATAGGCTTCTGCCGTCACTGATCAGCACATCGTTATACGCGGTGTACGGCTCCGCCACGCGGACGGGCCGATCATCGAAGGGGGTCCTGAGCACAAGGCGTTTCTCCCACGATATCTTTCCCGTCCGCGGCTCCGCGGCGTATAGGAATATCCCCCCATCGGTCTCGGTGTGTCTTCCGGCGGCGAAATACACCACGCCCTTCTCGACCAGGACGCTGCCGAAGACCGGCCAGACCGATTCCAACTGCCCGTTGACCATGATCCGCCTGTCCTCGGGCGCCGCGCGGAAACGCCACACCAAGGCGCCGTCGGAAAGCCTCAGGCAGTGAGCGTAGCCGTCCCTGGACCCGAAGACCGCCAGGCCCGAGTAAACGGTAGGCGGCGAATCCACGCGGGCGCCGGCCGTGTAGCTCCACAGGACTCCTCCCTTACCGGCATCCAGAGCCGCAACCCGGTGCTCGTCAATCGAGGCGACGAGCACCTTCCCGTCCGCGGCGACGGGGCTGGACAGCTTGCCGCCGACCTGGGCCTTCCACAACGGCTCGAGTTCCGCGGGGACCGACGTACGGGTGCTCCCGTTTCGGGCCACGTCGTGCCGGAAGGTCGGCCAGTCGCTATCGGAGGAAGGCGCCGACGCCGAAGTTGTCCCGAACGCCGGCCCTTTCTCGAGGCGATCGGGGGCCTGGCCGGTGAGTTCCCCGGCCGGCGGTGGGGCATCTGAGCAGAACGCCGTTTCAGTCTGGAAGTGCGCGAAGCACGCGCAATTGAGCGATGACTTATACACCAGGCCGTTGGCCGGAAGGGAGCCAATCCCACAGACGCCGCGTCCGCCGTAGAACTGGTATAGCTTGAGGTCCTTGGTGTCGAATAACTGCATCGCCGGCTGCAGGATGTAGCGTTCCGTGGCCACGCTCCCGAAGCACTTTCTGTTGTCGGTCGTGTACGCGACGTGCGTGAAGTCGAAACGCTTCTTCACCTCGCCGGTGGCCGGGTCAAGCCCGAGCAACCTGGACTGATCGATCAGGTACCCCTTCCGCCAGTTGTCTCCGCTGCGGAGATCATAGTCCTCGGCCCAGACATAGTCGCCAAGGTAGTAAAACTCCCGTCCGCCGCCGGTCCAATACGGAACCGGCAACGGTCGGCTCCACAGGTGCTTGCCGTCTTTGGCCGAGAAGACGTGCATCGTCGCTGCTGTCCAATCGGTGGGACGGACGTAAAGGGTTTCGCTTTTTTCGGGGACCGCCAGCGCACGCTTGGCCTCTTCGACGGTGAGGCCGCGTTCATCGTCAGGCTTGAAGGTTACCACCGGCTCATAGGTCGTGGCGAACACTTTTCCCCTGCAGTACACCAGGGGCTTTCCCCCTCCCCCTCCTCCCCACCAGCACGCTGGATCGGGAAACGCCCCCGGAGGAGAAGGGACCCGCCACTGCTCCTTGCCCGTGTCGAGGTCCAGGGAGACCATCTGCTTCCTGTCCTCGGTGATGAGCAAGATCCGGTCATCGCCGACGACGTAACTGTACACGCCGTCGTCATTCTCCCATAGAAGCGCGCCGGTGTCGGCGCCCCGCACCTCCAGCTTCCGATGGACGTGCCCGGTCCGCACCACAGCGCACCCGTGCAGGAAATCTCTTGTAGTCAATCCCGGATTCATCAGGATCAGTTTCCCATTGCTGTACACGAACGAGCCGCTGAAATCGCACGTCTTCACGGTCTCGCCTGTGGCGGCGTCGAGCGCTACTACGGGGCCGCCATAGGGTTTGAGAAGCGTATACACCCGGTCTCCGACGGCGGCCACGCACTGTAAGGGGGGCTCAGGATACCGCTCCCACAGCAACAGGCCGTTGAACGCGTCCCGGCAGACAAGGGTGGAGACCGGCTTCCCGTCCCTCAAGACCCCGCTGCACTGATAGAAGACGCGGCCATTCCCGGAGACAACGCCCATCGCGCGACCTTCTCCCCTGTTGGTCCACACGTCCCCCCCGACCCATCTGACGCCCGTCAGGGGGCCGATCAGCTTGTCCTTCGATATGCCTGCGCCCGAACCGTCATTGGTCAGTTGCGGCCATTCGTCCATCGCTTTCGGATAGGGTTTGATCACCTTGGTCCATTCGCCGACCTTCGAGACCGCAGCCTCCTTGACCGCAACCGTCTCGCCCTTCAGGAACGCCACGCCGTAGGGCGCCAGCACACGCATGATCTCCTCAATGCTGAGGCCGTTTTGTCTGAGCTCCGGAAGGTCCTCGGCGACGATCACGTTCGCAACATTGTCGGCGTACGGAAGGCGTCTCATGGAACAGCAGTCGACGGAGACCTTGCCATACACGTCTCTTGACCGAACGTACTGGCGCGCCTTTTCGAGTTCCTCACGGTTGGACGTGAGGCCGTGAACTAGATATTTGCCTCCCAAGTGCAAGTCGACCGTGAGAATCCCCCCGCCGCACCCAAGATGAATGCACAGACCTTTTCGAACGCCTTCCGAACCGAGCAGCTCCTCGGCCAGGGCCTTGGCGGGCGTCGTGTCCTCGGCGGCGCCTGCCGCCGAGGTGTTTGGTGGTGCCGCCCCTCCGTCAGGCTCCGCAGGCACAGCCGCATAGGTGCTCGCCGCCGTTGCGCCCAGCGCCAGGATCCCTGCCGCCACTACTGCCGCAATCCTCGCCTTTGCCATAGCCAGCATGTTCAGATCTCCTCTTGAAAGCGTGACCACCTCGGTGGACGCCACGTGCGTTTCCCTCGCGGATTCCCGTGTGTCTCTCTGTTGAACACGTCGCGTTGCCGGGTTTGTCCTCTCGTGTTCGCGTGTTCTCACGACCTCATTCTTCAGCTTCATACGCACCGATCGTGGGATGTCTGACGTCACGAGCCTTGGATTCAAAGTCATCTGCCACGCCCACTGAGGTACCCTTGCCGAGCGCGGGCGAGCCCTCTTGCAGGTGGAAATCATTGCTTTCGACATCCACAAACAGAGGATCCCCGAACACCGTGCCCTGCTCTTTCACATAGGCCATCCATTTGTCCAACGTCCATTGTTGCCGCTTTCCCCCCTGGCCGGACGTATCCGCCCTCACTGTCAGCGACGCCCAGACGCTCTTGTCCGCGTCGCTCGCGTGGTACAGATTGCTCAGGAATCTCGGAACCGCGGCGCCGCCGGTTCCGAATTCCCTGCCGGAGTTGAAGAATGGCTGCGGGGGGCTGGCGTTGTCTCGATAGAATATATTGTTGGCGATCAGAGTCTCGCCGCCGTATCGGGTCTCGCCGCTCCCGGCGCTGAAGATCGCTCCCTTGTCGTTACGGTAGAAGGTGTTATTGCATACGTTGAACTCATCCATCCCGGAATAGCAGAGCACAGTGGACTTGCCGTTCCGGATCACATTATTGCGGACCGTGAGGTCCTCGACCCGTTTGAGCCACATGCCCAGGAAGTTCTCATGGAGGTTGTTGCCTTCTACCAGGATATGCCTGAGCACATTGCCCTCCCGGTCCCACGATATTCCCATGGCGCCGCCGGGACCGCGGCCGTTATCGTGCAGGTCGTTTCCGCGGATGATTGTGTCTACAGTGTGATGCGTATTAATGCCCATCCCGCTGCCGTGATGGATATGGTTGCCCTCTATGAGGAAAGCGTTGCCGTGGAAGTAGATGTTGTGCTGGAAAACAGGGCTGCTGCCGTTGCTGGCGAATTCGTTGTGGCGGATCAGTGCGTGGTCGTTGCAGCCGCCAAGCCAACCCATGCTCCCGCAGTTGCGGACCAGGCAATCCTCCATGAAGACATACTGGCTTCCCTCCGGGGTCTGGGGGGCACCGTGGATGCCAAGGGTGAAATCTTCCATTGTCAGACGGCGCAGTGTCAGATGTCTTATGTTCGACCGGAGGAATATGCACCAGGACCAGTCCGGTTTGTTGTCAATCCCTATCCCCTTGAATCGCGGATCGCCCTTGAATCGCAGATCCTGCAAAGTCAGGCAGCTCGGCGGCGAGTTCAGAAGAGTACCGAACGTCCGCTTTTGAATCACCGGCTTCTCCCCCTCGCCATAGGCCCCGATCATCACTGGATTGCCGGCATCCTGGGGGATGGCGGGAAGTCTGAAAGTCTCCGCCTCCCATGTATCGCCTCGCTTCAGCAGGTAATGCGTCCCAGCCTCGCACCTTGCCACTGTCTGGGTCAGCTTGTCCAGGGTCTTCCATGGAGTCCTGGGATCCTGCACCTGCTCCGGCGTGCGGCTGTCATCCCCCTCGCTGGAACTGAGATAGTACGTCCTGCCCTTCCACTCTTCGACCGTGATGGTCACGGCGGCATTCGCCAGACCGCCGCTCTCATCCTGGACGCTGAGTTTCACCTCGTATTCGCCCGGCCTCACGAAGCGGTGCGCGGCCAGCCAGCCGGCCCCGGTCCGGGAGTTCTTCAGGCTCTCGTCACCGAAGTCCCACCGATACTCGACGATCCTCCCGTTGCTAACGGCGCTCTGGAGGGCGTCGAACATCACGGTCAGCGGCGCCACCCCCTGCGTCAAGCTCGCCTCGATAACGGCCGTGGTCGCATCCCGCCCGGATGAATGACCTGCGGTTCGTGCCGCGCCTCCGCCAGGCTCCGCAGCGTCCGCCGCCCAGACGCCTACGGTTGCCGCGCCAACGATCAAACCCGCCGCCGCCATCATCCCCGCCGCCTTCGGTTTCGTCAGGAACATCATCCCTTCCATCCCCTCACAGCGTCCTGTCGGCGCCATCTGCCGACCTTCCCTGAAAGGAGCCCCATCTCGGTCTCGGCGCCGTCGATCACCTGAACACCACCTCGTAGTAGAGCGCCTTGTCCTGCGCGCCATCTATTGTGAAGGCGCCGTCCCTGACCTCCAGAGCCCTGTCGGTCCTGTTCCCGTCGTGGTCGAGGATGTTCACGGCGGCGATTGCACGGCCGGCGATCGTGATCTTCGCCTTTACCGGTTCGAGCATTATCGGCGTCGTTCCGTTTTCGAGCACCCGGTTGTCGAATACCAGGTACTTGAAGCCGGAGTTGCAGTTGCGCGCGACCGCCGAGAGCAGGGCGCTCCCGGCATTGGCCAGCGTCGCATCTCTCTCGGCTGCGGTCAGGAAGAGCGACGCGTACGGACACTGCACGGCGATTTTCACGTCGCCAAGCGCCAGCTCCTTGCCCTTCGCGAATCCGACGACGGCCTTGGTGCCGTCGGTGTTGACGGTGAAGAAGCCCTTGCCGGAATAGTCCCAGGCGAGCTGGCCCGTGTTGGACACGATGCGCCTGTCCTTCGCGATGCTGCCCATGTCGGGCAGGGTGCTCTCGGCGGATTCCTCCGTGAACTCGACTACGCACCGCCCGGCGGCCAGCGCCGCGCCCGGACAGGACCCGCCGAATGCGTTCACGTCGTCGGAAGCCTCGAAATCGTCGCGGAACGAGAACTTGCCGTCCGACAGGTTCTGCTTGCCGACCCGGCGGACGGAGATAGTCTCGCCCTCCTTCACGTCGCCGCGGAGGACCATCCGCGAGAGCACCGGGAACTGGCCCATCTGCGTCGGAATGTCCGCGTGGAACACGTTGATCGGATTCTTGGCGAATCCGCCGCACCAGGCAAGAGACTGGAATACGAACGAGGCGTCCCACCCTTGCAGTCCCATGCCGTACGCCGCGAGCGCGGCCGGCGCCTCGGCGCTGTAGAGCGCCGGATGGACGTGGATCCACTCGGAGATCCCGAACGGCCTGTCGCTCACCTGCTGCAGGCCGGACCAGAGCTCGCCGCTGCCCGGCTGGGACAACATGGTGTAGAACAAGGTCTTGCCGGCATAGTTGTGCCGGTCAATCCAGCCCACCAGGTAGTCTGACCGCAGGTTGTAGTAGTGCGGCAGCATGGGCGGCGCCAGCCAGGGCGAGCCGCACAGCGGCCCCTTGTAACCCGCCTCGCGGATGGCCCTGACAAACTTGCCGTAGAACTTGTTCTGCACGTCGTGGAAGAACGCCGCGTTGTCCAGCAGCCGACGCAGAGCGCCGGGGTTCCCGCTTACTCTTGCCAGCCCTTCCGCCGCCATGCTCGACGGGTCCCCCTGCAGCGCGAGGTTCTTCTCGTCCAGCTTCTCACTCTCGCGCAGTGCGCTGCCCCAGGCGGTCGCCAGGCCTTCCTGCGACCCGTACCTGGCCTTCAACCAGTCGGCGTACTGCCCCATCAGGACCTTCCTGTACGTCGGGTACTCGTTGAGCACGCGCGCGGTGCTGAAGAAGAAGATGTCATCCTCGTTCTGGAGTTCCACGTAGGCCAGGGCGGGGTCCTCCGCGTAGGTCTTGCCGGTGTAGGGATTCCGGTGCTCGAGCAAGCCCACCACCATCTCGATCATCAGGTCCTGGACGTCCTCCGCGATGTTGATGAGGCTGTACGTATTGCGTTTCAGCCTCGTCCTGACGATTTCGTCGTAAGCCAGGAGCCTGTCGCGGTTGCCCTCGCGGACCAAATAGCCGAAGGTGTGCGAGAAGGCGAAGTACACGCCGTTCTCGGCGAGCTTGGAGCAGAAGTAGTCGAGGCGCTCGAGGCCCTCAGCGGTCAGCTTTGTGCCGTCGTTCGGATCGCTGATGCCGATGTTGTCGTCTATGCCGCATCCGCAGAACTTGTGCAGCCGCACGCAGTTGACCCCGTACTTCGCGAATCGCGCCGCCGTCTGGTCCGCGTCTTCCTTCTTCACCGGGCAGCAATTCGCCGGATAGCTCAGGTTCGTGCCCCAGAACTTGACTGGGGTGCCATCGGCGAACTCGAAATGGTCGCCCACGATCGCAGCCGTCCCGTGCTTCCCGGCCGGCTTGTCCAGCCATTCGTTCATCCCTATGACGCCGGGCGAGAAGTCATTCTTCGGTTCGTACGGGAACCAGTCGGGGCCGACGAGCGGCCGGGCCACGTCGTCCGCGTCCTCCTGCGAGGCCAGGAACCCGAGCCCGCCCGGCGAACTCATCTCCAGTGTGACGGCGCTCCTGCCCTGCTTCAGCGTGCCGGCCGCCAGTATAACGCGCAGGGCGCTCTGCTCGGCCTGCACCATGCACGAGGGTGTCAGGGCGATGACGAAGTCTCCCATGTCCCTGATCTCAAACTTCACCCTGGCGGCCGGGCCGAACGCCGGACCGCTCGGCAACGGCAGCGGGATAGTCCGCTCCGTGCCGTCGGCCAACGTCAACACGACCCGCCCGGCGTACTGGCCGGCCAACGAGAATGCCGGGGCGATCATTGACAGGGCGACGTCCTTCTCCGCGCTCAGCTCGTAGCGGTATGTGACGGACGTCTCGCTGCTCTGCCGGGCTGTCAGGTTCACGTCGAACCGCTCGCCGGTCACCTTGAGGGTCACGTCCCCGGAAGCCTGGAGCAAGCCGTCCACCGCCCGGGCCTGGGACTTCGGCGCGGCCGCCCAGCGCCAGTTGGGGCCCCACTGCAGCGTCTCGAACTGCAGCACGGGCTGATTGCCCCTGACGATGAATCCCTCGAAGGAGTTATTCGGCGCGACGGCCACGGCCCAGTCCTGTCCCGGGCCCAAAGGTTCCGCGGCCGCCGGCGCAGCCGGCTTCGTCGCCCCGGCCAAAGGTCCCGCCGCTGCCGCCATGTATGGGCCCGCACACGCTCCTGCCAGCATTCCAACCCCTGCCACTAACATGGCGGCAGCCTTGCCGTTCACCATGGCCAGCATTCCACATCCTCCTTCATCCACCCACCAGTTCCAGAATCAGTTCCCGGTCATTCCGTACGGACAGTGCTTCCCGCCCGCCGGGTCGCCTGACCGTTCACAACCTGATGCCCTCTTCCCTTGCCAGGGACCGGAGGTATGCGGCGGACTGACGGAACTCCTCCTCCGTGCCGGGGTATTCCAGCATCAGGGGCAAGTCCGGGTCCCCGAGCTTGTTCACCTCGCACAGGAAGGTCCGGAAGTCGAAGCCGCCCTGCCCCGGCAGCGTTCGGTCCATGTGGACCATCAGTCTCTTCGTGAGCACGATGTCCTTGACGTGACACGACCTGATGTGCGGACCCAGTTTCTCGCAGAACTCCTTGACGATCACCGCGTTGCCATAGTACCGCTCGGGGCTGTTGAGCAGGTTGATGGGGTCAAAATGCACGGCGAAGGCCTTGCGGTCAACCGCCTTGAGGAGCCGCACGTAGGAATCAACGGTATTGGGGTAGAGCCACGGCATGGTCTCCAGCGTGAAGAACGTGCGAGTCGGCCTCACCGCGTCAATGACTTCGCGCACGGTCTCCACGACCTGGTCGAAGATGCCTTTGCTGAGATGGTCAGGCAGCGGCTCGTCCTCGCCGCAGGAGACCGCATAGCCGCTGATGGCCACGCAGCAGCGCGCGCCGATCTTGTCGGCCTGCATCAGCCGGGTCTTGATCTTCTCCGCGTGGCGCGCGCGGATCCCTGGATCAGGGTGCAGTTGCTCCCATCCGTGCCAGGCGCCCAGTTCAGCGACCAGGATGTCGGCCTTGCGCGCCGCTTCCGCATAGGCCCTGATCAGATCGTCGTCCGCATCCCACGGGAGGAAATCCCTGTCCGCCGTGTATCCCATCGCGTGCACGGCTTTGACCCACGAGGCGGGCGAGTCATACTCCTTGAAGACGGTTCCGCCGATTCTCATGTCATGCCGCTTTCAGTTATCGCAAGCCTCCGGTCAGATGCCACGAGGAACCGCATTCTCGGTCTTGCGATCCGACCGTGTCAAGCCTCCGCAGAAAAGGGCCTGCAAGCGCAGCGCGCAGCTCACTTGAGCCGGGATTCCCCGGATGGCGCTGCGCCAGCTCGCGGACCGAGGGCAGCGCCTCGCCTGCCGACAGGGCGTCTCGGGCGACGCCGCACCTGATCTGCTCGACGATCTGCCGGTGGATTAGCTGCGGGCTGGACATGTTGATCTCGACGTGCATCGGTTCTCCGGCGACTGTGCTGGTGGCCTGTTGAAGAAGGAGGATTCCCCGGAGAGTGCCTGCGCGAGGGGCCGTGTCGGTGTAGCACAGGCGCCCTCGCCTGTGGCGTTCTCAGCCGGGGGCGGCTGAGCTACATTTTTCAACGGGCTGCTAGGCGACAGGGTACAGTTGCCCGGCCCGCCGGTCAACCCCGAATACCAGGGACACTTCGGAAGCCGAGGCGCCGTGGTCTAGGTGTACTGCTCAAGGACCGCCTCGACGGCGGGGCGGAACTCGTCCTTGACCTGTTCGAGGATGGCCTGCCAGGCGCGGCGCTGGTCCTCCGAGCGCACGTCGGGCGTGAAGCCGAACCGCAGGTAGAGGTTGATCGCCGGGATGCGGGGAGGCTCGGTCGTGAGGTAGGCGCCCTCGCAGCCCAGCTCCTCCATGAGTTCCAGGCAGGACGCCAGCAGCGGCTTCGCCAGGCCCCTGCCCTGATGGGACGGGACGATGGCCACCCAGTGGACGCGCCCGTAGCGCCGGCCGGGGTAGTCGTCGTTGTGCCACGCGGTTATGGTGCCGACGGCCGCGCCGTCGCCGTCGCAGAGGTAGCGCTGGCGCGCGCTGAGCTCCGCCTCGTCCGCCCCGAACTGCTCCTCGAACAGGTCGGCGGTCACGGCAGTGTGCGGGTCGGACAGGGATTCGATGCGCGCCCAGGTCGCCTCGTCGCCTGGCCGGTACGGGCGGAGCGTGAACGGGGAGGGCAGTGGGTGGGCCGGCAGACCGTCCAGCGTGGGCCGCACCATGAACACGGTGACCAGCGGCTCGCGTAGCGACATCTCGGGGTCCCTCTCAGAACGCCTGACAAGACGACATCAACCGCCGAGCGCGCAGAGAGCGCCGAGGGGAAAGGAAGGCGGCCGGCCCTGTTCCTCGGGATTATCTCTGCGCTCTCCGCGGTCTCTGCGGTTCAGTCTGTTAGAGCCTTTTGGCGCTGGCGGCGCGCTCAGGAGACTTGACATCCGGGCCCGCGTATCCTGTCATATGCGGGCTCACGATGCAACATCCCATTGTCCGACCGGGCATGCCCCGGGCCGAAAGGAGGCCTGAGAGTGGCGAAGAAGCGACGCAAGCCGGTCAAGCCGCGCGTGCTGTACCTGGGCGACTGGGTTTTCCACATGGGGCCGATGTTCGTGGAGACGCCCTTCAACGTGGTCGAGACCAAGGACTGCGACCTGCACTTCTACGGGCAGCGGCTGGCGGATGCCCTGAAGCCGAAAGCCGAACTGACCTGCCTGTCGAACTGGGAACTCTACCGGCTGCAGCCCGGGCGGTTCGAGGAGCTGGTCGAGGCGTCGGCGGCCGTCATCGTCAGCGACGTCGAGGCGAAGTGCTTCCACCTCTATCCGGACTTCTTCGACCGCTCCCTGCGGACGGGGCACGTGGAGACTTACCCGGACCGGCTGGAGTTCTTGAAGGGCTGGTTGGCGGGGGGCGGTGGGCTGCTGATGCTGGGCGGGTGGCTCTCCTTCTCCGGCGCGCGGGATGTGGGCGGATGGCGGCGCAGTCGCATGGCGGAGGCGCTGCCGGTCGAGTGCCTGGCCGGCGAGGACCTGGTGGAGTCCTCTGCAGGGTTCACGGCCGAGCTCGTCAACCCGAAGCATCCGGCCGTGAAGGGGCTCCCCTGGGATGCGTTCCCGCCGATCTTCGGCTACAACGAGCTTGTCCCCCGGGACGGCGGCGACGTGCTGGTGCGCGTGCGGGAGACGGGGCATCCGCTCGTGGTGACGGGCCGGCACGGGAAGGGGCGCGTCCTGATCTACGCCTCCGACCCGGCCCCGCACTGGGGGATCAACTTCGAGCTGTGGGAGGGTTACGACGCGTTCTGGCAGAAGGCGCTCCGCTGGGTGCGCCGCCGGTAGCCGCGTCAGGCTGCGACGATGGGGAGGATTTCGGACAGGTCGGTGATGGTGAAATCGGGTGCGGGGAAGTCCGCAGGCAGGCGGCGATGGCCCGTCCGGAACCAGACGGTGGGTATGCCGGCGCGCGCCGCGCCCAGGATGTCCGTCATGGGGCTGTCGCCGACGTAGAGCATCTGCGTCGGCTCGATCCCGACCAGTTCGACGGCGCGCCTGAACAGGCGGACGTCGGGCTTGGTGAAGCCCTCGACCTCCGCCAGGACGGCGTGATCGACGTGCGGCTTGAGTCCGAGGGTCTCCAGCAGGTGGCGTTGGACGGCCGGCGCGCCGTTCATGATGACGCCCCGCCGCAGGCCGAGCCGGCCCAGCTCGGACAGCAGGCGCAGCGCGCCGCGGCGCAGGAACTGACGCATGGTGAGCCGGCGGGTGGTGTCGTAGGTGCGGTTCATCTCCCTGGCCAGCCCGCGCGTCGGCAGGCCGTAGCTGTCGACCATGGCCTCGAACCGCCGACGCCGCAGGGAGGAGCGCCTCTCCCGCAGGTGGTCCCGGCAGGGCAGCTCGAACAGGGCGGCGTTGAAGCGGCGGACGATCTGCTCGGGGTCATCCTCGGGCAGGCGCGCCATGAACATGGGCAGGACGATGTCCATCACCTGGCGGTCGCACGCCGCCTTGTCCCAGAGCGTGCCCGCAACGTCGAAGAATACCGCTTTCAGGTCAGACATAGGGGTTCGGAGTCCAGGGTCCAGAGTTCAGTGTTGAGGGTTAGGCTCTGTCTGAAAAACCCTTGCAATGTGCTTTCCGAGTCCGGTACGAG
>CAZQEQ010000088.1:0-13726 GCA_964592385.1 uncultured candidatus Brocadiaceae bacterium | reverse complement strand
CCGGCGGCATGTACCAGCTTGACAGCTCGAGCCCGGGCTGCGATGCAGGGGTCGTAATCCCGAACTTCAACGACGACTATCAAGGTGCCGCACCTGACGTGGGCGCGCACGAAGCCGGCTCTCCACGGATGGAGTTCGGCGTGGACGCCCACAGGCCCGCGAGATGACACGGCTCGGCAAGAGGGGGAGTGTGGCGGCGGGTTGAACGCCATGCGGACAGGAATGCCCTGGCGCGCCGGCTTTGCCGTGGTTACTATCGTGCCTGAAGGTCCATGGTGTTCAGTGCTCGTCTGCCCGGAGGCAAGACCCGATGCCCCACGACAAGCCCAACGTCCTTTTCATCCCGATTGACGACCTGCGGCCGCAGCTCGGCTGTTACGGACACCGGCAAATGGTCACCCCGAACATCGACCGGCTGGCCGGGGAGGGAGTTGTCTTCGCGCGGGCCTACTGCCAGGTCCCCGTCTGCGGTGCCACGAGGGCCAGCCTGCTGACGGGCGTGCGCCCCAACCGGAGCCGCTTCGTTGACTTCAAGACCTGGGTTGACGAGGACCTGCCCGGTTCGCTGACCCTGCCCGAGCACTTCCGCAAGCACGGCTACGTCACGCTCTCCAACGGCAAGGTGTTCCACCACCTGCCCGACTGCGCCGAACGGAGTTGGACCGAGGCGCCGTGGCATCCCGAGTCATCCGGCGGCGATTGGCGCGACTACGTGCTGGCAGAGAGCCGCGCCGGGGCCGATCCCGCGGGCGCCGGGACGCCGCTCGAATGCGCCGACGTGCCGGACAACGCCTATGTCGACGGCAAGACCGCCGATCGCACCATCCGGGACCTGCAGCGCCTGGCGGACGGCGACGAGCCGTGGTTCCTGGCGGCCGGCTTCCGCAAGCCGCACCTGCCCTTCAACGCGCCGAAGCGTTACTGGGACTACTACCGGCCGGACGACGTTGACCTTGCCGACAACCCGTTCCCGCCCGAGGGCGTGCCCGACCAGGCCATGCACGACTGGGGCGAGTTGCGGGCCTATCTGGGCATGCCAGCCGAGGGCCCCCTCTCGGACGAGATGGCGGGCAGGCTGGTCCACGGCTACTACGCCGCCACCAGCTACACCGACGCCCAGGTCGGCCGCGTTCTGGACGAGCTGGACCGGCTCGGCCTCAGCAGGAACACGATCGTCGTCCTGTGGGGCGACCACGGTTGGCAGCTCGGCGAGCACGGCCTCTGGTGCAAGCACTGCAACTTCAACACGTCCCTGAACGCGCCGCTGATCGTCCGCTACGCCGGAATGGGCGGCGGCGCCACGTGCAGCGCGCTCGTCGAGTTCGCCGACGTCTACCCGACCCTGTGCGAGCTGGCCGGGCTGCCGCTGCCCGACCACCTGGAGGGCACCAGCTTCGCGCCGCTCCTGCACGATAAGGACCGCCCGTGGAAGCCGGCCGTTTTCAGCCGCTACAAGGCGGGCGATTCCGTCCGGACCGACAGGCACCTCTACACGGAGTGGACGGACGAGGGCGGCGCGGTCACCGCGCGAATGCTCTACGACCACGAAGCGGACCCGGCCGAGAACCACAACATCGCCGCCCTGCCCGGTAACGAGGCCCTCGTGGAGGAGCTGGCGGCAGTGCTGGCGGCCGGCTGGCGGGAATCCGTGCCCCGCTGACGCGCGCGGGACGCCGCGCGCCAAACGCGTCGGGCACGTCCGCCTGCCTATTGCTCAAGTGGCGGCTTGCATTCGGGCTCCTCACTTCCCTATGCTCACCAGGGACGCGATTCCCTTGACGGCAGTTCCCGTGACGCGACGCCACACGTTCTTCCTTGCGGCCGGAGCGATCCTCGTCCTGCTGGCCGGAGCGGCCGGCTACCGGTGGGGACGATCGCTCTGGCATCCGGTCTATTGCCGCCTCAGGGGCAGACGAACGGTGGCGGACGTGCTGGACCGCTTCGGGCCGGCCGCGAAGGCGCGACTACGGCCGCATTTCGAGCGAGCCGGCGTCGCCTATCCGCCCCGGCGCCTGGCCGTGCTTGCGTTCAAGGAGGAGAGGGTCCTTGAGCTGTGGGCGGCGGGGGAGGGCGCCTGGGCGCACGTCAAGACGTATCCGATCCTGGCCGCCAGCGGCCGCGTCGGACCCAAGCTGCGCGAGGGCGACCGGCAGGTGCCCGAGGGCATCTACCGCGTGGACGCCCTCAACCCCAACAGCAGCTACCACCTCTCGATGCGCATCGACTACCCGAACACTCTCGACCTGGAGAAGGCGCGCGAGGAGGGCAGGACCGACCCGGGGAGCGACATCTTCATCCACGGCAAGACGCTGTCCATAGGCTGCCTGGCGATGGGGGATGAGGCCATCGAGGAGCTTTTCTGCGCCGTCGCACGCATCTGGCCCTCACAGGTCACGGTGGTCATCGCCCCGCGCGACATGCGCCGCCGGCGGGCGCCCGACCCGCCCCCTTCGGCCCCGGCGTGGACGGCCGGACTCTACGGAGCAATCCTGGACGAGTTGTCCGGCTTCCCCCCGCCGGCTGACCAGTGACGGCCTGAGTCGTTGAGTTCCAGGAGCCTCTCTGCCGTTGGTCGTTGTTCCGCACGTCGGTCTTCTGTTCGTTCTCTGCGTGCTCTGCGCTGAAATCCTTAGCCGTGGCGCTTGCAGCCGGGCGGTTTGCCACGCCCGGCCGCCCGGGGTAGAATGGACAGATTGGGGCCGCCGGCCGCCCCCCCCAGCGGGTAGTGCCGGGCGTCTCGCCCGGCGCGTGAGCATCCTCGCCCCCCCGGCGAGACGCCGGGGGCTACCAGGGGCGGCCGAAGAGCAAGGGCACGGGACAAGAGGCACTTGCCGCCCCGCTTCAATCGTGAGCGCCGACAAGGGAGAAGAAGGGAACGGTCGCCATGCAATACGCCGAACTCGGACGGACGGGACTGAAGGTTTCACGGCTCGGTTTCGGGTGCATGAGATTCCCGATGAAATCGGGCTCGGAGGTGGACCGCGACAAGGCCATCCCCATGCTGAGGCGCGCCTTCGAGCTGGGCATCAACTACTTCGACACCGCCGTGATGTACGGCGGCGGCGACAGCCAGCGCGTCCTCGGTGAGGCCACCGAGGACATCCGCGACCGGGTCATCCTCTCCACCAAGAACCACCACTACGACAAGACAGACAAGGCCGGCTGGTGGAAGAACCTGGAGGACTCGCTGGAGCGCCTGCGCACGGACTACATCGACGTCTACAACTTCCACGGCATGAACTACGAGACCTTCGAGCGCGCCGTCGCCGGCGACGACGGCCTCTACAAGGAGATGCTCAAGGCCCGGGAGCAGGGCATGATCCGCCACATCTGCCACTCCTTCCACGGGTCGCTGGAGAGCCTGAAGAGGTGCGTGGACACCGGCCTGTTCGAGTCCGTGACGGTCCAGTACAACCTGCTCGACCAGAGCCTGGAGGAGGGCATCGCCTACGCCGCCGAGCACGGCATGGGCGTGGTGGTGATGGGGCCGGTCGGCGGTGGGCGCCTCGGCCATCCCAGCGAGGCCGTCAGGGAACTCGTCGGCGACGTGAAGAGCACCCCGGAACTCGCCCTCCGCTTCGTCGTTTCCAACCCGAACGTCACGCTCGCCCTGTCCGGCATGTCCACCATGGAGCAACTGGAGGAGAACGTGCAGACGGTCTCCGGCGCGGGCGAGCTGACCCGCGAGGACCAGGACCGGATCAAGGCGGCGGTCCAGGAGCGCAAGGAGCTGGCCGGCCTCTACTGCACGGGCTGCAACTACTGCATGCCGTGCCCGGAGGGCGTGGACATCCCGGCCAACCTCGAGATACTCAACCTGGAGCGCGTCTTCGGCCTGACCGAGCACGCCAAATCGCGTTACGCCTCCCTGGCGGGCAAGGCCGCGTTGTGCCGGCTCTGCGGCAAGTGCCTGGAGGCCTGCCCGCAGGACATCGACATACCGGCCCGGCTGGCGGAGGCCGTCGAGGCATTCGACGAGCGCGCCGGCACCGTCGGCGGATGGCTCGAGCTGCGCGGTGCGGAGACGGACGACGCCGGCGCCCTGCGCCTGAAGGCCCGCTACCACCTGAAGAACTTCACTGGCGAGGAGCAGCAAGTCCGCGTGCAGTTCGAGCCGCACGGCGAGGACCAGGTCTGGCCCGAGACCTTCGAGCCCGGCAAGGTGAAGCCCTACGGCCGGCGCCACCAGGACGTCGAGATCGCCGTCCGGCAGCCGCTGGAGACCCTGAGCCTGGACGTCCGCCTGGCCCGCGACGGCGCCGAGACGCTCGAACACTACCATCATGCGGCGGCAGTAGCCGCCCGGGCGGACGGACGCGACCTCGCGCCGGCCGAACGGCGCGCCGGCAGCACCCACGTGCCCTCGCCGCTGCACCCGCTGGTCGCCTCCGGCGAGATGGCCCCGGGGCACAGCTTCGACTTCGTCGCCAGCTACGATGACGACAACCTTTACGTCTGGGCGGACGTGGAGGACGACCTGCTCCGCGCCGCCGAAGGCACGGTCGAGCGCCGCCAGGCCGCCGACAGCCTGCGCATCTTCCTGGACGGCCGCGAGCCGGACCAACTCGGCAACGACCGGTACTCGGACGGCGTGACCCACGTCACCGTCTACCCCCCGGCCGACCCGGACGCCGAGCCGCAGGTCCAGGTGCGCGGCAGCGGCGAGGCTCAGGCCGGCGTTGCGCGCACCGGCATCGGCTACCGGGTTGACTGCGCCATCCCCTGGGCGCTATTCTCACAGGTCGAGGGCAGGCCGGGCGTCATCGGGTTCGACCTGGCGCTGACCAGCCACGACGCCGACGGCAACCAGGTCGTGCGCCTGAGTTGGACCGGGCGCTCCCGGCAGGAGCGCAGCGCGGGCACGTTCGGGCGCCTGCTGCTCCTCTAGCGGCCCGTTGAAGAGGGGGGATTCGCTGGAGAGCGCCTTCTCTCGATGGGCCGTGTCGGTGTAGCACAGGCGCCCTCGCCTGTGGCGTCCTCAGCCGGGGGCGGCTGAGCTACATTCTTCAACGGGCTGCCCGTGGGCTGCTGAACCGGGAGCCCTGCGTTCCGGCGCCCCCGGCGGTCCGGAAGACGGAGGTGACGGTTGGCCGGTGAACTGGCTCCCATTGTGCAGATCGTCCTGACGGCCTGGCTGTTCGCGCTGGGCTGCGCGGTCGGCAGCTTCCTGAACGTGGTGATCTATCGCCTTCCCCGCGGGCTCACCATCCTGGAGCCGCGCCGCTCCTTCTGCCCCCGTTGCGGGCACGCCATCCGGTGGCACGACAACGTGCCGCTGCTGAGTTTCCTGTTCCTCGGCCGCCGGTGCCGGGACTGTGCCGGCCCCATCTCCTGGCGCTACCCGGCCGTGGAGGGGCTGACGGGGCTGCTGTTCGCCCTCATCTTCTACCGGCAGGCCGTCGCGTCCGGCACGGACGTCGGGCAGACCGTCATCATGATCCTGGCCGCGAGCCTGCTGCTGGTCGCGGCGGCGGTGGACGTGGAATGGTTTATCATCCCGGACGAGATATCGCTGTTCGGACTGCTGGGCGGGCTGCTGGCGGGACTGCTGATCCCGTCGCTGCACGTCGGGGCGGCGTCGTATCACACGTGGGAGAAGCTGACGGGGCTGGCGCACCTTGACGGGCTGATCGCCTCGGCGGTCGGCGCGGTGAGCGGGGGCCTGCTGCTCTGGATGGTGAGGGTGGTCGGGCGTCTGCTGTTCCGCCGGGAGGCGATGGGCCTGGGCGACGCGAAGCTGATGGCGATGATCGGGGCCTTCTTCGGCTGGAAGGTCGTGCTGGTGACCTTCTTCCTATCGCCTTTCCTGGGCGTGCTTTACGGCGTGCCGCGCCTGGTGCTCAAGGGCGAGCACCTGATGCCCTACGGCCCGTTCCTCAGCCTGGGCGCCGTGCTGGCGCTGCTTTTCCGCACCGAGCTGTGCAGCTTCCTCGAACCGCTCGAATACCTCGTCGGGCTTCTGGCGTGATGAAGGTGTGGACTGCGCTTGGGGCTGGTTAGACAGATGGCCTGAGAGATTTGCGAAGCCCGGCACACGTACATGAATCGTGTCGGAGGACTGCGGCAATGATCGAGCTCTTGCGGTCGCCCTGGGGTGAGCACTTCGAGTCCCTTATAGGCGAGGTCTCTGACTCGCTGGTAATCGCCTGTCCCTACGTGGGGCGGCAGCCCTGCGAGGCTCTGCTTGAGGTAGCGTCGCAAACCGGAGCCGCCAAGAGCGCCTCTCTGTTGCTGCTGACTGACCTGTCTCGCGATGTGATACTCAGCGGCGCCAGCGACCTGTCTGCGATATGCGACCTCTCGCTCGGGTTCCAGAGCGCCGAGGTCCGATTCCTTCCCAACGTGCACGCGAAGGTTTACGTGGCCGATGAGAAGGCGGCCATTGTGACTTCGGCCAATATGACGGCCAGTGGCTTGTGGAGGAATTTCGAGTACGGCCTCCAGGTGCGGGATCCGCACCTGGTTGCGCAGATAAGGCGGGACGTGGTCGATTACGCGGAACTGGGGACGAGCATTGGCGAGGAAAGGTTAAGGTTCCTATCGAGACTCTCGCAGGAACTCAATGAGGTGCGAAGGCACGCAGACGCGAGCGTCAAGCGTGACCTGCGTTCTCGATTCCGGAAGAGGCTCAGGGAATTCGAGAATGAGATTATCCGTGCCAGGGCAGCAGGCAGGACGCCGCACGCCATCTTCGCCGACGCTATCCTCTACCTTCTCGCCAAGGGACCCATGACGACTGCGGAACTCCATCCGCTCATAAGAAGCATCCATCCAGATCTGTGCGACGACAGCACCGACCGCGTCATCGACGGGCGTCACTTTGGCAAGAAGTGGAAACACGCGGTCCGCACTGCGCAGCAACACCTGAAGAGGAAAGGGAGGATTGCGCTGCACGATGGCGTCTGGTGCCTGACGGACCACAACGCCAACGACGCTCCGTAAGGACTGGCACAGGGGGCGTGTTCACTTCCCCCACACGCCGGGGATTTCGGCGCCGCAGTATTCGCACTTGCCGTCTTTGACGTGGACCTCGCCCACGTGGAAGGCGTAGCGGGAGATGAGCTTCCGCCCGCACGCGTGGCAGTACGTGCTCTCGTATTCGTGCCCCGGCAGGTTGCCCACGTAGGAGTACCGGACCCCTTCGGCGACGGCGATCTCGCGTGCCGTGATCACCGTCTGCGCCGGCGTGCGCGAGAGGTTCGTCATCTTGTAGGCGGGGTGGAACCGCGAGAAGTGCAGCGGCACGTCCGGCCCGGCGTTCTTCACCAGCCAGCGGCTGAGGTTCCGCACCTCGTCCTCGCTGTCGTTCAGCCCCGGGACCAGCAGCGTGACCACCTCCGTGTGCATCCCCAGCTTCCTCAGCAGCAGGATGGTGTCGAGCACGGGCTTCAGGCTCCCGCCGCGCACGTAGCGGCGGTAGAAGTCCTCGGTGAACGCCTTCAGATCGATCTTGACGGCCGAGAAGACCTCGCACAGTTGCTTCATCGGCTCAGCCTGGATGTAGCCGTTCGAGATGGTGACGCTGTGGACGCCGGCCTCCTTGCCGGCGCGGGCGCAGTCAAGGGTGTACTCGTAGAAGACGGTCGGCTCGGAGTAGGTGTAGGCGATGGTGGGGCACTCGGCGCGTTTGGCCAGTTCGACGACCTTCTCGGGCGGCAGGTACTGCGTGTGCAGGTCCTCCGGCATGGCCTGGCTGATCTGCCAGTTCTGGCAGAACAGGCACTCCACGTTACACCCCGCCGTGGCGATGGAGTAGGCGTTCGTGCCGGGCAGGAAGTGGAAGAGCGGCTTCTTCTCGATCGGGTCCACGTGGACGCTGCACGTGCGCGCATAGACCAGCGACCTGTAAGTGCCGCCCCGGTTCTCGCGCACGCCGCAGTCGCCGCGCCCGCCGTCGGGCACGATGCACTCGCGCGGGCAGAGCGTGCAGTGGACCCTGTCGCCCGCCAGCTTCTCGTAGTGCAGGGCCTCGTGGTCGCTAAGGGCCGGCACATCATCCGCCCGGGCCGAGCAGGACAGCGCGAGCGGGCAGGCGGCGGCGCCGGCCCCCACGGCGGCCGCCTTCACGAAATCCCTGCGGTTGAGCGTTCTGGCATCCATCACGAACCCGACTCCACCGAACCGTCCCCGTCCCCATTACGTCCATTATAACGGGTTCCGGCTCGACTTCATGCCCGCGCCTCACATGCCGAACAGTTCCGGGCGGAGCAGGAGCAACCGCAGCAGGCCGAACACGAACAGGCAGGTGACGCCGTATTTCAGCAGCGCGATCCGGTGCCCGAACCGCGCCGCCTCGGACGGATGGGCCAGGACCTTCTCCAGGTAGCCGATACGTCGGTCTATGCTGAAGTGCCGCCAGAAGGAGGTCCGGCGGGGGTTGCGGCTCATTGCCCCGAGCTTGTCCAGGGCGCGCAGGAAGGCCCACGGGTCCTCGACGGCGGAGAGGCTGAAGAGGTCCGCCTGCTGCTCCATCCTCCGGGATATGAAGCCGAACACCCCGCCCCAGTAAACCGCCGCGAACGCGAGCAGCGCGACGGCCTGCCGCACCGTCATGTCAACGGCCAGCACGCCGCGCAAGGGCTCGACCCAGCCGGTCAGGGCCAGAAGGTCAACCAGATTGGCGTAGAAGCAGATGAACCCCACGGCGAGCAGCAGGTAGAACGCCAGGTGATGCTGGCGCACGTGGGCGATCTCGTGCGCGAAGATCGCCTCGACCTCGTCGTCCGTGCAGCGCTCCAGCAGGGCGTCGCTCAGGAGGACGTAGCGCAGCAGCGGCGTCGGCCCGATCACGCCCGCGTTCGCCAGGTGTTTGTGCGTATTCCACAGCAGGATGTCCTGGCAGCGGAACCGGTGCGTGCGGCAGAAGGCCCCCAGCCGCGCGCGCAGCGGGCCGTCCGGCAGGGGGGAGGCGGACCAGACCAGCCGCAGCAGCAGGGGGCTGAAAACAACCAGCAGAACCAGCGTGCCGCCGGTGGCGACGGCGTCGGCCGTCGCGGCGTGCGGCGACGTGCGCAGGGCCGCATCGACCACGTCGGTCACCAGCACCAACGCCGCCCACGGGGCGAGTATGATCCCGAGTTCGACGCGGAAGCGCAGCCAGAGGTACCGGCGCAGCCCGAGGGATCGGCTGCTCCGGGCCGCCTCGAACCGCGCCTGGAACGCCATCAGCGTCAGCGCCATCACGATCGCCGGGGCCAGCAGGAGCAGTTCGTCCACCAGCACGGCCCAGCGCTGGCCGGCCAGCAGCCTCTCGACCAGCAGCGGCCAGCCGAACGCGAAGACGTCGGCCACGACGAGCCCCACCATAAGGCCCTTCAGGAAGACGAAGACGCGGCTGGCGACCAGGTCCGCCAGCGCCCCGCCGGCGCGCAGCGAGCGGACGGCCAGGCCGCTGCCCAGCCAGCAGGCGAGGGCGTTCAGGACGGCCAGTGCCGCCACTCCGAACGCCGGGAAGGCCCAGGACACGTCCGCCACGGCGCCCGGCAGCGGCACGTAGAGCACGAGCACGCAGAAAAGAAAGGGCAGCAGCATGTGTGGCAGGCGATACCGGGAAGGGACGCAGTACGGGCGCCGCGCCGCCGCGACGAGAATCCCGCCGGCTATTCTACGGGCGGGCGCGCGGGGCTGCAAAGGCAGGCGTCTCCGCGCCCCGCAGGCGCCGCGTGTTGAAGGGGTGCGGCTTTCGTGATATCTATTACCGGTGCCTGCGCAACACAAACACATCGGGGGAGGCAAAGCGGCAATGGCTGACACGGCGGAAGACATGCTTCGGTTTGCTGCCGAAGAACTGAAGGAGCTTTCGGAACAGGGCTGCAACACGTGGGAGCTTGAGCGGCAGGTCGAAGTCATCAAGCACGAGGGCGGTCCGGACCAGTTGAAGCGGGCGCGCGCCCTCTGCGCCAGCCTCGTGAACCTCAAACCGTCGGCCGACTTCCCCTACGACGAGCCGAGCGAGCTGGAGGCGATACGCCAGCGGCGCCCGGACGGCCCGCGCCACATCGCGGCGCGGCCGTCCGCCGACACACTGGATGACAGGACCCTCGGCGCCTGGCTGGGCCGCACGGCGGGCTGCATGCTCGGCAAGCCCGTCGAGGGCTGGAACCGCCTGAAGATAGCCGACCTGATGGAGGTCTGCGCGCTGACGGAGCTGACGGACTACTTCCCCGAGTGCCCGGAGAACAACCGGGGCGTCGGCTTCCCGGATCACCGCAACAGCGTGCTGAGGGGCAACATCACCTGCGCCGCGCGCGACGACGACATGGATTACACCATCGTCGGCCTGCGCGTGCTGGAGAAGCACGGGCGCGCCTTCACCGCGCGCCAGGTGGCGGAGTTCTGGTACGACAATCTGCCCTTCGGCCGGACCTACACGGCGGAGAGGGCGGCCTACAGGAACTTCGTCAACGACATATGGCCGCCCGAGAGCGCCCTGCACATGAACCCGTACCGCGAGTGGATCGGTGCGCAGATCCGCGCCGACGCCTTCGGCTACGCCTGCCCGGGGCGGCCGGAGGAGGCGGCCGGACTGGCCTTCAAGGACGCCTCCGTGAGTCACGTCAAAAACGGCATTTACGGCGAGATGTGGGTGGCCGCCATGCTCGCCGCCGCCTTCGTGGCCGACGACGTCAGGAAGGTCATCGAGATCGGCCTGAGCGAGATCCCGCGGGACAGCCGGCTGGCCGAGGCCATCCGAGACGTGCTGGCGTGGCGCGCGGAGGAACGCACCGCCGGGGAGGCCGTCGATGCCATCGAGGAGCAGCACGGGCACTACCACGGGGTACACACCATCAACAACGCCGCCATCGTGGCCATGGGACTCTTGTGGGGCGAGAAGGACTTCAGCCGCACGGTCGGCCTGGCGGTGGCGGCCGGCCTGGACACGGACTGCAACGGGGCGACGGCAGGCTCCGTCTGCGGCGCCATGATCGGCGCGGGCGCCATCCCCGGCCACTGGACCGAGCCCCTGAACGACCGCCTGGACACGGCGGTCTCGGAGATGTCAGGGCTGACCATCTCCGGCCTGGCGGAACGGACCAGGAGAGTGCAGGAAACAGACTGACCCCTGCGGCGACGGGGCGACATGACGATCTGCGAGAAACAGAGCGGCGGCAGGATCCTCTGCATCCGCCTCAGCGGGCTGGGGGACGTCGTGCATGCCCTGAACGCCCTGAGCCTGCTGCGGCAGGAGCGGCCCGACGCGCACGTCACGTGGGTCGTCGAGGAACGCTTCAGCGACCTGCTGCACGGCCATCCGCAGATAGACGAGTTGCTGACGGTCCCGCGCGCACTGTGGGGGCGGATGCTCCCCAGGCCCTGGCAGTGGCGGGAGCTGGGCGGCGAAGTGGCGTCGTTCGTGCGCCGCCTTCGCCGGGCGGAGTTCGACGTCTCCCTCGATTTCCAGAGCAGCCTCAAGAGCGCCTGGATGGTCCGGGCGGCCGGCGCGCCGCTGAGGGTGGGGTTCGACAGGCCGGTCAGCCGCGAGTTGAGCCACCTGGTCCAGAACGCGCTCGTCCGCGTGCCGGGGCGGGGCGTCCACCGTATCGAGCGCGACCTGGCGCTGCTGGCGCCCCTGGGCATCCGCACGCGCTACGCGGCCCCCGTGCTGCACTGCTCCCGGGAGAACGCCGCCGCCGTTGACGCCTGGCTGGGCGGCGAGCTGACCGGCGGGCCGCTGGTGGTCATCCACCCGGGGACGAGCCGCTTCGCCGCTTTCAAGCGCTGGCTGCCCGGGCGATATGCCCGGGTGGCGGACCGCCTCGTCGCCGAGAACGCCGCAGACGTCGTGGTCACCTGGGGGCCCGGCGACCGGGAGGTCGCCGAACAGGTGGTCGGCTCGATGACGGGGCGGGGCGTGCTGGCGCCTCGCCTGGAGAACCTGCAGCAGATGGTGCGCCTGCTCGGCAGGACCGACCTCTTCCTCGGCGGCGACACCGGCCCGATGCACCTGGCCTCCGCCGCCGGGACGCCCGTTGTGGCCCTGTTCGGCCCGAAGGACCCCGTCCAGACCGGCCCCTATTGCAGCCGCAGCATCGTGGTGACGGGCACGGCGGAGTGCCGGCCGTGCACGCGGCGGCGCTGCCGCCACGTCCGCTGCATGGCCAGCATCAGCGTCGGGCAGGTGCTGAATGCCGCACGGCGTGTCCTCGACGGCGAGGGCGCCTGCCGGGCCGAGCAGGACCCGCCGCGGGCGCCCTTTACGTGGGTCTTCCGCCTGGGCCCCCGGCGGGGGGAGACAGCGACGCTCTACAGCGCGCCGGAGTTCTTCACGTGGCTCTGCGAGCCGGACTCCATCGTCCGGCCCAACGACGGGCAACTCCATCCGGTCAACTCGCCCTGCGACTTCGGCGCGGGGCGCTTCCTGGCCAGGCGCTCCGGCGGGCGCGGCGGGAGAGCCGCGTGGCGCTCGCTGGTCGGCCTCGCCGAGCGCGGCCTGCCCGTGCCCACGCCGGTCTGCTACATGGAGAAGGGCCCGGCGCCGGACGACCAGTTGCTCCTCGTCGAGGGCGACTCGGACGCGCTGCCCCTGCCCGACTGGCTGGCCGGAAGCGGAGGCCCTCCGTCAGCAGAGGCACGAACTGCGCTGCCGGCCGAGTTGGCTGCTGCGGTCCGCCGGTTTCACGAGGCCGGCTGCCATCACCGGGACATGCGAGCGCCCAACGTCGTGGTGTCCCGGCGGGGCGGCGCCGTTGAGTGCACCGTTGTGGGCGCGCGGCGGGCCCTTCCCGTGAGATGGCTGCCCGAGCCGGCGAGGCTTCTTCTCTACGGCATCGACCTGGGAAAGCTGGCCGCGAGCCTTCAGGGGTGTCTGGCCGAAGAAGAGATTGAGGCAATTATCGGCAACTACTGCGACGGCTTCTTGGAGGGGCCCCACCGGCGCCGCGCCTTCGAGTCCGCGTTCCGGTGGCGAAAGGAGGCAAAATCGTGGACGAAGCGATTCTTGTGATTGTGACGTGCGGCAGCGGCCCGGAGGCGGAGAAACTCGCCAAGCAACTGCTGGAGGAGCGCCTGGTCGCCTGCGTCAACATCGCCGGGCGCATCCGCTCCCTGTTCCGCTGGAAGGGCGCCGTGGCGAGGGAATCCGAATCGCTGCTGCTGATGAAGACGCGCCGCGCGCTGTTTGACCCCCTCTGTCAGCGGGTCAGGGAACTGCACTCCTACGAGGTGCCGGAGGTAATCGCGTTCCCGGTAATGGCCGGCAACCCCGAGTACCTCGAGTGGATCAGCCAGAGCACTCAACAGGACGCGTGACTCTTCGTTTGCAACGGCGCGGGAAACGAATACAATACATTTCCACAGAGGTTTGTCACATCTTCCCCTATCGGGCGACGCGTGACCATGAGCAACCAAGGCGACGGGACGGACGAACGGGAGAAGGCGCTCCGTAGGACCCTGGAGCAGATCGAGAAGCAGTTCGGCAAGGGCACCATCATGCGGCTCAACGAGACGGAGGCGCGCCTGGACGTGGCGGCCATCCCGACGGGCTCGCCCGCCGTGGACCTGGCGTTGGGCGTCGGGGGCGTGCCGCGAGGTCGCGTCGTCGAGATATACGGACCCGAAGCGTCCGGCAAGACGACGCTGGCCCTGCAGATCGTCGCCGCCGCGCAGAAACTCGGCGGCGTCGCCGCCTTCGTGGACGCCGAGCACGCGATTGACCCCCAATACGCCCGCAAGCTCGGCGTGGACATGGAGAGCCTGCTGATCAACCAGCCCGACTCCGGCGAGCAGG
>CAZQEQ010000087.1:0-14889 GCA_964592385.1 uncultured candidatus Brocadiaceae bacterium | reverse complement strand
TCATCTACATCGACGAGATCGACAAGATCGGCAAGACCAGCCAGAACGTCAGCATTACCAGAGACGTGGGCGGCGAGGGCGTTCAGCAGGCCCTGCTGAAGATGCTGGAAGGCACCACCGCAAACGTGCCGCCGCACGGCGGACGCAAGCATCCCGAAGAGAAGTACATCCAGATCGACACGTCCCGGATCCTGTTCATCTGCGGCGGTTCGTTCACCGGCATCCACGAACTGGTCGCCCGGCGCACCAACGAGCAGAGCATCGGGTTCGGCAGGGGCGGCGGCGCCAGCGACCAGAACGAGAACATCCCGCACCTGCTGCAGGAAGTCACGGACGACGACCTGATCAAGTTCGGCCTCATACCGGAGCTGGTGGGCCGTATCCCTGTGGTCGCGCCTCTGATGCCGCTGACGGAGGAAGAACTCGTGCGGATACTGACCGAGCCGAAGAACGCGCTCGTCCGGCAGTATCAGCGCTACTTCGAGATGGAGGACGCGCGACTCGACTTCACCGAAGATGGACTGCGCGAGATCGCTCGCCGGGCGAACGAGAAGGGCACCGGCGCCAGGGGGCTGCGCGCCGTGATGGAGAAGGTCATGCTGGACCCGCTGTTCAACCTGCCTTCCCGCCCCAAGGGCTACACGTACGTGGTCAGCCCGGAAGTGGTCAAGGGGGAGCGCCCCCTGCTCAGGGAGCGCAAGAAGAAGAAGGGGGCCTGAGAACGGGCCCTTCCGGTTGCACTGCCGCCCCGGCTCAGCTATAAACGATGGGTCTTGCGGACCTTCCTCCCTCTGACTCACCGGGGCTCTGCCTCGACCTTGCGCGGAGGCGTCCGCCTGTCTTTGCTCGACGGAGGTCAGTGCCGTGGTTCGTGAAATCCCCGTTCTGCCCGACTTCGAGCCCGGGAAGCTCGAGTTCGCCGCCATTCCGGCCTTCCAGTACGGCGGGACGCTGAAGGAGGAACTGAAAAAGGGCGCGCTGGGCGCCGATGAAGCCGTGGACATGCTGGAGTGGATGCTCAGCGTCCGCGCCTTCGAGCAGATGATCGTGGCGCTCCGGATGCAATCGTTCGAGCCCTTGCGCGAGGCGGGCTTCCGGTACCGCGGCCCCACGCACCTGTCCATCGGGCAGGAGGCGACCAGCGTCGGGGCGTGCTCGGCGATACGCTGGACGGACTACATCACCAGCACGCACCGCGGGCACGGCGACGCCATCGCCAAGGGCTACGTGGCGCTCAAGGAGCGAACCGAGGACGAGCTTCGGCAGTGGATTGGGACCGACGAGGCCCGCGCGGCCTCCGGCGACGCCCTGCGGGAACTGGCGAAGGCCGAGCACGTTTACCGTACGGTGGCCGAGCTGTTCGGCAAGGAGGACGGCTACTGCCGCGGCCGGGGCGGGGGGATGCACATCGCCGATTTTTCCAGCGGCCACCTGGGGGCCAACGCCATCGTGGGCGGCTCGCTGGGCATCGCCACCGGCGCTGCCCTGAGCTGCCGATACGGCGGCGGCGACGGGCTGGTTCTCTGCTTTGCCGGCGACGGGGCTTACAGCAACGGGATCGTGCTGGAATCGCTGAACTTCGCCTGCATGGCCCAGTTCAGCAACGAGCTGGCCGAGCGCCCCTTCGGCCTGCCCATCATCTACGTCATCGTCAACAACCAGTACGGCATGACGGGCCAGCAGCAGGGCGAGGTGACGGGGGTGGACCACCTGGCGCGGCGCGGGGCGGGATTCGACCCCGGCGTCATGCACGCCGAGGTGGTCAACGGCATGGACGTGCTGGCCGTGCGGGACAGCATTCTGCGGGCCGCCGAACTTGTCCGCAAGGGCCAGGGGCCTGTCCTGCGCGAGCTGGCCTGCTACCGCTACCAGGGCCACAGCCTGAGCGACCCGCGCAACGAATACCGCGCCAAAGAGGAGGAGCAGGCGTGGCGCGAGCGCGACCCCGTCGAGACCTTCCGCCGGCAGGTGATCGAGGCAGGCGTTGCGAGCGAGCAGCAGGTCAAGGAGATGGAGGCGGCCGTCGAGAAACGGCACGAGGAGGCCGCCATCCGCGCCGCGAAGGCCGCCGACCCCGACCCCGGCGAGGTGACGCGCTACGTGTTCACCGACTCGTTCTGCGACGCGGTGCCCGAGCCGTTCTCCAGCCCTGCCACGGTCCAGGAGCCGCCGTGGCCCGAGCGCAAGGACGGGCAGCTGACCTTCAAGGGAGCCCTGCTGGAGGCCCTCATCCAGGAGATGCTGCGGGACGAGCGCGTGGTCATCTACGGGGAGGACGTGGCGGACTACGGCGGGGCCTTCAAGGTGACGAAGGGGCTGCTGGAGACCTTCGGCCGGCGCCGGGTCTTCAACACCGCCATCAGCGAGGCGGCGATCATCGGCACCGGCGTCGGCGCGGCCATGACGGGCCTGCGGCCGGTGGTGGAGCTGATGTACAGCGACTTCGAGTTCCAGGCCGGCGACCAGCTCTTCAACCAGGCCGCCAAGTGGCACTACATGAGCGGCGGCCAGACGACCGTGCCCATGGTCGTCCGCAGTTCCGTCGGCGCCGGCAAGGGCTACGGCGGCCAGCACTCGCAGGCGCTCGAGGCGCACGCGACCCACACGCCCGGGATGCGCGTCGTCTGCCCCTCGACGCCCCATGACGCCAAGGGCCTGCTCAAGAGCGCTATCCGCGACGACAACCCCGTCCTCTTCGTCGAGTCGCAGGCCCTCTACAACCTGCGCGGCGACGTGCCGGAGGGGGAATACCTGGAGTTGATCGGCCGGGCGGCCGTCCGCCGAGCGGGCGGCGACGTGACCATCGTCGGCTGGGCCCTGATGGCCCACCTGATGATGGAGGCCGGCGAGGTCCTCGCCTCGCAGCACGGCATCGAGGCGGAGCTGATCGACCTGCGCAGCCTGATCCCGCTCGACATGGAGACGGTGCTGGCTTCGGTCCGCAAGACCGGCCGCTGCGTGGTGGCCTGCCAGGCTTGCCTGACGGGCAGCTTCACTGCCGAGGTGGCCGCGCGGGTGCAGGAGGGAGCGTTCGACTACCTCGACGCGCCGGTGGCCAGGGTCGGTTCAGCGGACGCCATCTCGCCGCAGTCGGAGGTGCTGGAGAAGGCCTACCTGCCGGGCGTGGACGACCTGGTCCAGGCCGCCCTCAGAACGTGCTACGCCGCGGGCTGAGCGGCCGGTCGGGCGCGCTGATTCAGCCTTCGCCTTCGCAGACGGTGAGGGTGGCGGAGTCGCCTTTCTCGCAGCCGAGCAGCCGGGCGGCGGAGCCCTGGTTGACGGCCACCTCCAGGTAGCCGCTGCTGCCGATGAGCGCGAGCAGCTCCCCCTGAGGCCGGTCGGCGTAGGCCCTGGCCAGCCCGACCATCCGGCGTCTCTTCACGCGGACCTCCAGCCTCTCGGGCGGGACGTTGAAGCTGCGGCGCACGGTGGTCTTGCGGATGTTCGTGATGAGATTGCCAAACTGGTCGATGTAGATGATCTCACCCCTCAGGCTGCCATCGGCCGTTCGGACGGGGTTGGGCAGCCGGAGGCGCCGGATCTGCTGCGCGACGGGGCCGAGCTTCTCGGGCTCGAGCCCGTTGGCCAGGTGCGCCGCGACCGGGGCGAAGATGTCCCGCCCGTGGAAGGTGGTGCTCCCGTCCCCGAGGAAGTAATCCTCCGCGCTGACGTGCCGGAGGTCCTGCCGCGAGCACTCGTCGGCAATCACGCTCAGCAGGCCGTTGTCGGGCGCCAGGAACACCTGGTTGTTGGCCCGCATGTACAGCACCGACCGGTCCGTCCCCACGCCGGGGTCAACGACGCAGGTGAAGATAGCCTCCTCGGGGAAGTAGCGATAGGATGCCGCCAGCACGAACGCCGCCTCGGCCACGTCCTGCGGCACGACGTTGTGCGACAGGTCGATCAGGTCGGCGTCCCGGCATATCTTCCGGATCACGCCCTTCATCACGCCCACGTAGCTGTCCCTGTAACCGAAGTCGGTCAGCAGCACGATGGGCGGCGGCGTCCTGTGCAGTGCAAACGGCACCGTATCCCTCGGATTCGATCTTCTGAGACGAGGGCCCTCCCGGGCCTCCTCTCGATTCTAATACGGGTTCGGACCGCATTGCAAGCAGCGAGCGGCATTGTTGCAGTGTGTGAGGGATTACCTTTATCCGGCCGGACGGGGGGCGCTACAATACGTCTCCGGCGAACCGCGAGGTCAGGGAGGATGTGGACGTTGGCGTGGGCGCTGGACATACTGTCACTGGCATTCCTCACGGCGGCGGCGCTCGCCTTCAGGCGGCAGAGGACGGCCGTGCTGGTCGTCTGCGGCGCGATGTTCGTGCCGACGGCGGGGGCGGCTTCCGTGGCGATCTACTGGCCGCTGAGCCCGCTGCTGACGGTGCTGCTTCTCGGCGTCACGCTGGGCGCGTCGCTGGCGGCCCTGTTGCTGTACTGGATAGACCGGGTTTTCGCCGTTTTCTGTCTTGAGATGACGTATCTGGCGACGATCTGCTGGGTGCTTTGGCCCCTGCTGGTCGTGGCGAACTCCGCCGCCTTGCCGTTCCTGTAGCGGCGCGCGGGCGGCTTGAGAAGTCGGCGGGCATCTGCTATAGTGAGGCATTCCTTTGCGCCTCGGCGCGCGTCCGGGAGAACCTGATGGCCCAGACCCTCCTTCGAGACGAGTTCAAGAAGGGCATAATCGCCCAGAACGCCGTCTTCGTGCTGGCCGTGGGCCTCTGCCCGACGCTGGCGGTGACCACGGCCCTGAAGAACGCCGTGGCGATGGGCGTCGCCGTCATCTTCGTGCTGGTCTGCGCGAACACGCTGGTGGCGGCCCTGCGCCGGTTCATCGCGCGCGAGGTCCGCATCCCGTGCTTCATCGTCATCATAGGCTCGTTCGTGACGATGGTGGAGATCATCTTCAAGGGCAAGCTGCCGCCGGAGATAAACGCCAGCCTGGGCATCTTCATCCCGCTGATCGTGGTCAACTGTATCATTCTTTACCGGGCGGAGTCGTTCGCGTACAGGCACGGGGTCTTGCGCTCCCTGCTTGACGGGCTGGGCATCGGGGTCGGCTTCGCCCTGACGATATGCCTGGTGGCGGCCGTGCGGGAGGTGCTGGGCAGCGGGACGGTCTGGGGCTATCCGTGGGTGCCGGTCTCGTGGCCGGTCCGCTACGTGCCGGCGTCGATACTGATCCAGGCTCCCGGCGCGTTCCTGGTGCTGGGGCTGATGATGGCGTTCTTCAACTGGCTGGGGCAGAAGCGTAGCGCCTGAAGCATTGTGAGGGAGAGATGGACGTCACGCAGTTCCTGACGATCGCGTTCACGTCGATACTGGTCTCGAACGTGGTGCTGGCGAAGTTCCTCGGCCTCTGCCCGTTCATCGGGGTCACGCAGAAGACGGAGAGCGCCCTCGGCATGGGGGCGGCGGTGACGTTCGTAATGTTCATGGCCAGCTTTGCCACGTTCCTGCTTTACCGGCTGGTGCTTGTCCGGTACGACCTGGTGCTGGCGCTGAAGACGCCGATGTTCATACTGGTCATCGCCGCCCTTGTGCAGTTGGTGGAGCTGTTCATGCGGGCCAGGCTGCCGGCGCTCTACGACGCGCTGGGCATCTACCTGCCGCTTATCACGACGAACTGCGCGGTGATGGGCGTTGCGCTGCTGAACACCTCGGACGCGCCGCTGGCGTTCCGGGAGATGACCGTGGCGGGCGGGCTGGTCGCGGCCTCGTGGCGCGGCATCTGCTGCGGGCTCGGGTTCACCATGGCGATGCTCCTGATGAGCGGCATCCGGGAGCGGCTGGCGCGGGTAAACGTGCCCGCCCCGCTGCGCGGCATCCCGATTGCGTTTGTCTGCACGGGCCTGATGGCGATGGCCTTTCTGGGTTTCACGGGCATGGGCTGAGCCCTGTGCCTGCAAGGGGGACGGAGTCCAAATCATGCTTCGGCAACGGACTATTCTGGTTTGCCTCCTGCTGACCGTTGCGGCCGGGTCGGCGCACGGGCAGGTGGTCGCTCGCGTGAACGGCGAGGAGATCACCAAATCAGAGTTCGGGCTCGCGCTCGTCCGCTCCCTGGGCCGTGCGGCGCTCGACAGCGTAGTGGACCGGGTGCTCGTCGAGCATGAAGCGCGCCGGAACGGCATAACGGTGAGCGACGACGAGATGCAGGCCCGACTGGCGCTGGAGCACGAGTTGCGCATGCGTGCCCTACTGGACAACGCCCGCATGGGCCTGGAGGAGTTCAAACGCGCGGCGGGGCGCTACGACTGGGACATGGAGGAGGTGATCCGCGAACTGCGCGAGAGCGTCTCGCCGGAGGCGGTGCGGCTGAAGCTCCTGTGCGAGAAGATGCTCGGCCCCGAGCTTGACCTGAGCGAGGAAGCCATTCGGGACTACTTCGAGCGGACGCGTGGGCTCCGCTACAGCGCCGCTCACGTCGCCCTGCCGGATCGCAGCAGCGCCGAAAGCGTGCTCAGGGCGCTGAAGGAGGACATGGAGTTGTGGACTGCCGCCGTGGTGAGCTACAGCCTGGACCGGGCAAGCCTGCCGCACAAGGGTCGCCTCAGCCCCGTGCCGGCGGATTCCCGGTTGGGCGGCGTGCTGGCCGGCATGGAGCCGGACGAGTTGAGGCTCCACCAGGCAGGCGACGTCTGGCACGTGCTGCGGTTCATCGGCACGGTCGCGCCCGAGGGGGAGTACGAGGACCTGAAGGAACAGATGCGGGAGGAGTTGCTGGCCGTGCGGGCCCAGGAGCAGCACTACGCCTTCCTGGCCCGGCTGAATCGGGATGCCGCCGTGGTGACGAACCTGTCCGTCAGGCCGGACCGGCGTCGCGCCCTGGGCGAGGAGGTGGCAGCTTACGTGGACGGCGAACCGGTGCTGGTCGAGGACCTGGCGGACGCGCTCATGCAGCATTTCGGCAGGACGATGCTGGAGTCTTACATGGAGCGGGTGCTGGTCTTGCAGGAAGCCCGGCGCCGCGGCCTGACCGTGTCCCCCGATGAAGTGGATGAGCGGACGGAGGCGATAGCGGGCCAGATACTCGGCGACGCGGCTTTTCGCCAGAGCACGCCGTCCGGTGAGATGGAGGACCTCGGCGCCGACGGAGAGGCGCGTATCCAGAACATCGGGCGCATGATCGCCAAGGAGGCGGTTGAGCGTGAAGACGTCCGGGCGACACTCCTGGCCGAGAAGATGGTCGCCGCCGACGTGGAGGTGAGCGAGCAGGAGATCGAGGAGGCGTACGACGGCTACTTCGCAGACCGATTCCTGGTCAAGGAGATAGCTGCCCCGACCGCCGCCCGTGCGCAGCGGTTGCGCCGGGACCTGAGTCAGGGGGCGGACTTCGATCTGCTGTTGCAGGCGGAGTCGGGCCAGACTGGTTCCTGGCTCCAGAGCACCGCCCTGTTGGCCGTCACGCCTTCGCACCCTTACTATCCCTACGTGAAGGGCCTTCAGAGCGGTCAGGTCAGCGAAATCTTCAAGCACGGTGACGCATACCGCACAGTCAAGGTGGTCAGGCACGTTGAGGCGGCCGACCCGCAGCCGCTCGAAGCTGTCCGAGACGACATCCGGCGGGACCTGGTCGAGGGCAAGATCGTGGAACGGATTCACGCGCTTCTGATCAAGCTGAAGGCCGAGGCGGACATACAGATCGAGATGGAGTTGAAAGACGATGCAGGTGAAGTACTCCAGCCGGGTGCATAGGCTGCCCGAGTACATCTTCGGCAGGTTGAACGCCGCCAAACTGGCGCGCAGGCGCGTCGGCGAGGACGTGATCGATCTGGGCATGGGCAATCCGAACGACCCTACGTTCCGTCCGATCATCGACAAGCTGGTGGAGGCGGTCCAGGACCCGCGCAACCACCGCTACAGCGTGAGCGCGGACGGCCTGTTCAACCTGAAGCGTGAGGTCGCCCGGGCCTACACGCGGGACTACGGCGTGGAGGTGGACGCTGACTCGGAGGTGGTCTGCACAATCGGCAGCAAGGAGGGCCTGTCCCACCTGGCCCTTGTTCTGGTGGAGGAGGGCGACACGGCCATCGTCCCCGTGCCCGCGTTTCCGCCGCACACGCACAGCGTCACGCTGGCGGGGGGAAGCGTCCTGGCGCCTCCGATTTCGAACAAGCCGCAGTTCTTCGACGACCTGGACAAGATGATGCCCGGCCTGGACCGGAAGCCGGCCTTCCTGCTGCTGAACTTCCCCCACAATCCGACCACGCTGACCGTGGAACCGGACTTCTTCGAGCGGGCGGTCGAGTTCGCGCGCAAGCACGACGTGTTGGTCATCCATGACTTCGCTTACAGCCAGGTGACGTTCGACGGTTACCGTGCGCCGAGCTTCCTCCAGACTCCCGGCGCCAAGGAGGTGGGCGTGGAGTTCTCGTCCATGTCCAAGAGCTTCAACATGGCGGGCTGGCGCGTCGGGTTCTGCGTCGGGCATCCGGGCGTCGTGGCGGGGCTGGCCAGGATCAAGGGTTACTACGACTACGGGCTGTTCATGCCCGTGCAGATAGCCAGCATCATCGGGCTGCGAGAGTGCATGGGCGCCGTCCGGGAACAGGCGGCGGTTTACCAGTCCAGGCGCGACGCCCTGTGCGAGGGGCTTGGTCGTGTCGGCTGGCCTGTGGAGAAACCCAGGGGCACGATGTTCCTTTGGGCGCCGTTGCCCGAGCAGTTCCGGCAGATGGGCTCCGTGGACTTCACCTTCATGCTGTTGGAGGAAGCCAACGTTGCCGTCGCGCCGGGGGCCGCCTTCGGCGAGGCCGGCGAGGGGTTCGTGCGAATGGCATTCGTGGAGAATGAACTGCGCCTGCGGCAGGCCGTCCGGCAGATCGGACGCTGCCTGCGAGCGCACGACGGGGCTTGAGCCAATATGGCAGTGACGCAAGGGACCCTCACGTTCCGCACCGGTGGCGTTCATCCCCCGGAGGCGAAGGAACGCACCAGCGGCAGGCCGCTGGAGGCGTCGTCACCCCCGGCCGAGGTGGCCGTCCTGATGGCCCAGCACATCGGGGCTCCCGCCAGGGCCGTCGTGAACAAGAAGGACAGGGTCAGGAAGGGCCAGATCGTCGGCGAGGCCGCCGGCTACATAAGCGCGAACATGCACGCGCCCGTCAGCGGGACGGTCCGGGCGGTCGAGGAGCGCGTCTACAGCGTGACCGGCGCGCTCGTGCCCGCCGTGGTCATCGAGAACGACGGGCAGGAGAAATGGGCGCGCGGCCTCAACGAGCCCCAGGACGTCGAGGCCATGGACGCCGGCCGAATGGTTGAACTGGTCCAGGAGTGCGGCGTGGTCGGCCTCGGCGGGGCCACTTTCCCGGCGCACGTCAAGCTGAAGCCGCCCGCCGACAGCCCGATCTTGGACGCCTTCGTCAACGGGGCCGAGTGCGAGCCGTTCGTCACGGTGGACCACCGCCTGATGCTCGAGCGCACGGCGGACGTCGTGGACGGCCTGCGCCTTATCATGCGCATCGTGGGCGCCCCCAGCGGGTGGATAGGCATCGAAGAGAACAAGCCCGACGCCATCGAGGCATTCGCCGAGCTGCTGGCGGACGAGCCGGACGTGCGCATCGTGCCCCTCCGGGTCCGCTACCCGCAGGGGGCCGAGCAGCAGCTCATCACTGCCGTGACCGGGCGCGAGGTGCCGTCCGGCGGCCTGCCGTCCGACGTCGGCTGCCTCGTGCACAACGTTGCGACGGCCCTGGCCGTCCGGGACGCGGTCCGCTTCCGGCGCCCCCTAATCGAGCGGGCGCTCACCGTGACGGGCGACGGGATCGAGCGCGCCGGGAACTTCATCGAACGCATCGGCACGAACGTCGGCGACATACTGCGCAGGCAGGGCGTCCGGGAGGGGGCGAACCAACTCATCCTGGGCGGCCCGATGATGGGCATCGCACAGGGCACGGCCGAAGTGCCGCTCCTGAAAGGTAACAATGCCCTCATCGTGCGGCGGGACGCGTCGGTGCCGCCGCAGCGGGACTGCATTCGGTGCGGCCGTTGCGTCGAACACTGCCCCCTGGGCCTGATGCCCGGCGAACTGAGCATCGCCTGCGAGGCAAAGGACTGGGACGCGGCGCTTCGGCTCAACATCCTGGACTGCAAGGAATGCGGCTGCTGCGCCTACGTGTGCCCGGCCAGGCGACAGATCGTCCAGATGGTGAAGTGGGGCAAGGCGGAACTGCGGCGCAGAAAGCAAAGACAGGGCAAGTAACACATGGCGGACAGCGAACAGGCTGGCCTGGCGGAGCGGCTGCTGATCAGCACGTCGCCCCACGTGAGGGCGCCGGAGGACGTCGCCCGCGTCATGTGGAGCGTGGTTGCGGCGCTGGTTCCGGCCGTGGCGGTCAGCGTGTACTTCTTCGGCCTGGGGGCCGTGAAGGTTTACCTCATCAGCGTGGCGGCGTGCGAGGCGGCGGAGCTGGCGTGCCTGCGGATGCGCGGCGAGCCCGCTGCGCACGCGGCCGACGGCAGCGCGTTCATCACCGGGCTGCTGCTGGCGATGGTGCTCCCGCCGGGTGTGGCCTGGTACTGCCCCCTGGTGGGGGGAGTCTTCGCCATCGCCATCGTGAAGCACGCCTTCGGCGGCCTGGGCAACAACGTCTGGAACCCGGCCCTCGCCGCCCGGATCTTCTTGCAGTTCGCTTACGCCCCGCAGATAAGCCTGTCCGCGTGGCCCGTCCCCCGCGCCCTGTGGGGGGCTGCCTCGGACGCCGTGACGGCGGCCTCGCCCCTCGCGAAGGAGGGCGCGGCCGGCGCGTACTCCTACCTGGACCTGCTCTTTGGCAACGGCGTGCCCGGCTGCATCGGCGAGACGTGCAAGGTAGCGCTGCTGATCGGAGGCGCCTACCTGATCGCCCGGAGGATAGTTGACTGGAGGATCCCGCTCTTCTACATCGGCACGGTGTTCGCGCTGACGGCGGTCATGCCCGCCGGCGGGAACGCGCCGGGCTGGGCCAGGGACCCGCTCTACCACGTCCTGTCGGGCGGGCTTGTGATAGGCGCCTTCTTCATGGCGACCGACATGGTCACCACGCCGATGACGCGCCGGGGAAGGGCCGTCTTCGCCGTCGGGTGCGGCCTGCTCGTGGCGCTCATACGCCGCTACGGCGGCTATCCCGAGGGGGTGGCCTACTCCATCGTGTTGATGAACACCTGCACCCCGCTGATTGACAGGTGGGTGCGGCCCAGGGTTTACGGCTCGCGCGCACCCGGACCGGAGCCGAACGCGACATGAGTGATACGCAACAGCCGGGACACAGCGGGGCGCTCCTGCGCGGGGTGATTGTCCTGGTGTTGATTTGCCTGGTCAGCGGGCTTGGCGTGGGGCTGCTCTACGCGAGCATGAAGGACGACATCGAGGCCAACGAGCGGCAGGTCTTCCTGGACGCCCTGGCGGACGTGCTGGGCCCGGCCGACCGGTACGAGACGGTCGGGGATTACGACGACTCGGTGCCGGAGCTGGAGAGGGTTTACGCGAACGCGGCAGATGTCGGCTTCCTGTACGCCGCGACGGGGTTGGCTCCGGGCTATCAGAGCCAGGTGACCGTCCTCGTGGCGGTGAGGGCCGCCCGCCCGCAGGCCCCCGTCGGCGCGGACCCCGTCATCCACCGCATGGCGGTCGTGTCGAGCCAGGAGACGCCCGGGCTGGGAGAGAACATCCGGCAGGTGGAGAAGGACTGCTCCATATGGGGGTTCGTGGTCGGCAGGCGGGCGACGGCGCGCCGGCCGAAGTTCCAGGAGCAGTTCGAGGAGAAGCGCCTCAGCGACCTGGATGTGGAGAAGCGGCAGGACACCGACAAGATCGCCGCCGTGACCGGCGCGACGATCACCAGCGAGGGCGCCACGGAGGCGGCCCGGCTGGCCATTGGCCGGATCATAGCCCGAACGAACGAAATCTACGGACAATGACCGAACGGGACGACGCATGCAACGACGAGGGACAGGAGGCACGCCCCTCGCAGCAGAGCGGCTCCGACCGGGCCCGACTCGAGGGGATTGTCGAGGCACTCCTTTTCAGTTCGGACCGGCCGGTGAGCGCCGGCCGCCTGGCCCAGGTCTGCGGGGCCAAAGATGGGCGGGAGGTGCGCAGCATCGTCAAGCGGCTCCAGGAGCACTACGATTCGCAGGGCCGCTCTTTCTGCATCGAGGAGATAGCCGGCGGGTTCCAGCTCCTGACGCGTCCCGAGTTCGCGCCCTGGGTGAGCCAGTTGCAGAGCCGCCAGCAGCAGGAGAGCATGAGCCAGGCGGCGCTGGAGACACTGGCGATCGTCGCCTACCGCCAGCCGATCACGCGGGCGGAGGTCGAGGACATCCGTGGCGTGCAGTGCGGCCACATGCTGCGCTCGCTGGCGGAGAAGCGGCTCGTGCGGGTCGTCGGGCGCAGCGACGAGCTGGGCCGTCCCATGCTGTACGGCACGACGCGGCAGTTCATGCAGGTGTTCGGGCTGCGCTCCCTGCGGGATCTGCCGAAGAAGAGCGAGTTCGCCGCCGTCCGCGAACCGGCACAGGCGCGCCCGGAGGCCGAATCGGAGCCGCCGCAGGCCGGCCCCGAGGCCGCCGCGCCGGAGGAGTGAAGCGCATTCCGGAGGGCGAAGGACGACCATCGGGAGGCGTGGCCCTCGAGCCTCGCCCCTCAAGCCTCAATACTGGTTGCTCATGCATGGCAGAACGCTCAGGGACGCTGTCCACGGGGACATCAGCTTGACCGCCGAGGAAGTGCGCGTCCTCGACGCGCCGCAGATGCAGCGCCTGCGAGGGATACGTCAGCTCGGGGCCGCGTACCTGGTCTATCCCAGCGCCCACCATTCCCGTTTCGAGCACTGCCTCGGGACCTGCTGGCTTGCCAAGCGCATCGTCGGGCAGATCGAATCGGACGGGGCCTTCTCCTTCCCGGACGAGGTGCGGCGGGCCATCTTCCTGGCGGCGCTGGTTCACGACGTCACCCACATCCCGTTCGGGCACACCTTCGAGGACGAGCGCAGGCTGCTCGAACGCCATGACGCGAGCGCGTCGCGGTATGACCGGCTCGTGCGCCAGGGGGAGATGGCCGAGCGGCTCGGTGCTTCTGAGGCGGGTCGGCTGGCCCTGGAGGCGATGGCGCCCGAAGGCGAACTTGCCCCCGGGCGGCGGTACCTGCGCGACGTTGTCAGCGGCACAATTTGCGCCGACCTGCTGGACTACCTGAAGCGGGACAACTACTTCTGCGGGCTCTCTTACGAGTTCGACGAGCGGCTGTACCGCTACTTCCGGGTCGTGGACGGGCGCCTGGCACTGGACCTGCACCGGGGCGGCCTGCTGCGCCGCGACGCCCTGAGCGAGATCACCAATCTGTTGCGCATCCGTTACGTGCTCAGCGAGAGGGTTTACTACCACCACGCGAAGATCGCGGCCGGCGTCATGATCTCGAAGGCGGTGGAGAGGGCCATGGCCGCCGGGCTCACCGAGGACGATCTGTGCGAGCTGACCGACGAGGCGCTGGTCTACTCCCTGCGGGAGCGCTTTGGCCGGGAGGAGGGGCTGCGCGAACTGCTGGAGGACTTCCGCCGACGGCGGCTCTTCAAGCGGTGCTACGTGCTCTCGCGCCGCGTGGGGGAGGAGAACGTGGAGCGACTCGTCCGCAGTTACCACCTGAACGCCGACGCTCGCCGGGACGAGGCCGAGCGCCGGATAGCCGGGGCGCTGGGCACGGACGCCCATCGTGTGGCCGTTTACTGCGCCCCGCCTGGCATGGCGCTCAAGGAGGCCGACGTGCCGGTCACCCTCCCGAACGGCGGCATGACCGAGCTGTCGTCCCTGAACAGCGAGGAAATCCGCGTCCTAAAGGACCAGCACCGGGCGCTTTGGAGGCTCTACGTATTCCTCTCGCCGCGGGTCGGCGACCGGCTCCAGCAGGCCGGCCAGGCGTGCGAGGAGGCGATAGGTTTCCCCAACGAACTCCCGGCCGAGCGGACGGGCGGGCTGCTGTAGCCGGCGCCGCCCCTTTCAGTTGCATTGGGAAGCGCCGTTCGTTAGAAAAGCGCGGTTCTCCCTGACGACGTGACTTCGAGACGATGGAGAGGTCAATGAGTGACGAAAAGGTCAGAGTTGCCATAGTCGGTGTCGGAGGCATGGGTTCTGCTCACGCCCAGAGTTGCACGCAGATCGAGGAGATCGAGCTGACGGCCCTGGTGGACGTCAATCCCCGGCGTGCGCAGGAGGTGGGCGAGCAGTTCGGAGTGCCGCACTTCACGAGCCACAAGGAAGTGATCGGGGCCGGCTTGGCCGACGCCGTGGTCATCGCGACCCCGCACTACTTCCACCCGCCCATTGCCATCGACGCGTTTGAGGCGGGCCTGCACGTCCTCAGCGAGAAGCCGATAGGCGTCCTTATCGGCGAGGCCGAGGAGATGGCCGAGGCGTGGCGCAAGAGCGGCAAGGTGTTCGCCGTCATGTTCCAGATGCGCAGCCAGGCCAACATCGAGAAGGCCAGGCAGCTGGTGGAAGACGGCGAGCTGGGGGAGGTAAGGCGCACGCTGCTGATATCCCCCGAGTTCCGCTCCCAGGCCTACTATGACTCCGGCACCTGGCGGGCGACCTGGGGCGGCGAGGGCGGCGGCGTGCTGCTCAACCAGGCGCCGCACATCATGGACGTGTTCACCATGCTGGCGGGAATGCCCAGCAAGGTCCGCGGCCGATGCGCGACCCAGATGCACGACATCGAGGTGGAGGACCACGCCGAGGCCATGCTCGAGTATGAGAACGGCGCCGCCGGCTACTTCTACGTCTCCACCTGCGAGGTGGGCAGCCGGACCGTGGAGATCATCGGCGACAGGGGCAAGCTGCGCCTGGAGGGGGGGCGGCTGTCCTTCCTGCGCTACAAGCCGCCCGTCAGCGAGTTCAACCGCATCAACACCGAGA
>CAZQEQ010000086.1:0-14951 GCA_964592385.1 uncultured candidatus Brocadiaceae bacterium | reverse complement strand
CGTACCGGACTCGGAAAGCACATTGCAAGGGTTTTTCAGACAGAGCCTAGTCCACGCCAGTACGCGCAGAACATCCTCCGCGTAGACTGGTTTCATGTCCCCTGAACCGCGCGCCGTCGACACCGAGGGTGCGTAGAGACCTTCCCACCGGGCGCGGACCGGGGGTGGACCGTCCCGTTCCCCCTCGTCCGTGTCCTGCCGTTTCGACTTTTCCAGATCGTCGCCCGTGACCCTTACTGCGCCTTGGTCTGGCGGCGCGCCAAACGCAATTGGAACTTCCGCACGGCACCTCGGGCAACTGGCAGTCTGGCCCGCAGCCTTTTCAGATACTCGCAGCCATGCGCCGCAGGTTGGACACTTTATCCTAAGATTGGCCATTGGATAGTCCCTCTCGCGTCAGAGGCCATACGGCAAACATACGTAGCATGGCCATTCAATCCGCCGGACAGACTTCCACAACTCCTGCAGCAGCTCACTCCGAGTCGGACCCCTCGATATAGCAGTGTGCTCTCTCTTCCGGGTATCTGTCGTTTGCTGTGCTCCAATTATACTCCACGGGCGCTGAAGGTCCAGCGCTTTGCTGTGCAACTACTCGTCTGGCGTGGGGTTGTTCTGGGATGGACGGCTGGCGACTCCGGCGCGTGCCAGCGGGCGCGGAAACGGCACCCGACGATTTCTTCGGTCAGTAAGGGACAGAGCGGACACATGGCCGGCGGAAAACGATTACAATCGCTTTCCGCCGGAAGTATCAAGGCAGAAGGCAGAAGTATGAAGTAGAACGACGAAAGGCGAAAGGTAACGGCAAACGGCCAGCGACAAACGGCGGAACGGCAGACAGTAAGAAACAAGCAACTCGTCGGTCCGCCGTACGGCGGGCCTGAGGATTGAGGCAAGGCACAGCGATGCGAGTGCGGATTGGGGATTGCGGATTGCGGAATGGAACAGAAGCAACCCTGAACCCTGAATGCGGGTCCGCCCTCCCTGTTCGGCTGTCAGTTCGTGCCTTCGTGTTCTTCGTGCCCTTCGTGCCCTTCGTGGTGATTCGTCGTGTTCCAGCCGTACGGCGGGCATGAGGATTGAGCCAAAGCCCGGCAACGCGGGATCAGAGATGCTGGCGGGTCAAGTATGCTTGGCAATAGCCCTCGCTCGTCTTGCCTTCGTGCGCTTCGTGGTCTTCGTGGTGATTCGTCGTGCTCGTCGTGCTCGTCGTGGTTTCTACCGCCCGTTCGGGGCGCGGGATGTCCGTTTTGTCCGGCGCGCTTTTTTTCCTGACAAAACAAAACTGCTCTTTGACATAGCGAGAAGGCTTCTCGCGGAATCGGGCTCGTTTGGCATGTCCGGGCGGACATTCCGCCTGTGAGCGCCCGGCGGCGCCGGCAGCCCCCCTTCCCGGCCCCCCGTTCGCCGTCTCTGCGCGCTCCGCGGTCTCTGCGCTGAAAGACGTGTGGCGGAGAGGGGGAGATTCGAACTCCCGGAGCCCCCATGGGGCTCAGCGGTTTTCGAAACCGCCCCGTTCGACCGCTCCGGCACCTCTCCGCCGGCCAGTATAGCGCCTCCGCCACCCGGATGGAAAGGCACGCGCTTGACAGGAGACCCCGGCGGGTTACACTCAGGCGCCGTGGCGGGCGTAACGCTCGGCACGGATTGCTTCGCTGATAGGGTCAGACGAGGAACCACGCGGGGTATGGCGAAACGCAAGATAAGCCGCAACGTCGTCGCACTGGGGCTGGTCAGCTTCTTCACGGACCTGTCCAGCGAGATGATCATCCCGGTCGTGCTGCCGCTGTTCATGAAGGCGCAGGGCATAGCGTTCCCCGTGATCGGCCTTATCGAGGGCGTGGCCGAGAGCACGGCCAGCCTGCTGAAGCTGGTCTCGGGCTGGCTCTCGGACAGGCTGGGCAAGCGCAAGGCGCTGGTGGCGATCGGGTACGGGGTCTCGACGGTCGCCAAGCCGCTCTTCGCGGTGGCCGGCGTCTGGTGGCACTTCCTGGCGATCCGCTTCTCCGAGCGCATCGGCAAGGGCATACGCACCGCGCCGCGCGACGCGCTGGTGGCGGCCTCGGCCGCGGAGGGGACGCGGGGAGTGTCGTTCGGGCTGCACCGGGCGCTGGACACGGCCGGCGCGTTCATGGGGCTTCTGAGCGCACTCGTGCTGGTCTGGGTGCTGAAGATGGAGCCGCAGGACTTCCGGCTGCTCTTCGTGATCGCCTTCATCCCGGCGCTCGTGGCCGTGCTGCTGGTGATCCTGTTCGTGCGGGAGGCGACGCCGCCTGCCGGCGAGGACACAGCGGGCGAGGCGCGCGCGGGCGGGCGGCTCGGCCCGCAGTTCAAGTGGTATCTGCTCATTGCGGGGCTGTTCACGCTGGGCAACTCGAGCGACGCGTTCCTGGTGCTGCGGGCGGACGCGGTGGGGTTCTCCGCGCCGTTCGTCATAATGCTCATGCTGGTCATGAACGCCGTGGAGGCGGTGCTGGCGACGCCGATCGGGAGCCTGTCGGACCGGGTCGGGCGCAAGCCCATCCTGGCCGGCGCGTTCCTGGTTTACGCGGCCGTGTACTTCGGGCTGGCCTTCGTCGGGGGCAAGGCGTGGCTCTGGCCGCTGTTCGCCGTGTACGGGGTCTACTACGCGATGGCGGAGGGCGGGTTCCGGGCGATGGTGGCCGACCTGGCGCCGGCCAACGTGCGCGGGCTGGCCTACGGGCTGTTCCACCTGGTGGTGGGGCTTGCGGCCGTGCCCGCCAGCGTCATCATGGGCTGGCTGTGGGACAGGGTGGGCGTGCAGTACGCCTTCTCCTTCGGCGCCGCGCTCGCCTTCGTCGCGATGGTGCTGCTGCTGGCCGTCATCCGCGTCCCGAAGCCGGCGGCGGCGGGCGCGATCACGGAGGTCAGACAAGGGTGAAGCTGACGGGCCCTCAGAGGGTGATGCTGTTCAAGTTCTCGGCCTACGGGTTCCTGAAGAACCTTCAGTTCTTCGAACCCCTTTTTCTGCTGTTCTTCACGGTGGCAAAGGGCCTCTCGTACACGCAGTTCGGAATCCTGATCGGCATTCGGGAGATCTGCGTTTACGCGATGGAGGTCCCCACGGGCATCGTCGCGGACGTGACGGGGCGCCGCCGGGCCATGATGACAGCGTTCGGCGCCTACCTGTGTTCCTTCGCCGTGTTCTCGCTGGCCTCCTCGTTCTGGGCCTTCGTGCCGGCGATGGTCCTGTTCGCCGCGGGGGAAGCCTTCCGGTCGGGCACGCACAAGTCCATGATCATGCAGCATCTCGACCTGGAGGGGCTGGGCGACCAGAAGGTCCACTATTACTCCATCACGCGCTCGATGTCGCGGCTGGGTTCGGCGGCGTCCGCCCTGGCCCTGATCGTCTTCGCGCTCTTCGGCGGCAGCTACGGCATCATCTTCCCTGCCACGATGGTGCCCTACGTGTTGGGGCTTCTGCTGATGCTCACCTACCCGCGCGAGTTGGACGGCGAGGTCAAGAAGCAGGCCGTCCTGAGCGGGATGTGGTGGCACACGGTGCAGAGCGCGAAGTCCCTGTGGCAGACGAAGGAACTAGGCAAGATCGTGGTGAACGAGTCCGTGTTCGAGTCCTTCTTCCGGGTGGCCAAGGACTACCTTCAGCCGATCGTCAAGACGGCGGCGCTGAGCCTGCCCCTGCTGGCCGCCGTGGGCGACGACCAGAAGCGCACGTTCGTGCTCATAGGGGTCGTCGCGTTCTGCGTGCATATGAACAGCTTCGTTTCGTCGCGCCTCAGCGGCCACCTGGCCGACAGGACCGGCCACCTGGGCAGGACGCTCAACGGGCTTTTCTGGGTCTTCGCCGTGGCGTTCTGCCTCACCGGCACCCTCTACAGGATGAACCTGGTCATTCCCGCCATCGTCGTGCTGTTCTTCTTCTACACGCTTTACAACCTCAGGAAGCCGGTCGTGGTCGGCTTTCTCTCAGAGAAGATACCCGGTCAGCAGCGTGCCACAGTCCTGTCGGTGCAGAACCAGCTCCGCGCAATCCTGGCGGCGGTCGTGGCGCCGCTGTTCGGTTGGGTGGCCGACAACATCGGCTCCGCCCGGCAGACGGGCATATCCTGGGCGTTCCTGCTGGGCGGGGGGGTTCTGTTGCTGCTGGGCTTTGTGCTCAGGCTGGAGGGCCGCCCCACCTGAGGAGTGACGCGGCGCCGGCCGAAGGCGTATAATGCGCCCGTGCGCGACCCGCCGCTCCCGAGGGCAATGGAGCCATGAAGAATATCCTGTGTATCGGCGCCGGCTACGTGGGCGGCCCGACCATGGCCGTGATCGCCAAGCACTGCCCCGAGTACCGCGTTGACGTGGTGGACATCAACGCGGACAAGGTCGCAGCGTGGAACAGCGAGTCCCTGCCCATCTACGAGCCCGGGCTGGAGGAAGTCGTCCGGGCCGTGCGCGGCCGGAACCTGTTCTTCCACGCCGACGTCGAGGGGCACATCGACGGGGCGGACGTCATCTTCGTGAGCGTCAACACGCCGACCAAGACGTTCGGCGAGGGCGCCGGGCGGGCCGCCGACCTCCAGTACTGGGAGGCCACCGCCCGCCAGATCGCCCGCTGCAGCGCCAGCCCCAAGGTCGTCGTCGAGAAGAGCACCCTGCCCGTGCGCACGGCCGAGGCGATGGAGGCGATCCTGCGCGATAACGCCGGGGGCGTGCACTTCGAGGTCGTCTCGAACCCCGAGTTCCTCGCCGAAGGCACGGCCATCCGGAACCTTGAGGAACCGGACCGCGTGCTGATAGGCGCGCACCCGACGCCGTCCGGGCGGGAGGCCCTCGATGCGATCGTCGAGATATACGCCCACTGGGTGCCGCGCGAGCGGATCGTGGCGACGGACCTGTGGTCGAGCGAGCTGACCAAGCTGGCGGCCAACGCCTTCCTGGCGCAGCGCATCTCGTCGATCAACGCCATCTCGGCGCTCTGCGAGCGGACGGGGGCGGACATCGTGCAGGTGAGCCGGGCCGTGGGCATGGACGGCCGCATCGGGCCGGAGTTTCTGCGCGCGGGCGTCGGGTTCGGCGGTTCATGTTTCCAGAAGGACATCCTGAACCTGGCCTACCTCTGCGAGCAGCACGGCCTGCCCGAGGCGGCGGCCTACTGGGCGCAGGTCGTCGCGCTGAACGACCACCAGCAGCAACGGTTCGTGCGCGCGATGCTCGGCGCCATGTTCAACACGCTGGCCGGCAAGCGGGTCGCCGTGCTGGGGTTCGCCTTCAAGCCCGGCACGAGCGACACGCGCAACTCGCCGGCCATCACGATATGCCGGCAGCTCGCCGATGAGCGCGCGTCACTGGCGGTCACGGACCCGCGCGCGCTCGACAATGCCCGCAGGGACCTCGAGGGCACGCCGGGGGTGACCTTCACGGCGGACCCCTACGAGGCCGCGGAGGGGGCGCACGCGCTGGCGCTGCTGACCGGCTGGCCCGAGTACCGCGAGCTGGACTTCGGCAGGATACTGGCGCGGATGGAGAGGCCGGCGTTCCTGTTCGACGGCTGCAACCTGCTCGACCACGCGGCGCTGGCGCAGATGGGCTTCCACGTCCACCGTGTCGGCGCGCCGCCGCTCACCCCGCCGCAGGCTACGGCCCGCCCGCCGGCTCAAGGATGAAGAGCGTGACCTCCGGCGGTGCAAGGAGCCTGAGCGGCGGCCCCCACGTCCCGGCGCCGCTGCTCACATAGAGGATCGAGCCGCCGTCCAGCCGGAACAGCCCCGCAAGGTGCGGATACTGCAGGGCCTCGAACAACCCGAAGGGAAATATCTGGCCGCCGTGCGTGTGGCCGGACAGTTGCAGGTCGAAGCGCCCGAGTGATCCCTCGGACACGGACGGCCGGTGCTTGAGCAGCACGGTCAGGGGCCGCCCCTCCCCTGCCGGCAGGGCGGCGTCCTCGTCCGCCCGGACCTCCTTACCCCAGATGCGCCCCGCCGGGTCGTCCACGCCGGCGACGATGAGCCTGTCGCCGACGGGCGTCGATTCGGCTCTCAAGAGCGTGAAGCAGGCCGCCTCCAGGAAGGCAAGGCTCTGCTCGACGCCGGCGTTGTACTCGTGGTTGCCCAAGACGGCGAACTTGCCCAGGGGCGGCCGGCACCCGGCCAGCATGGCCGCCTCCTCGTCGAGGCCGCGGAAGGACGCGTCCACCGTGTCGCCCGTGGCCACCACGACGTCGGGCCTGGCTTCGGCCACAAGGTCGAGCACTTTGCTGAGCCTGCCCTGTCCGAGTATCAGGCCCAGGTGGAGGTCGGCCAGTTGCACGATGCGCAGCGGGGTGGACCCGGGTTCGAGGCGGTCCGTCTCGATCGTCACCTGGACGAGCCGAACGGCGCCGGCTTCATACAATCCCCAGCAGGCCGCGCAGAGGACGACAACGCCGGCCAAAGCGAACGCGGGACGCCCGGGCACGGCGAGCCGCCGGGCCGGGCGCACGGCTCGCGCAAGCAACCTCACCACCAGGTTCCAGAGGTCCACGGCCATCACAAGCAATGTGAACCAGAGGATGACGGCGATCCACATGTAGCCGACCACGGCCAGGGGCCGCGCCGCCCACATCACGCCGGCGCGGTCAACGAAGAAGACCACGAACGGCGCAAGCACCATGAAGATGAACACGCCGCCGACAGCGCGCAGGAAAGCGCGACGGGAAGAGACGACGGCCCGGAGCCGCAGGAAGCAATAGAGGTGCACCGCGGCGTAGAGCAGGAACTCGATTACGTATCGCTCCACAGGCCCTCCGACTGCACCATCCGTAACGGGGAGACGCCTCTCAGTGCAGGGCGTAGAGGCAGCCGTCGTCGCTGCCGACGTAGACTACGCCCTCCCCTACCCACGGGGACGACCCGACGGGACCGCCGGTGCTGAACCGCCATTTCTCCTCGCCTGTGCGGGCATCGAGAGCGTAGAGATGCCCGTCATTGCTGCCGAAGTAGACGACCCCGTCGGCGACGGCCGGCGAGGAACGCACCGCGCCGCCCGTCTGGAAGTCCCACAGCGGCGTCCCCCGCAGGGCGTCCAGCACGTACAGGTAGCCGCTGTCGCAGCCGACGTAGAGCCTGCCCTCCCAGACGGCCGGGGAGCAGTAGATCGTGCGCTTCTGCTCCTTGGAAAGGTGTGCCTCGACCTGTGCGCCCCACCTGCGCCGGCCGTCGGCGAGCTCGAAAGCCCCGACGCCCGGCTCGTTCGAGCTTGTGCCGACGAAGGCCAGGCCGTCCGAGACGGCGGCCGTGGTGCCCGTGGTGTAGCCGGGGACCCTGCCCTGCCACTGCACCCGTTCGGTGCGCACCGAGGCGGCGTAGGCTGTCGAGACGCCCGAGCCGCCCTGGATCAGGAGCCCCTCGGCGAGGGCGGGGGAGCCGAGGCCGGCCGGCGCCATGGCCTCGCGGCAGCGCCAGGCCTGCTCGCCCGTTCGCGCGTCCACGCCGATGACGCCGCGCCGCCCCAGGTTGACGAAGACAATCCCGTAGCCCACGACGGGCGAGGATTTCGTCGCCGTCCCAGCGTCGGGGCAGGAGAACTTCCACCTCAGTTCGCCGCTCCGGGCGTCAACGGCGTAGAGCCGGCTGTCGTTGCCGTGGAAGTAGACGACGCCCCCCGCGACGCAGGCCGACGACTCGACCCCGCCGGGGACCTCGAGTTCCCAGAGCGGCGCGCCGTCGGCCGCCGCCACGGCGTAGAAACGGCCGTCGTCGCTGCCCACGTAGACCGCGCCGTCAACCGCCACGGGCGAGGACCTGACCGGGCCGTCGGCCTGGAACCTCCATTTCTCCCCCCGAAGCCGAGGCAGGCCGGGGGCCTCGAACACGCCGTTGCGCATGACGTTCGCCCGCCAGATGCGGCCCTGTAGCATGTCCAGGGCCTGGGGGTCCACGTCGAGAGCGACCCGCTGCTGCGTCTCGACGCCGTCGCGGGGATGGGTGCCGGCCTCGCACCTGACCACGCGGAAACCCACGTCGGGATAGCCGACGGAGGGGATGAAATTCGTCGCGCCCATCCCCCCGCGGAACCACGAGCCGCCGGCGGCGTAAGGCCCGCGCTTGGCGCGCACGTGGCTGCGCACGTCCGCCGGCCGGCCGAGCGCGTCGTAGTCGTACCAGTCCCCGTTCGGGTTCCGCGTGTCGTAGTAGTAGTCCTTCGCGTCGTCGGCCACGCTCCAGAGCCTCTCGTACACGTTGCCGATGATGTCGTACAGGCCGAAGGGGTTCGGCGCCTTGCGTCCGACCGGGTGCGTGCGGCCGCCCGCGCCGGCCCTCGTCCAGGCGTAATCGTCGAGCTCTCCCGCCGCCCATGACGTGCCTGCCGAGGCGGCATACTGCCACTCGGCCAGCGTGGGCAGGCGGTAGCCGTCCGCGTCCCACCGGACGAAGACCCACGGCTCCGGCCCGTTGACGCGCAGGTACTTCGAGTACTCGTCCTTCGTGTGCATGCTCTTGCCCAGCTGCTCCCCGTTGATCTTGATCGGCCGGAAAGCAAACGCCGCGCGGTAAACGGCCATCCTGGCGACGTCCACGTAGTAAAGCGGCGTCCTGCCCTCCAGCTCGGACAGGGCGTTGCACCAGACCATCATGTCGTGCCAGGTGATGTCCGTGACCGGCTCATCGGGCCCGTGCGGGTGGTCGTACCAGTACATGCTCCCCATGTCGCCATCGGAGGCGAACACGTAGCCGTTCGCCAGGGCCCAGTCGCGCACCTGGCGCCACTGGGAGTAGGTGACCTCGGTCCTGCCCATGCGGAAGGAAGAGAGCGAGATCGTGGCGCGATCGTCCGGCCGCACGTAGGAGCCCTCGGGCACCTCGACCATCTCCAGCGCCAACTGCGGTACGGGGACTGCGAAAGGCGGACGGCCCCTCTCGCCCGGAGCGAAGGGCCAGGAGGGGACCTCCGGCGCCGGCAAGGCCGGAGTCACTGCCGGGTCCGGCAGGCCGGGCTCCCTGCGGACGACCCGGAAGCCGACGTCGTAGTTCCCGTCGCAGTGCTCGTCGCCGTAAGGAATGGCCGGCGCGGCGGCCACCCTCCCCTGCTGCGGGCTCCAGTTGAAGCCCCCGCCCAGCGCCGTCAGCGGGTCCGCGCGCCCCGCGTCATGAGCCCCGCGCGCCGTCCAGACCAGCTCCCACGCGTTGCCAATCATGTCGTAGAGGCCGAGGGCATCGGGCGCCCCCGACCCGACGGGGTGGGTCGTCCCGCCGCTGTTGGCGCTCGTCCACGCCGAGTCCGCATCATGCAATCCCGATTCCGCACCCGCGGCGGCAGTCCATTCGGCCTCCGTCGGCAGCCGGTAGCCGTCGGCCTCCCACCTGACGTGTATCTCGGGCGCCTCGATGGGCTCATAGTCGGGGTTCTCCCCCGCCTCGCGCCCCCTCGGCCAAGTTGCCCGGGTGGATATCTCCTGGAAGCGGAACACCTCCTCCATGGCCGGGTCCGTGTAGTAGCACGGCGTGCGCCCCTCCATCTCCGAGAGGGCGTTGCAGAAGGCGAGGGCGTCCAGCCAGGTGACGTCCGTCACGGGCTCGTCCTGCCCGTGCTGGAGGTCGCCCAGGTCCATGCTGCCCATGTCGCCGTCCTTCAGGAACAGGTAGTTGGGCTCCATCGCGTAGAAGGGGCTGGTCGCGCAGCGGTAGACCTGCTTCCACAGGCTGTAGGGCACCTCGCAGGCGCCCATGTAGAAGGCCGGCACGGGCCCGGCCTGCCCGGCGGGGACCTCGACCATTGCCATGCTCTCGCTCGGACGGCGCGGCCGGTGCACCACGGCGTCCACCTCGAACGCGTACCACTTCACGTGCGTCTGCTCGGTGTCCAGGTCCCTCTTGCCCAGGTACCAGCCGACGGCCCGCACGTCCCGGAACTCGTGCTCCTCGAAGGTCGCTGCGTCCGGGTCGAAGTCTATCCTGTAGCCCGCCGGCTCGTACCGCGCCCAGCGCGTGGCCGCCGGACGGCAGACGTAGGGCTTGCCGTTGTTCCACTTCGTCCCGATCACCCATTCGGGGACGTCGAAGGTCTCCTCCGAGACGTAGAACGGGGTCGCGCCGGGGCCGGCCCCGGCCGCGTCCTGCACGACGAAACGGCCGTCATCGAACCCATGCCAGTAGCGGGCGATGTAGACCACCATCCGGCTCTGGTCGTCAAAGCTGACCGGCCAGCGGTCGCCGCCGTTCTGAAAGTCCTCCTTCTTCCAGACGAACACGGCGAACTGCCGGTGCGCGGCGGCCGGGTTCGCCGTGTAGGTGCTGCCCTGGAGGGCGAAATCCTCGGCCCGGCGGTCGAAGAACGGGCCCTCGTGGTTGGGGTTGACGTAGTGCTCGGCCGTGATGCCGTGGGCGCCGAGGGGCGTGTTCGCTTCGTACCAGGTGATCCCGCCGTACCAGGTGCCGTTCATGACGCCCGGCAGGTAGCCGCTGGCCGGCCACGGCGGGGGGCTGAGCGTCTGGCTCAGACTGAACTCCAGGCAGGCGACGTGGTCGTCCTCGGTGTCGCCGTCCCCGTCCACGTCCGGGCCGTGCTCCAGCTTCAGCGGAAGGGGGGCGTCGCCGGAGCGATAGCTGGTGCCGCCGTCCCCGGAATCGTAGCGGGCCAGGTCGTCGCCGTAGTCCACGACGCGGCAGTGGAACGGCACGACCGGGGCCCCGGGGGCCGCCGGCGCGGGCACCCACCCTCCTTCGCCAACGCTACGGGGGGCTTGCGCGGGAGGCGCCTCGCCGCCGGATACGCCGGCCGCCTCCGGCCCGTCAGGAGGGGCCGCAGCGCGGGCCGGCGCGCAGCCCGCCAGCAGGACGACAAAGAGGCCCGCTATCAGCATTCCCGCACATCTCTTCGCCGCGCTGTCCAAGGGCATGCCTCCGCGCCGGAACCGCCCTCCCTCCGCCCGCTCTCCCCGCTCACCAGTCGTCCGTGCGGAACGGCGAGGCGGGCAGCCCGGCGCTGTTCACAAGGTTCCCGACGGGGTTATTGGCCCAGCTATAGCGCACCCCGACGGGGTCCGCCACGTCCGCCGAGCTGACGACGACGGTGTCGCCCTCGATCTCGGCGTGGGCCCAGGCCCACTGCCCGTCGGGGCCGGCGACGGCGAAGCCCTTCAGCTCGCCGCCGTCCCGGGCCTTCAGCCCGTCCCCGACGTGCTTGAAGCGCAGGACGATCCGCCCGTCCCCTTTCTCCATCCCCTCGTAGAGCGGACCGGAGTAGACCAGGTCCTCGCCGTACGCGACGGCGCGGGCGACCAGCGCTAGCCTGCGCCCGACGTCGAGCTTGTTGCGCGGGTGGATGTCGTCGGCCTCGCCGACGTCAATGATGATGGGCATCCCCGTCGCGGGCAGTGAGAGCGTCTGGACCTGCTCCTCGCGCAGGACGGCCCAGGAAGAGCCGTCCTCGACGGGCTCGGTCTGGAGGGCGAGGAAGTTGGGAAGCTGGACGAACAGGAACGGCAGGTCCCCCCTGCCCCAGGCCGCGCGCCAGCTACGGATCAGCGCCGAGAGCAGCTCGTGGTAGTCGCTCGCCTCGCCCGCGTTCGACTCGCCCTGGTACCAGATGAAGCCGCGCAGGCCCATGGGCGTAAAGGGGTGGATCATGGCGTTGTAGAGGGAGCACGGGCGCCAGGCGCTCGTGTGGGGGTTGCTCAGGTGTGCGGGCATTCGCGGCGGGGTCTGCCGCTCGGCCCGTGCTCTGGCCACGGCCTCCCGCCACTTCGCCGTCTCCGCCTCGCGCTGTCTCGTCGCCTCCTCGTTGTACCACGCTTCGAGGCTCCGCTGTGAATCGTCCACGCGCTCCCGGCCCCCGGGCGCCTCCAGCAGGGCGGGCATCGGCATCCAGGATTGGGCCGGCGTGCCGCCCCAGGCGGTGTGAATCAGCCCGACGGGCACGCCCAGGTGCCGATGGAGTTCGCGCCCGAAGTAGTAGCCCACGGCAGAGAATCCCGCCACGGAGGACGGGCTGCAAAGCTGCCAGCGGCCCGCTGCGTCGGCCTGGGGGGCGCCCGAGACGACGTTGGGCGCCCGGAAGAGGCGGATGCCGGTCTCCCGGGCCGCCTCGGAGGCGGCCTGCTGGCCGCCCTCGGAACCGCGCACCGCGAACGCCATGTTGGACTGGCCCGAGCAGAGCCAGACGTCCCCGACCAGAACGTTCGACACCTCCAGAGAGGCGCCGGCGGCCGACACGCTCAGCGCGGCCGGCTCGTCATTCGCCGGCACGGCCGGCAGCTCGACCTGCCACGTGCAGTCCTGCCCGGCCGTCGCCGTCGCCGTGTCCCCGGCGAAGCCAACGGTCACCTCCTCCCCCGGCGGCGCCCATCCCCAGACGCGCACGGGCACGTCCCGCTGGAGGACCATGTTGTCCGAGAGAACGGACGGCAGGTCCAGTTCCGACGTCAGTTCGACCGCCCCGAAGACGCCCGCGTCCTGCCAGCCCCGGTTCTTGTCCTCGCCCTCGATCTCGACCGAGCCGATGAAGCTCTCCCGCTTCTCGCTGGCGTCGTTGTCGCAGTACGCGATGGCGAATCCCATGACCTTGCCGGCGTTGAGGGTGACGGGCCGGTTCGCGTCGGAGCCGTCCTGGTAGGTGTCGTCGTAAACGTCCAGCGCCAGCTCCCAGGTGTACACGCCTCTGTCCTCGTTGCGGCGGGCCGTCACGTGGTCGTTGTAGTAGTGCGGCCGGCGGTCCGTGCCCATGTCCACCACCCGATAATCGAGCGCGACGTGGTAGGCGAAGGCGTTGTAGCTGTAAGTATGCTCGCCGCCGGATCGGTCCTCGTCGAGGAAGACCTCGACGCAGTCGTCGTCCGGCCACTGCCGGAGCCCGTCGGGGTGCGTGTCGCGGAGCACGTCGTCCTTGATCTCGGCGAGGACGTAGAGCCTCTGCGGGGTCCAGACGACCTTGTAGCGGCCCGAGAAATCGGTCGCGGTCACGGGCTCGCCCACCCACAACTGGTCAACGGGCGCCCAGGGCGCGCGCGCCCAGCACACATCGTTGCCGACGCCGTCCACGACCGGGGCCGTGACCGCCAGCGGGGCGCGGTACAGGCCCCGGGCCGGTTGGGCTTCGACTACCTGTGCCGCCACCGTCGGTCCCGCGCAGCCGGCCAGGATCAGGACCGTCACCGTCAGAGTCACCGCTCCACACTTCTTCATGAACCGCTCCGTCCCGTTGGAGAAGGCATTGCCCGTCAGCCGCCACCCGCGGAATCGGCGGGAGGCGAATGAGCGATTCTACGTCCGGGGCCGGGGGCTGTCAAAGAGGACTCCGCCCCTCACGTGTTCCTGCGGAGCCAGTCGAGCAGGCTCTCCGCCTCGGCGACGCTGTCGCACCAGGTGTCGTAGAAGACGCGCTCGGGGCGCAGGACGCCGTGCAGGCGCCTGACCTGCTCGGGCGGCGCGGCGACGTGCAGGCCCTTGCCCGCCCGCTGGATCTCCAGCATCAGGTCGTCCCACAGGTAGTTCTCCCTGTTGCCCGCGCCCGGCACCCACTGGATGGCGTCCACGTCCGGCTCGGCCAGCACGGCGGGCAGGTGCTGGAGCGCCGTCACACCGTCGTAATGGTAGATGGTGTGGTCCAGGAAGGACCACTCCTTTCGCAGCTCGGGCAGCACAAACTCCACGAACATCTCCCGGGACAACATGCACGCGTAGTCGCACTGGGTCACGGCGTAGCGCGTCGGCGAATAGGCGCCGATCCAGCCGATGTAGCCGCGCTCATTGTGCTTGCCCGCCGTCTCGAGCCGCTCGAAGACGGGCACGAATGTGTCGCCCACCTGCCGCGCGGCCTCCCGCACGACGCCGGGCTCGTCGTAGATGTCCATCGAGAGCCGGCAGGGGGACCTCATGGCGGAGAGCGCGTCGAAGTTCGAGTGCAGGTCGAGCATGCCCACCAGGAACCTGCCGGCCCCGGCGTCGGCCAGCGCCTCCATCAGGGCGACCGTCTTCTGCCACGCCTCCCCGTCCCAGCGCACGCGCAGCGGCATTGCCGAACGCCAGTCGTCCACGAACGGCTCGATCCAGTTCGTGTTGCCCGAGTCGCCGGAGAACTGGATGTGCCCTCCCAGCCAGGCGCCGTACTGATCCGGCCCCAGGTCGGCGCTGACGTACGGCACCGCCTCGCCGAGGTACTCGAAGTTCTCGACAGACGCGGCGGCCTTTTCGACGGCTGCCCGGACGTCGCCGCACCTATCGCGATAGGAAGGCCATGGAAAGTCTCCGCCCTTGGGCACGCGGACCGCCACGCACGGCCGGTCGATGATCTCGCCCGCCCAGAACGCCTGCCATCGCACGAGGGCGTCGTCCAGGTCAGGCTTCAGCGAAAGCTCGTCTATCAACGGTCGTCTCCTTTACTCCATCTCCCGAGGGTCAACGCATCCCGCCGCCGAAGCGCCCCATGTAGAGCGAGAAGAAACGGAATATGAAGGTGATGATGAATGCCGCCACGGCGAGCCAGACGAGCCTCGCCAGGACGGCGGTCGCCAGGCGGAGGCGTGATTCGGCCTCTTCGGCGTGATGGCCGGCCAGCCAGCCGAAGCGCTCCGGCAGAGCGCCCGACTCTTCGGCGATCCGCACAATCTCGATGTAATCGGACGGGAACAGGCGCGAGGACTCCAGCGCTTCGGTCAGCGTGGAGCCGCCCGAGACGGCCGTCGACAGGCGCCGGCCCCTGGCCGCGAAGGCGGCGTTGCCCGTCGATTCGAGCGCCGTCTCAACGGCCTCCCGCACGAACATGCCGGCCTCCGTCGTGAGCTGCATCACCAGGCTGAACCGCGCCAGCGCCAGGGACCGGAGCACGCCGGCGACAGCCGGCACGCGAAGGGCCATTTCGTGGACCAGGCGCGTGCCGCCGAGAGGCCGGAGGACCAGGAAGTAGGGCGCGATCAGCGCCACCGGCCCCCCGTAGCCCAGGCCCAGGGCCCAGGCAGGGCTTCCCAGGTCCACGCCGAGCGCTCTCAAGATGAAAAGGGCGAACGCCACGAC
>CAZQEQ010000085.1:3414-15426 GCA_964592385.1 uncultured candidatus Brocadiaceae bacterium | reverse complement strand
CTTACCTTTTCCAGAAAATCCCCACCAACCCCCGAAAAACTGGGGACGAGCCAGCCGTCACGGCGCGGGCGGCGAGGGCAGGAAGGAGACGTTGCGGAACTCGGCGGCGACCGGCGTCCCGGCCGCGCCCTCCACGAAGACGCGCAGACGCACATCGGCCACGTCGAAGGAATACCGGCCCACCTCCGCGCCGTCGAGCAAGACGGCAAGCTGCGCCGTATCGGGAACGCAACGCAGTGCCAGGGCGTGCCATTCCGTCTCCTCATCGCCGACGGCGTCGCAGACCTCCGCCGCAATGGCCATGCCGCCGGAGCGCACGGTTCTACGGTACGCGGCGCCGTCGAAGCTGAACTCGAAGGCGCGGCCTTCGGTGTCCGCGACGGCGATGCCGGCGCGGCCAGCGCCGGGCCGCTGCGGCGGCGCGGGGAGCCTGAACTCCACGCCGGCCGTGAAGCCCGCGCTGCGGATCGGGCGCATTGTCTGCAGGGAGGCCGCGCCGCCTTCGGCCGGCGTGCTCAAACGAAGGACGCCTTCGGCAACTTCCGGCGCAGGCCCTCCCTCCCAGACGGCGCTGAGGAAGCCGTGCTCGCGCAGCTCCGCCTGCGCCGCTTCGCCGCTGATCGGGTCTCTCTTCATGCTCGCACGCAGGTCGGCAGCGGCAGTGTCGGCGCGCCGCGCAACCTGCGCGCCCCCTTCCTCGGCGGCGAGCGAGTACTGCTCGAGCGCGTCGTCGTAGCGACGGGCCACCTGGTAGGCGCGGCCGAGGCGGATTCGCAGTTCGCCGAGCGCCTGCGCGTCGGGGCCGCCGGGGGGCGCCTGTGTACCCTGCTCGACGGCGCTGAAGAACCCCTCGATGGCGGCGGCCCCGGGCTCAGCACCCAGCAGGGCGCGCGCCCAGGCGCCCAGCGCGCCGCCCAGAGCGGCGCGGGCGGCCGAGGCCCGGTCGGGGTCGTCGGCGCAGTCCGAAACCAGCTCCCGCGCCGATGCCACGGCCTCGGCGTGGAGCCCCCGCCCGGACAGGTCGGTGACGCCCTGCCGCCGGCGCAGCCATTCCCGATCCTCAGGCGGCGGCTGGGGCGCTTCCTGGACTTCCTGGGTGAGCCGTCCGGCGAGCGGGTTGTCGGGGAACAGCTCGGTCGTCTGCTGGAGCAAGACCTCAGCCTCCTCGCGCCGGTCGCCTTCGAGCATCGCCGCGGCGGCGTCATGCTGCGCGGCCACCAGCGCCTGCTGCACCTGCTCGGAGAGCCCGGCCAGCTCGGCGCGCTGCCCGGGGGGCACGTCATCCTCGGAAACCCCCTGGAGCAGCGTGAGGGCCTGCCAGAAGCGGCCCGCCTCGGCCGCCTCGCCGGCCCGCTGCAACGGGTCCGCCGCCGGCGGGGGGGCCGACTGCGAATCATCCCTGGGCGCCGCCGGCCAGAGCAGCCCCACCACGACGGCGGCCACGACCGCCACGACCGCCGCCAGCTCCCACGAGCCCCGCGCGATGAGCGTCTCCGTCTCCTCCCCTTCCTCCTCCGGGCCGGCCTCGTAGAACAGCGACGCGGAATTGGCCCGCTCGACGAGGGGCGCCCCGCTGACCAGGTGCTGCTGCGCCAGCTCCAGGTCCCTGGCCAGTGTCTCGGAGTCGTAACGTTCCTCCCTCCCCTTGGCGAGCATCTTCTGGACTATGTCGCTCAGGAAGGGAGGGATCTCCTCGTTCACCTCGTGGAGGGGTTGCTGCTGTTGCTCGACGTTGACCACGAGGTAGGCCTGGCTGCTGTCGGCGCTGAAAGGGGCCGTCCCGCTGAGCAACTCGTAGGCGAGGACCCCGAGGCTGAAGACGTCCGAGCGGCCGTCGAACGGGCCCCGGTGGATCTGCTCCGGGGAGACGTACTTCGGCGTGCCCAGCACGCGGCGGTGCGTCTGCTGCTGGACGATGTCCGCCTCCCTGACGTCCCTGGCTATTCCCAGGTCCGTCAGTTTCACGTGGACGGCGCCGCTCGGGTCCAGGTCGAGCAGGAGGTTCCCCGGCTTGACGTCACGGTGGACCACGCCCTGGTGGTGCAGCGCCGCCAGTCCGCTGGCCGCCTGGCGCAGGATGTGCACCCGGTCCACCAGGGGGAGGTCGCGCCCACTGCGCATCCACTTGTAGAGGCTCTGCTCGACGAACTCCATCGTGTAATAGCAGTCATCGCCGATCCGCCCCGACTCGAAGTACTTGACGAGGTTCGGGTGCGCGGCGCGCACGAGCATGCTCACTTCGCGGTCACGCAGTTTCACGCACGTTTCGGGCGGGCGACTGTCGGTCGGTTCGAAGACCTTGACGGCGACGATCCGGCCCGTGGAGTTGTCGCAGGCGCGGTACACGCTGCCCATGCCGCCCTTGCCCACGTGCTCCAGGAGAGTGTACTTGCCGAAATCGCGAGATCGCATCGTCTCAGGGCCTCACCGGCGCTTCTTCTTGGGCCGCATCCGCCCGATCTTCAGGTAACGGGCCACGTTGGCCGCGGCGTCGATCACCGGCTCTATCCTGCCGTCCGGACTGGTCATCAGCGAGGTCACGCCCGGCCCGTGCCCCGCCGTCGTGCAGCAGCAGTGCACGACGACGCCGATGCTAACCGCCCCCGGCTTATAGGAGCGTCCGTAGGCGTGGTCGGCGTCTTCGATGGCGACCACGTCCCCCAGCCGAAGGCTCTCCAGGCCGTAACGCTCGACCACGTCCTCGGAGAAGACCTGCACGTCATAGTCCCCCGAGAACACGTGGGCGCGACCGAGGCCGCTGCCCATCAGGGCCGCCGGGACGCGGTGCGTCACGCGCACGCGGAGCACGTCCCCGCGCCTCTCCGGGGCCATCGCCCGCAGCAGCCTGGGGGACACGTTCATCAACTTCACGTGCGGCGTGTCCAGCAGCTTCAGGCCGAGCCCCCGCGCGCGAACCTGCACCTTGTCCCCCACGACCAGCTTCTCCAGCGCCTCGTCCGGGAAGTCCATCAGCACGTGCTCGATGCCGCCGTGCTTGCCCGTGACGACACCCTCGGCGCCCTTGGCGTCGCCGGAGACGACGCGCCCGACGTTGCCCACGCACGCCATCGTGTTCAGGGCGGTGTTCTTGTTCTCGTTCTCGTTCTTGACGGAGACGCACGGCTCGACGTGGTCCACCTCCCAGTCCAGGGCGCTGTCGCCCACCTTGCAGTTGTAGGTTATCCCGCCGACGCCGGGCAGCAGCGTCGGCACGCCGTCCGGCCCGACGCGCCACTGCCCCTTGCTGACGGGGTCGGAGACCTGCCCCAGGACGGACATCTCGACGAGCCGTTCCTCGTTCGTGTTCAGGCTGTTCTTTTTTCTGGCGGCCAACGGTGGCCTCCCCCTCAAGTGGAAGATTGCAGTTCTGCCAGCCTCTCGGCGGCCTGGTCGGCCAGCTCCGCGAGCCCTATCGTGGTGCGCGTCCGCTCGTAGAGCCTGGCGGCGCCGTCGCGGTCGCCCTTGCCGAGCAGTTCCCCGGCCTGTCGCTCGACGCACTGGAAAGCCGCGCGCGCGAGCCGGACGGTCCAGCCCCGGCGGCACGTCACGACGCCCCGCGCCGCATCCGTGAGCGGCAGGCCTTCCAGTTCCGCATACGCGGCCAGCGCTGCGGCATAGTCCTGCTCTGCTTCGCGCCGGGCGACCAGCGCGAGTCGCTCCTCCACGCCCTGCCAGAGGGTCCGCTCGAAGGCATCGCTCGCGTCCCGCGCGGCCGTGGTCCCGGGGAAGCGGCCGGCGACCTGCTCGAGCTGTGCCAGGCCCGGCCCGACGTTCCCGGCCTCCAGGGCGGCCAGGGCCTGCCCGTAGAGGTCCGCGGCGGAGCGCTCAGCCGCGCTCGGGCGCGAGGCGGCGCCCACCTGGCGGGCGTGCGCCCATCGCAGCACGGCCACGGCGCCAGCCGTCACGGCCACGGCCATCACCGACATGAAGAAGACGTTCATCCTGAGCCGGTAGGCGGCAAAGGAGCGCTTCCTGGCGGCTCCGTCCAGTTCCCAGGCATCCTCGGGCAGGACGGCTCCGTCCAGTTCCCCTTCCTCGGGGGTGTCCATCTCGCCTTCGTCGCCGCGCGCCGCGTCCTCGACGTCAAACCGCAGCACGGTCGAACCCAACCGGATGACGTCCCCCGGCTGCAAAGCCGTCCTGGCAGCAATGCGCTGGCCGTTGACGAAGGTGCCTCTCTTGCTGTTCAGGTCGCTAAGGAGCCACTGGCCGTTGACCCAGGCGATCTCGCAGTGAAACCGGCTGACCGTCGGGCTGCCAACCTCTATGGTGTTGCGCGACAAGCGGCCGATGGTGACGACGCGCGTCTGGGGCAGCTCATGGACGCGCCCCGGCTCGGCGCCCTGTATCGTGACCAGAAGACTGCGTGCGGCCGTCATCGGGGTCCTCCATGGACGACGGGACACTGCGCCTGTCCCCGACGGGCTGCTCAACTGCCCGGGATGGCTTTCCCGGAGAACAGAATCCTGAAGAAACTCCAGCCCTCCGGCTGTTTGACGAAGACCAGCCTCACGTGCAGCATGTCGGGCTTCTCCGGGTCCGCAGGCGCCCAGCTATAGGGGATGGCGTAGCAGACGGCCACCGTGCCGGGAGCGACATAAGCCAGGTCCAGCGGGCCGGAAGGCTTCGGCCACGAAATGAAGTCGAGCTTGCTGACGATCTCCAGGTCGTCGAAGACCCATACCGGACCGGACGCCCAGAACAGGCCCCGCAGGAAGGAGTCCCTGGGGACGCGGTATCGCGAGACAGCCTGGTCCGGCAGGCTGGAATAAACGTAACTTGTGTGACCCTGACGCAGGGCGTCCATGATGCGGCTCGCCTGGCGTCGCAGTTCGTCCAGGTCCGTCTGCGGCGGGCGGATGCGGTCGCCTTCCACGGGCTGGCGCAGCTCGAAGTCCGCCAGCCACCATCGGTCCTGCGCCCGGATGAGCTCCGCCCTGTCCTTCAGCTTGAGGCCACGGGCGTTCGTGGCGGGGATTCTCAGGAGGACGCGCCCCCGCTGCCACGCGCGCGGGCCGACGCGGGACAGGGCCGCCGCCACGTCCGGCGCATAGCCCTCGTATCGGCTCAGCCAGCTCGCCTGCTCGAGCCTGACCTCCAGTGCCGCCGTCTCGGCGTTCGTCAGGGCGGGCAGAAGCACCTCCCCGAGCCGTTCGGGCGATCCCGCCCGCAGGGCCTCGGCAAAGCCGTCGAGCGCGCCCGCCGCCAGGGCCCTGTCCGGCTCGAAACGCGCGGCGTCACGCGCAACGGGCCCCGCGCAGCCGAACGCGCCGCAGGCCACAAGCACGCCCGCAGCAAGCAGGAGACGCGCCTTCAATGCTCATTCTCCCTTTGACGATGTCTCCGGAAGCGCCCCGGCGCCGGGGACGCTGTCAGCCCGACCGGATCACGCGCCCGGACAGGTCGCGGATGGTGATCTTTCCGTCGGAGATGTAGGCCTGCTTGTCCGCGTAAGGAAGCTCGCTGGGATAGTGCGTGATCGTCAGGACCGTTCTGTTGCGGATCAGCGTGCCGAGCCCCTCGATGGATCTTCTCCTGGCCTCGGGGTCGAGGGAGATGAGCGGCTCGTCCAGGATGAGGATCCTCGGGTTCTTCAGGATGGCCCGAGCGATCATGAGGCGCCGCTCCTGGCCGGAGGACAGCTTTATGCCGCCCTCCCCGATGACGGTCATGTAGCCGTTGGGCAGTCGCTCGACGAAGTCGTCGGCGTACGAGCGGCGGGCGGCTTCCATGACCTGCTCGTCGGTGGCCCTGGGCCAGGCGTACCGGATGTTGCTCATGACGGTGTCGTTGAACAGGAAGCAGTCCTGGAACACGAACCCTATCTGCCGGCGCAGTGAGTCCAGCGTGAAATCCCGCACGTCAACGCCGTCTATCAGGATTTGGCCCTCTCTCGGGTCGTAGAAGCGCGCAATGAGGTTCACGAAGGTGCTCTTGCCGCTGCCGCTGGGGCCGGTCACCAGCACGTGCTCGGAGGGCCCGAGGGTGACCGAAACGTTGTCAAGGATGTTCTCGCCGTTTTCGTAGCTGAAGCTGACGCCGTGGAACTCGATCTTGCCGTGCGTGATCTCGGCCGGGATGGCGCTCCCCTTCTCCGGCACGCCCGGCGGAATCTGGATGATCTCCGCCACCCTCTCGACGGAGGTGGCCGTGCGGGTGAACTTGCCCGCCTGCGAGACCAGTTCCAGCGAGAGCGGGTAGAGCATGCGCACGTACAGGAAGAACGCTATGAACTGGCCCGGCTCAAGGCGCCCGAGTATAACGGCGTATCCGCCCACGCCGAACAGGATGATCATGCCCACGCCGACCAGCAGGTCGGCGGCTATCTTCTGCAGCGTGTAGTAACGGCTCTGTTTGATCTGGGCGTCCATGCCTTTCTGGAGCGAGAGGCGCAGCTTCTCCTGCTCCAGCAGTTGCGTGGCGGCCGCCTTGACGGTGGCAGCGCCGCCCGCGTCGAACTGCGCAACCAGGTCGCCGCTCACGTCGGCCGAGTGCTCCTTCGCCTCACGAGCGTACGTGCTGATCGGCCTGCGGAACAGGTAGTAAACCAGCACGTGAAACGGAATCACGGCAAACGTCACCAGCGCCAGCCACCACTCGAGGCAGAGCATGATGGTCGCCGTCACGACAACCTTCAGGCCGTTCAGCATCACCTGCGCTAGCTCGTCCTGGATGAAGAGCTTGACGCTCTGGACGTCCTGCATGACGCGCGCCGAGATCTTGCCCGGGTTGTTGCGCTGGTAGAAGTCCACCGACAGCGTGTGCAGGTGGCTGATGAGGCGCTGCCGCAGGTCGAACGCCGCCTTCTCTCCGACGACGATCGTGGCGGGCTTGGTCACGTAGTAAATCAGGTTGCGCAGCAGATAGATCACAAGGATGATGAGCAACACGACCCACAGCAGCCTGAAGCGCGCTGCGGTCTGCGCCGCGTCCGCAGCGTCCGCCTTGAAGACGTGGTCGATGACGTAGCCCACGACCATGGGCAGCGCCATCTCAAGGCAGGAAAGGATGATCGAACACCCCAGGACCCCCAGCAAGGCGACCTTGTAGGGGTTCAGGAGCCTGATCATCTCACGGATGGGATTGGCTTTGCCGGCTTCCATGCCTGTTCGGTCAGGTCCGCACCGCCGCCGCAGGAGTGCTGCCCGGGGCTTGCAGGGGACGCGTTATGGGGGCACCCGTTGGCGTGCCGAGTTCAGTTGGTCCGTCCGGCAGCTTGACCTTTGAACTGCACTTCCCCGTCGTGCAGCACGACGACTCCTCCGCTGCCGTAATACCAGTGCTCGGTAAGTTCGTCTTCCGCCTGCTTCTCTATCAGGGCCGGCTCGCCCAGTACGCCACGGACCTCGTCGGCCGACATGCCGGCCTTGACCCATGACATGGGGGAAAGCCGCGCCACTGCTCCGCCGCCCGGCTCGGGAGGGGCCGGCGTCGCACAACCGACGCACACCACAAGCACCACGAGGACCGAGAGCGCCCTCAAGGACCTTCCTCCCCCATCACCTGCTCGATTATCGCGTAGCTCTGCTCGAGTTCCCGTTCAAGGGCGTGGTAGTAGTAGTCGCTCTTGTAGAAGAACTCGGCGACTGTATGGTCGACGAGGAACATCCGCTCGTCCTGGCTGCCGAGCTGCGGGATGACTATCTTGCGTCCCACGCGGAAGTTCGACAGCCGCAGCAGGTTCTCGAAGTTGTTGACTTTCGCGATCTCGCGCAGCGCTATGGTGGACTTCAGCCGGACAAGGTCGCTCTCCTCGTTGATCGCCAGGGCGAACCTCTCGTAACGCAGGTCCTCGCCCAGCTTGTTGCGCTCGAGCAGTTCCCGCTCCAGGTCGTCTTCGCTGGCCACGTTCACCCATTCCATTCGGGCCACGGGCGCCTTCAGCGCGGCGTCAAGCCCGCCCGTGGGGTCCCCGGAATAGCACAGGAACAGCACGTCTTTCGGGTAGGATCGCTCGAAGTAGCCCTCCAGCTTCCCGTTCGGGCTGGCGCTTTCCAGCACGCGCTTGAAGAACTTCACGCCGAAACCGGCCGGCTTCTCGGGGTCCTCGCTGAAGAACAGGACGTGCCCGTCCTCTATCTGCTCGTAGAGCTCCAGGTTGTCCCTGACGACCTCGAACAGCATCCGGACCACGACCGCGTCCTCGCCCGGTATGATCCCGGCGGCCATCTCCCGGAACGGCGACCGGGAGACATACTCCGGGTGCAGGCGCACGAAGCGCTTCACGCGCGCCATCGTTTCGATGACGGTCTCGTTGCTCTCCAGGAAGCCCAGGTCGAAGACGTCCTCGGACTTGAGCCTGTACGAGTTCCTGAACAGGCGGTTCTCCAGGAAGTCGAACCGCTCGCTGTCCTTGGGCAGGACGGGTCGGTTCGTGCCGCCGGGCAGGATGACGCGCGGGGTCAGCACGATGATGACTTCCCGCTTCTCCCGCCGGTCAGTGCGGTGCTGGAACAGGAACCCGATCAGCGGGATGCGGCCCAGCAGCGGGACCCGGTCCTCCTCGTGCGCCTTCTCGTTGCGGATCAGCCCGCCGATGATGAAAGGCGTGTTGTCGCGCACGCGGGCAACGGTGGAGACCGCCCTGCGCGTTATGAGCGGCGCAATGTTCTGGTCCTGGACCTCGAGGAACTGCTCCTCCGGCGCCTCGCTGATCTCCACCAACACCTGCATCGCCACGGTGGTGGCATCCTCGCTGATGCGCGGCTTGATGTTCATTATGATGCCGACCGTCTCGAACCGGACCTTGAAGTTGGTGGTGTTCTCCCTGATCAGCGACTCCAGGATCGGTATGTCTTCGGTCACGCTGACCTCGGCGTTGCGGTTGTCCAGCACCAGGACTGAGGGGCTGGAGAGTATCTCGGCCTGCCCCTCGTCGATGGCCGCCTCGATCCGCAGGTTCACCTCGCGGACGAAATCCTCGGGATGCGCCTTGGCGTTGTACAGCATGACCAGCGGCCACCGCTCCAGTCCCGGCTCGAAGGTGGCCTCGCGGTCGTCCTCGTACTTGATTACCTCCCACTTGAACCCGAGTTCCTTGAAGCCGGACTCGGTCAGCTCTATCACCATGCCCTCAATCAGCACGCTTCGGGCGGCCACGTCCAGGGAAGTCTCCAGAATCTCCTTGATCCGGGCCACCTCCGCCACCTGGGTGGTGTGATACAGGATCATCAGGCGCTCCTCCGGGGAGGAGATCGTGTCCTCGTCCATCTGCCACGGCTGCCTGTTGGCGGTCTTGGCCGCCGTAACGGTCTTCGGGCTCTTCTGGGGCATGGCGAGAACGATCGGGAGTTCGCCGAGCTTGACCGCTGGCTTCGGGGCAGTCGTGTTGTAGCCCATCTGCTGCAGCGCCTTCACGCAGCTCTCGGCGTCCACGTAACTGAGCTGATAGACCTCCTGGGCCAGGTCGCGGGGCGCATACGTGCGCGGGGCCTTCTTCAGGTTTGCCACCGCCTCGTTCACCGCCTGGGCCACGACGGCGATGTCCGGGTTGGCGATCGTCTCCCCCTCGGCGCCGGCAGCCTGACCCCACAGGTAGACGCGCGGGTCCTGCGTGGCATACGCCATCAGCCCGATCACGAGCGTTCGATCCCCGCCCTCGCCGCCGGTCAGCGCCAGGTAGCTGTACCTGGTCAGCCCGGCCGCCTCTTCGGGCGGCGCGCCTTCGGCCGGCCGGTAGTTCAGCTGCACCTTGGTCTGCTGGACAACGATCTCGTAAACCTCCGCGCACTCCAGGTCGGAAAGACCCGTAAGGACCACGTCCTGCCCGTAGGCGGACTGCCCGGCCGCCGCAGCGGCCTGCCCGCCCGCGTGCGCGGCCTGCGGAGCAAACGCCAACGGCAAGACCAACATGAGGGCCAAGAGCAAACCTGTTCGCCTGTTCACGGTAAACTCCTCCCCGGTTCTTGCGCCCGACGGCGCCACTTCTCCTCACATTTGCACGCTACACACTATACCGTCGGGAGTCCCGGGTGACAAGACGTTATCCCAGGTCCTTCTTCGACTCCACGATCCTGCTGACCAGCCCGTACTCCACCGCCGCCGGTGCGTCCATCCAGTAGTTGCGCCGCGTGTCGTCGCCCACCTTATCCTCGGGCTGGCCCGTCTCCTCCGCTATCAGGGCGTTTATTTTCTCGCGGATTTGCAGGATCTGGTTCGCCTCGATCTCGATGTCCGCCGTCGAGCCGTGAACGCCCGCAGAGGGCTGGTGGATGAGGAATCGCGCGTTCGGCAGGCTCAGGCGGTCCTCCTTCACCGCCCCCAGCAGAACGATGATCGCCGCGCTCGCCGTAAGGCCCGTGCAGATGCAGCGGACCGGCGCGGAGACGAAACGCATGACATCATAAATGGCAAACCCGGCATCCACGCTCCCGCCCGGCGAGTTCAGGTAGAGGTCCACCGGCGCCTCCTGATCCTCCTCGTCCAGCAGCAGCAGCTTCGAGGTCACCTCCTCCGCCACGTCGGCGTCGATCGGGTCGCTCAGGAGGATGATCCGCGACTCCAACAGCTTCTCGACCAAGGGCTTACGAGGGTAATCGTCGCCCTCGACCAGCTCCTCGTGCTCCAGGCCGGCCCGTCGATCCGTTCCCGTTTTCATCGGCAATCCCGTCCAGAGTGAAGGTGCACACCCATTCAATTTTAGCCGAATTCGCCGCACTTTTCAAAACTCGATGCCCCCGCGCCCCCGTCACCCCCCCCGACAGCCGGACGCTCCCCCCCGGACAAGTGACCGGCCCCGCCGGCCATCACGCCCGCCCAAACGGACCTTGACGCGCCCTGGCAACGCCAGTTAGAACGATTCCGAGAGCCCGATACGTACACTTTCAATTATAGCGCCACAATGACACGCCTCCGCGCGGAACTGGCCCCCCTCCTGGCCGAGCCCCGGCCCCGCATCACCGTCTTCCGCTCCGGCGGACTCGGCGACACGCTCCTCGTCATGCCCGCCCTGCAGGACATTTTGTCCGAGCTGCCGTCCGCCCGCCTGACGCTGGTCGGCTCCGCCTGGGCCGAGCGGCTGCTGCCCCTGCTCGCGTTCCCGCTCACCGTCGTATGCTCCGACTCGCCCGCCCTGCTCCCCCTGTTCAGCGACGAGGAGCGGCCCGACTCCAGCGGCCTGCTCTCGGAAGCGGCCGCCGCCATCGTCTTCACGTCCGGCGCCGCCGACAGGCTTACGGCCGCCGCGCACCGCCTCTGCCGAGGGGTCGTCGTCGAGTGGCCCGCCCACCCGACGGGCGCCGACCACGCCGCGGTGCACTTCGCACGCGCAGTCCTGCGTTCCCCCTCGCCGGCGGAACTGCCGCCGCCCGCGCTCGCCGTGCCGGGCGATCTGGACGGCCGGGCGCGCGCCTGGCTCGACGCGCGCCTCGGGCCGGCCGCCCGGCCCGTCGCCGTCCACCCCGGCAGCGGCGGCCCGCGCAAGTGCTGGCCTGCAAAGGACATGGCGCAACTCCTCGCGCGCCTCCCGGCCCCCCTCCTCCTGCTGGAAGGGCCGGCCGACGCGGACGCCCTCCGCCGCCTCGCGCCGCTGCTGCCCGAGGGCCGCCGCCTCGAAGTCGCCCGCGGCCTCAGCGTCCCGCAGGCCGCCGCGCTGCTCGCTCAGTGTCGCCTCTACGTCGGCAACGACAGCGGCCTGTCGCATCTCGCCGCCGCCCTGGGCGCGCCCACCGTCGCCGTCTTCGGCCCGACCGACCCGGCCGTCTGGGCGCCGCGCGGCCCGACGGTCCGCGTCGTGCAGCCCGAGCCGCCCGCCGCCTGGCCCGACGCCGACCGCGTCGCGGCCGCCGCCCGCAGTTTGCTATCCGAGACCGCCTGATGTAGCATGGCCCGCGCAGTATGTGGCACGGGCGCCCCCGCCCGTGGCGTTCTCAGCCGGGGGCGGCTGAGCTACATTTCAGCTCCGTGTAGCCAGGGGCGGCTGAGCTACATTTCAGTTCGGTGTGTGGCACGGGCGCCGGTGTGGCACGGGCGCCCCCGCCCGTGGCGTTCTCAGCCGGGGGCGGCTGAGCTACA
>CAZQEQ010000085.1:0-3314 GCA_964592385.1 uncultured candidatus Brocadiaceae bacterium | reverse complement strand
TTTCAGTTCGGTGTGTGGCCCGTGGGCCGGTGTAGCACGGGCGCCCCCGCCCGTGGCGTTCTCAGCCGGGGGCGGCTGAGCTACATTCTTCAACGCGCTGTTGGCAGGGACGCACCATGCAGACGCGGCACCTCAGGGAACGGCTCAGGCTGGAGAAGATGATGGGCGTGGACGCGCTCCCCCGCGGCACGAGCCTCGAACGCGACCTGCGCCGGATCGAGGCCGAGGTGAAACGCTGCGCGAAGTGCCGCCTGCACGAGACCCGCACGCAGGCCGTGGTCGCCCGGGGCGACCCGCGCTCGCCGCTGATGTTCATCGGCGAGGCGCCGGGGCGCGAAGAGGACGAGCAGGGCATCCCCTTCGTCGGCCCCGCCGGGCGGCTGCTCGACTTGATGGTTCACGCCATGGGCCTGGATCGGGACGCCGTCCACATCACCAACATCATCAAGTGTCGCCCGCCCAACAACCGCGAGCCGCGCGCGGACGAGATAGAGGCGTGCTTCCCCTACCTGGAGCGCCAGATCGGACTCATCGGTCCCCGCATCATCTGCACGCTCGGCCGGCCTGCCTCGAACACCCTGCTCGGCACCAGCCGCGCGATGGGCGACCTGCGCGGGCGGTGGGCCTCGTTCCGCGGCATCGCCGTCCTGCCCACCTACCATCCCGCGTACCTGCTGCGGTCGCCGGGCCAGAAGAAGCGCGCCTGGGAAGACCTCAAGAAGCTCATCGTCGCCATTGAGCAGGGCCCGCCCGAAGTGCTCTTCTGAAGGTTTCAGCGCAGAGCACGCGAAGAACGCAGAGAACGACAACAACGACGACGGTTCACCACGGAGGCACGGAGAACACGGAGGACGGCAACGGCAGGAACCACGAAGCGCACGAAGGACGCGAAGAACGGCAACGGCGCGGCGGGGGTGACGACAACAACGACGGCGGTTCACCACGGAGGCATGGAGAACACGGAGGACGGCAACGGCAGGAACCACGAAGCACACGAAGGACACGAAGAACGGCAACGGCGTGGATGGGGGGCACGACAACAACGACGGCGGCTCACCACGCAGCACAGTGGGTATAAGGGACCAATCCCTTCTGTATAGACGACGTTGCCGCGCCTCCTTCGCTGGGTAGAGCCGGGCGTCTCGCCCGGCGTCTGCGGCCGTCTGCCACCTACGGCTGCCCTGTGGAGTGCGGGAGCTTGCTACCGCCTTGCCGTTGCGGAAGCTTGCTTCCGCCCGCCGTTGTGACAGCCGTTGCCGCACCCCCGGGCTCCTGCCTGCAGCCTGGATTTCTGCCTCTGCCGTCACTTCTTACTTCTGCCCCGCCGTACGGCGGGCAAGCTTCTACCTTGATACTTCGGCCCTGCCGTTCGGCCCGCTCGCCTTGACACCGTGGACGCACTCGTGTACGCTATTGATGTCAGATAGTGTGCCGTAAAGGAGACGCAGAAATGAAGTTCGTCAGCATCCGGGAACTGCGGAGCAGCACCGCCCGGCTCCGCAAAGACCTTCAGAAGGACCGCGAGATCGTCGTCACGGCCAACGGCCGCCCCTTCGCCCTGATGACGCCCGTCGGGCCGGACAGCGTCGAGCAGGAACTGCTCGCCATCCGGCGCGCCCGCGCCCAGGCCGCCCTGAGCCGCTCCCGCGCGAAGGCGAAGGCCGACGGCCTCGACCGCACGAGCGCGCCTGAGATCAATGCCGTCATCGCGAAGGCGCGGCGGGGCAGGCGGGCGGCCAAGTGAGAGCCGTGCTCGACACGAACGTGCTCGTCTCGGCCATGCTCACGGCGCGCGGTGCGTGCGCGCGAGTCGTGGACCTGCTGGTCGCGGGCGCCTTCGAGCTCTGCGCGGACGACCGTATCCTGGACGAGTATGAGACGGTCCTGCGCCGGCCGGAGTTCGGCATCGCGCCCGAGGACGTCGAGGCCGTGATGGACCTGATCCGGCACGTGGCGCTGCCGGTCGCCGCCCCTCCCCTGCCCGTTCAGCTTCCCGACCCCGACGACCTGCCGTTCCTGGAGGTGGCCGCAGCGGCGGGCGCGGTGCTGGTCACCGGCAACCGCAGGCACTTCCCCAAGCGCCGCTGCAAGGGCGTCAGCGTGGCCAGCCCCCGGGAGTTCCTGGACGTGCTGCGGCAGCAATCCTGACGCCCCGTCACGCGACGCCCATTCCGGCCGCAGGCCGACGCATGTAATCATATGAAAGGCTGCCAGCTTACGGTTAGCCTGGTGGTGGTTGGGCAAGCTAGGGACCTTTAGCGGAAGGAGGCCGCCACGATGCACGAAACACGGCACTTTTGTGGAGCGTCTTTCGGCCGGTCGGCCGGTCAGGACAGAAGACTATGTGGGGCATCAAGGTAAGGTTCGCAGCGCATTCTCTTCCTGCACTTCAAGCTTCTTCGCTAGCATGGACCTGCATCTGGTTATCGTTGTGAGTATTGCGTCCCCGTGGTGCTTCCAGCCACCCACATCTGTGGCATTCGAGAAGAGCCGCAAGTCTGCGGCCAGATCATGGCACAGGATAGCCGCTGGATTCCAATCACCCGGGCCAAAACGGTGCCTGTGTTCCTGCACGGATAGGATCAATTCCTGCACGGCCTCGGCGTCCGTGGCCGGTGACGCTCCATCGAGGCTACTCGCACTGGCCGCAGGGCCATACTTGGCCATTGCTTCTTCTGCTTTTCGGCCCAGTTGTTGGACCTGAGACAATTCAGCGATGTGTCGATAGCCAAGTATGTGTTGCCAAGCTCTTGCCACTTCTCTGGCAGCGCCTCGTGCCTTCCTTGCCTGGCACCAAGCTACGAACGCACTGAAAAGGGACGCAACCACGCCTATCCATGTCAGCACTATCAACATGATCGGCCCGCTTCCAGGATTTTGAGTATCCCTTCTGCACCCAGCCGTTCCGGACGTCCCAACTGATCCCATTGTGTCACCATTCTGCGGTACGCGGGCAGCATCTCCATGTGGCTGTTGAAGTCGGGGTTGTCCTGATCATAGGTAAGTTCCTGCCATCTCTCGAGCGTATTTATCAGGTACTCAGTGTACAGCAAGTACTGCCCCTCGTTGTTTCCATCGAATCCCGGGAACTGCAGCAGGGGATGGTCCTCCCTCTCGTCCTCGGGCAAGTTCTGATTTGAGAAGGTTATCGCCCGGTACATGTTGAGAATCTCGAATACCTCCCTGCTCTGCTCGTGAGTCATCGGGGGGGAAAAGAACTCTACCATCCAGTCGTAGTGCAAGGCATAGCCACGCTCGAGGGCTTCTCTGTGCTCAGCGTAATACGATGCTTCCTCCGGGTACAGTTTTTCCAG
>CAZQEQ010000084.1:0-15693 GCA_964592385.1 uncultured candidatus Brocadiaceae bacterium | reverse complement strand
GACGCCCTCGCTCGGCCTCGGGCCGACGGAGCGGGTTCTGCAATAGCGCCTTAGGCAGGCCGCCGGCGGCGCGGTCACCCGGGCAAACCGGTCGGTCGATTGCTCCGGCCAGTGAAGACAAGGGAGATGGTGGAGACGAGGGGATTCGAACCCCCTGCCTCGGCAGTGCGAGTGCCGCGCTCTCCCAAATGAGCTACGTCCCCACCGGCAAACACCATTATAGGAATGCTCCAGGAGCGTCGCAAGGGCGGCACGGCCCTCACTCCTGCTCAGCTGCCGGGTGGATGCCGAGCAGCTCCCCCATTAGCTCGTGGCCACGCTCGATCTCCACCTCGGAGCTGGCTGCGTGCGCCTCCGTGTAGGGAAGCCCGGATGCGGCCCTTATGCCGCTGCCCCAGATGGCAAACGGGACCGGCTCCCGCTTGTGCTTGCCGTCCTGGACCGACGTCAGATGGTCCGGAACGACCAGCAAGCGAAGGTCGCCCTGCTGGTCTGCACGAGCCATGAGCGGGCCCACGATCTCATGGTCTATCTGCTCGATGGCGCGTATCTTGGCCTTCAGGTCCTTGTCGTGCGAGGCCTCGTCCGGCGCCTCGACGTGGACCAGCACGAGGTCGTAGTCCCTGAGGGCGTCGATGGCGTACCGCCCCTTGGCGGCGTAGTCGGTGTCCACGTAGCCCGTGGCACCGGGCACGCGTATGACGTCCCAGCCGATCAGCCGGCCGATGCCCCGCACGAGGTTGACGGCGCTTATCACGGCTCCCGCGATGCCGAAGCGGCTCTCAAAGGCCGGCATGGCGGGCTTCTTGCCGGGACTCCAGAGCCAGATCATGTTGGCCGGGTTCTTGCCCAGGTCGACCCGCACCTGGTTTATCTCGTGCGACTCAAGCGCCGCGCGCGATTGCTCCATCAGCCCTATCAGGAGTTCGTCCCCCGCGCCCTGCGGATAGTGTTCCTCCACAGGCTGGCCGACCACGTCGTGCGGCGGCGTGGTCCGGACCTCGATGACCTCCGGACCACCGTAGATGAGAATGTGGCGGTAGCTCGTCCCGGTGTAGAACTTGACGTCATCGCTGCCCAACCGCGCGTTGAGCGCCGCGATGAGGACCTCCGCCTCCTCGGTGGATATGTGCCCCGCCGTGAAGTCGGCCAGCACGTCACCGGCTACGCTGATAAGGTTGCAGCGCACCGCCCAGTCTCGCGGCCCGAGCTCTATGCCGAGGTCGGCCGCTTCGATCGGGCCGCGCCCGGTGAAGTACTCGGCCGGGTCATAGCCGACGACGCTCATGATCGCGACCGAGCTTCCGGGCGTCATCCGGGGGGGCACGTGCAGAGCTGTACCGAGCAGCCCCTCGCGCGCCGCCCGATCCATGTTGGGAGTGCGGGCGGCCTCCAGAGGCGTCTTCCCCTCGAGCTTTACCACGGGGTAGTCAGCCGCACCGTCCGGAACAACTATGCAGTACTTCATCCGTCCTCCAGCCAATGGCTATAGCCCATCTCTCATATGTCCTCGACGCGCAGCATCCGCGTCTTGCCGCCCTCAATGACTTCCAGGCGGTTGATCCTCTCCAGCGCCCTGCGCATGGCCGCCTGGCACGCCCGGTGCGTCATGAACACGACGGGCACGAACTGCCCGCCCTCGGCCGCCACCTCCTGCTGGCGGACGGAGGCGATGCTGATGTCTTCCTCCGCCAGTATACCCGCCACCTGCGCCAGAACGCCGGGTCGGTCCAGGCAGTCAAGACGGAAGTAGTAGCGCGTCTGGACCTCGCCGAACGGCACGAGCTTGGCGTCCGGCACGTCACCGAACTGCGCCAGCCTGGCAAAGTCCGTGCGATACGTCCCCAGAGCCAACCTGGCAATGTCGGCGACGACCGCGCTGCTGGTGGGCATCCGCCCGGCGCCCTTGCCCGTCAGGACTATCTCGCCCACGCGCTCGCCATGGATGCAAACCGCGTTGTAGACGTCCCCCACGCCCGCCAACGGATGTTCCAGGCGCAGCAGGGCAGGATGAACGCGCAGCTCGAGCTTCTCGCCCCGCCGGATGCCTATGGCCAGCAGTTTCAGCGTGTAGCCCAACGCGCCGGCGTACCGCAGGTCGCTCAACTCCACGTCCGCGATGCCCTCGCACGGGATGTCCCGGAGCCGAACGTTGACGCCGAAAGCCACGCGCGCCAGCACGGCCAGCTTGTGGGCGGAATCCGTGCCCTCCACGTCCAGCGCCGGGTCAGACTCCGCATAGCCGCGCTGCTGGGCCTCGGCCAGCGCATCTCCGTATGCGACGCAGCGGTCCAGCATCCGGGTCAGGACGTAGTTGCACGTGCCGTTGACGATCCCGTAAAGCCTTTCGATCTGCTCCCCGATAAGCGCATTGCGCAGGGCCGCGATCACCGGTATCCCGCCTGCCACGGCAGCCCCGAAAGCTATCGAGCACCCGTGCTCCCGCGCCAGGCGGTAGAGCTCGTCGCCCGCCTCGGCAAGCAACGCCTTGTTCGCCGTGACAACGTCCTTCCCGGACCGCAGGGCGTCCTCGATGACCCGTCTGGCATCCGTCACGCCGCCAAACAGCTCCACGACCACGTCCACGTGGGAGTCACGCAGCGGGGCCTCCACGTCGCTCGTCAGTGTGACGTCATCCGGAGGATCGAGTTCGCCCCTCGCCTGGTCCAGTCGAGCGTCCACGATGTACTTGAGGCGCACTGCGTCCCCGATACGCTCCTGGAGCGCCCCCGGCCGGAGCAGCGCCTGTGCAACGCCCATCCCGACCGTGCCGCAACCATACAGCGCTATGACACATTCTTCCAAAGACTGGCCCTTCCTTTTTTCAGCGGCCCGATGCATGCAGGCGCACCCGATGAGCACGTGTATTAGAGCGGCAAGCAGCGGCGGGCAAAGTATAAACACCGGCCCGGAACGTGTCAATCGCCCGCGTCTGCTGCGCAGAAGACGGTGTGGTCGAGCTCGGGGAACGCGTCGTCCAGCGACTCGTATTGCCGAAGCACGTCAGGCTGCACGGCGCCCCCCTCGGCCTGCGCGAGCAGGACGTCGAAGCGGTCCATCAACTGGTTGAACCGCCGCCTGGCATAGTGCGAGGCCGTCCCGGTGGACACCAGGAACGCCCAGTCGCTGGCCTGGGCCAGCAGGAGTTGCCGCGCGCACTGGTTGAGCGCCCTGCGGACCAGGCCGTCAGTCGAAGCGAAATGCGCCGAAGCCCGGATCATGGCCGACTCCGCGGCGTGCAAGCGCGGATACATCCAATCGTTCGACCCGTTGACCCAGACGTCCAGATAACCCCGGTAGCCCCAACTGGAGAAGGCGGGCTGCCCGCTCTGCCGGGCGTGGCCCTCCGGCAGGTACTCGCTCAGCCACTCCCCCGGCGTGACGCACTCGAGGTCGCGCGTCCGATCCACCTGCCTCAGCACGCGCTCCAGGAACCAGATGCCCTCGAACCACCAGTGCCCGAAGAGCTCGGCGTCATAGGGGCAGACGATCACCGGCACCGCACCCGTGGCCCGACGGACCCGGGCCGCCTGAGCGGCCCGTTCGCGGACGAAGGCATCCGCGTGCTGGACGGCCCGCCGGTGAGCCGCCGCCGGGTCGTAGGGCTCCTTACGGTCCAGCGGTACGTTCCCCGTGATTCTGTGATACTTGAGGCCCAGGTTCCGCCGCACGCCGTCGGCGTGCAGGTAAGGGCGAAGGTAGTCAAGTTGCGCGTCATGGCCCAGGTCCCGGTAGAACTCCCGGTACAGGGGGTCGCCGGGGTAGCCCTCGTCCGCGCTCCAGACCTGCCGGGACGACTCCACGTCCCGCCCGAAGGCGTACGGCCCGGCCGGCGTCCGCAGCGGCGCGAAGACGCCGAAAGGGGGCTGCGGCTCGGCCAGGAGGACACCGTGAGTGTCCACGAAGAAATACCGTATCCCGTTCTGCGCCAGGAGGGCCTCCAGGCCGGACTCATAGGCGCACTCGGGCAGCCAGAACCCCTCGGGCGCCCGGCCGAAGTGCTTGCGGAAGCTGCCCAGTCCCACCCGCACCTGTGCCGCCTTGCCCTGCTCCTCCCCCAGCAGGGGAAGCAGGGCGTGCGTGGCGGCCGACCCGATCAGCTCGATGTGTCCCGACCGCGCCAACTCGCGGAACGGTCCGACGATGTCACGCTCGTACCGGCCCACGTACGCGCTGTGGACGCAGCGGTAGCGCTCCAGGTACATCTCGGCCGCCCGGGCAAAGGGAGTCCCGCGCGTACGTGCAACTTCCTTCTGCGCCAGCTCGACGTGCCGTTCCAGGTAGCGCACGCACCGCGCCCGGAGCAGTTCATTGCACATCATCTCGCACAGGGTGGGGCTTATGGACAGCGTGAGCCGGAACCGAGACCCCTCCGCTTGCAAGCGCTTCAACATCAGGAGCAAGGGAACGTACGTCTCCGCCACGGCCTCGTAGAACCAGTCTTCCTCGAGGAAATCATCGTGCTCGGGATGCCGCACGTAAGGGAGGTGGCAATGCAGAACAGGTATGAGGTATCCCTTGGCCATGTGATCCGCCGGCTCAGCCGCCTTCCGTGGATCTGGGTCCTGGCGAAGTCGCCAGATAGGGCAGGGTCGTCTCGTATCGCAGACCGGGCACGTCCCGGTCCGGTGTGCCGGGGCGCAGCCTTTCCAGCACGGGAGCGGGCGCTTCTGCACCGGGCACCTGCTTCGCGGGGGGCACCTCCACGCGCTCCGTGCGGCAGACGGTCCGCCACTTGCCCCGCGCGGTCACCGCCAGCTCAAAACCGTACGTCCGACCCGGCTTGACTTCCACGTAGCTGTTGCCGGCCTCCGGTTGCACGGGGAACGTCTCGCTGCTGTTCTCGGTGAGGTCAAGGACGCGCAGCACCCACTGGCACTCCCCGCCCAGATCACGCACCACCTCGGCGCTCCTGGCACCCTCCAGACGCCAGTAAACGTAGACCGACTCCGGATGGCGCACAAGTACGCCGATCCTGTCCGCCCCTTCGAAGTTGATAGTCACCCTGTCCCTCGGCCGGTCGGGGCCTCCGCCCGGTGGTCTGTGCATTTCGCGCATCGTCGGTGCTCCCCCGGAACTCAGGCCCGAGGGAATGGCATTCCCTTCGGCACCACCACGACGCCCCCGGCGCTGATAGCGAAGTGACTGCTGTCCCACCCGCGATCCACGCCGATCCGGGCATCGTCCGGTATCACGTTCCGCTTGTCGATGATGGCCTTCCGAATCACCGCGCCGCGGCCCACTGCCGTTTCATCAAGGATAATCGACTGCTCTATCCGACTGCCCACCTCGACGCGCACGTCCGGGCCGACTATCGAGTCGCACACGTAAGCGCCGCTGAGGATGGCGCCATCGCACACGAGCGAGTTGAAGACTTCGGCCTTCGGAATGCCGCCGGAACCGCCCGCAAACACGATCTTGGCCGGGGGGCGGCTTGCCGCGCGGCTGCGCACGGGCCACTCGGTGTCGTAGAGGTTGAACTCGGGCTGGACGCTGACCAGGTCCATGTTCGCGTCCCAGTATGCGTCCAATGTCCCGATGTCCCGCCAGTAGCCGCCCTCATGGCGGTGGACGAACACGCGATCCCCCCGCTCGATCATATCGGGCAGGACGTCCCTGGCAAAGTCGTGCGAACTGTCCTTCCTCGCGTCCTCGATGACTCGATGAACGAGCGTCTCGGTTCTGAACACGTATATTCCCATTGAACACAGGCAAACGTCGGGCCGGTCCGACGAGCAGCCCGGCTCGGATGGCTTCTCCACGAGCGAGACGGCCCGCATGTCAGCGTCGGCGCACACGACTCCGAGTTCGCCCGCTGCCTCCCGCGCGGGCCGCTCGATGCAGGCGATGGTGGCGTCGGCGCCGGCCCGCTCGTGGGCCAGCAGCATCTTCCCGTAGTCCATGCGATAGACGTGGTCGCCCCCGAGCACCAGAACGTGCCGCGGCCGCACCTCCTCCAGCGTGTAGATGTTCTGGTAGATGGCATGGGCCGTCCCCAGGTACCAGTCCGAGCTGAGCCTCTGCTGCGGGGGACGCGTCTCGATGTACTCGCCTATGGCCGGGTTGAATATGTCCCAGCCGAGCTTGACGTGCCGGTTGAGCGAGTCGCTCTTGTACTGAGTGAGCACGAGAACGCGCCGCAGGCCGCTGTTGAGACAGTTGCTCAACGTGAAGTCGATGATGCGGTAGGAGCCGCCGAAGGGCACGGCCGGCTTGGCCCGTTCCTTGGTCAAGGGGTAGAGACGTTCCCCCTGCCCACCGGCCAGGACCATCACAAGGGTCTTCTTCAGCAGGTCCGACAGCAGCATAGCCGCCCGCTCCTCAGCTGGCTTCCCTCTTCGCCAGGGCCTCTTGCACCGCCTCTTTCAGTGGCCCTAAATCAGCAGATTTCAACACGTAAGCATCGGCGGCCCAGCTCATGAAGTTGTCCTGATACTCGCTGTAGCCAGTATTGATAATGACGGGGATGTCCTTGTTATCGCTGAGAATCTTGGCCATGGACTCGATACCGTCCATCCTCTCTGGCAGATTAATGTCCATTATGACAAGGTCCGGCGCGTGCTCTCGGGCCATCTCCACCGCCGTCTTGCCGTCGGCGGCGCACTGCACCTGGTGGCCCTGCTGCTCCAGCTCCTGCTGGTAGAGCAAACGGATGCTCTCCTCGTCCTCAACCAGAAGAATCATCGCCATCTATCGTTCCCCCTTTCTATTGCCCTGTGCGGCCAGTGAGACTATGAAACGCGAACCCGAGCCGAGCTCGCTCTGGACGGTGAGATCCCCCCCGTGCTCCCTGACGATCCGCTGAGAGACGCTCAGGCCCAGGCCGACACCGGTAACCTTGGTCGTGAAAAACGGGCTGAACAGGCTCGTAACAACCTCCTCAGGCATGCCGACGCCCGTGTCAGCAACCGTAACGATAACCTTTTCGCCTTCCCTGCTCGTCTCGATGGACAGCGTGCCCCCCTCCTTGCCTTCCATAGCCTCGATCGCGTTCTTTATCAGGTTGAGCACCACCTGCTTGATCATCTGCCCATCGGCCAGCACATCCGGCAGATCGCCGGCCAGCGACACGCGGACCCTGATATTGCTCTCCGCCAGCTGGGGCCCGAACTGCCCCACCGTGTCCTTGACGACCTGGTCGATGGAAACCGGCGCCCGGCGAGGCCGAAGGGGGCGCGTGTAATCCAGCACGTCGACGAGCGTGCGTTCCAGGCGGCGCACTTCCTCATAGATGATATTGGCGTTGCGGTGGGTGATAGAATCCTCCGGGTACCGGCGCGCGATGGACGCGGCAAAGCCGCCGATGCTCGTCAGGGGATTGCGGATCTCGTGCGCCAAGTGCCCGGCCATGCGGCCCACGCTGGCCATGCGCTCCGCTTCGATCAGCTTGTCCCGCGTGCGCCTCAACTCCTCCAACTGAGCCCTTATCTGCTCATACGCCCGGGCGTTCGCTATCGCCAGCGAAGCCTGCCGCGAGAACATCTCCAGCAACTCAACCTGGTAGCGGTCCATCGGCGCCCGGGAGAACTTGTTGTCCGCCAGCATCACTCCCAGCGGCTGGTCGCGCACGATTAGCGGGACGCAGACGTATTCCTCCAGCTCCAGTGTATCCCTGATTCTGGGCGACAGGTTACGGTCAGAGCGGGCATCGCCGATGTGAGCGCTCGTGCCGCTCTTGAGCGTGCTTATCAGAGCATCCTCCGGATCATGCATCGACACGCGCAGCAGGCGCACTCGCTCCGTCAGTTCCCTGTCCCCCCTGGAAGGTGAGGCGGAGTCCAGCAAATCATCTATGGTCGGGGCCCTGCGGCCCAGGTCGGTCCAGATACGCCCGGCCGCGTCGGGGGAAACCGGGCCGACGGCCGTCGTGCCCTCCAGGTAGTCGCCCTCCTCGTCGAGCAGGAAGACGAACGCGCGGTTGAATCCTATGGCGTGGCCGGCCGTCACACAGGTGAGCACGAGATGAAGCACCCTGTCCAGGTCCAGGGAAGTGGCCACCTTCTCGGTGAGCTTGCCTATGAGACGGACCTCTTCGGTCCGCCGACGCTCCTCCGTGATGTCGAGGCTCAGCACGATCAGGCGCGTCCCGCCGTAATCGATCGGCGTGAATACTTGCTCGTAGCAGTGCCAGACGCCCGAGGAGTCGGTGTGCTCTTGCAGCCGGCTGCGCGCCTGGCCATCCATCGCAGCTGTTACGAGGGGACAATCTTCCTCCTCCGTCCGGCCGCAGCCGTACACCTGATGGCACTTCTTGCCCATGTCAGCGGGACTCAGGTCGAACCATGCCATCAACGTGCTGTTGGCCCACTGGAGCTTCAGATCCCTATCGAAAAGCGCGAGCCCCGCCCCCATCGCACCCACGACGAGCTGGAGCGTGTCGCGCTCACGGCGCAACTGCTCCTCGGCCTTCTTCTGCTCCGTAACGTCCACCAGGTAGGACGTGAAGCCGATGTGCCTGCCCCGTTCGTCCTCCATCGTGACGCGCGTCTCGCGGATGATGCGCGGCGTGCCGTCCTTGCGCAGCCAGGAGCGCTCGCGAACCACGCGTCCCTCGCGCAGGCAGTCCTCCAGCAGCGCCCTCAGGTCATAGGGCTCGGCCGCGAAGTCCACGGCCGTCTTCTGGCCCACGACCTCGTCGGCCTTGTAGCCCAGCATCGCCTCGCAGCTCGGGCTCCAGTGCGTGTACACGCCCCGCGGGTCCGCGCTGGTCATGCCCACGGCCGCGCTCCGGATGATGTTAGCCAACTGGCGATGCGCCCGCTCTATCTCAAAGCGGTCGCGGTCTCGCTGCTCGATCAGGCGCGCGTTCTGGAGCGCCACGCCGATGTGCGGCGCCACGTGCTCCAGCGCCGCCACGTCGCTCTCCGGGAAATCATCCTCGCGATCGGACAGGAAGTGAATGACGCCCAGGACCTCGTCACCCCGCTTGACGGGCACAACCAACTCCGTGCGCGCCCGGTATTCCTCCTCGAAGGCGACGACGCGCCTCTGGTCCGACTCCAGGTCGGTGGCGCGGATCGTGCTGCCCTCACGCGCGCAGACGCCGATGAATCCCTCCCCGCTCTTCTGCCGGTATCCCTCGGGCCTGTACAGCCGACCCCGTCCCGCCTCGGCGACAAGCTCGCACTCATCCGATTCGGCATCCAGCCAGAACAGGGAAACGTCGAAATAGCCCCTGAACTCCTGGAGGGCGTCCACGACGCCCTGGAGCAGGGCGTCCCTGGTGGGCAACTCCAGCAGGGACCGGCCGATGCGGGCAATGACCTCCCCCTCGCTCAACCGCTTGTGGGAGAGTTCAAGGTGCCCTGCGCGTTCGAGTGACAGCGCCGACACGTTCGCCAGGTCCCCCAGCCGCCGGGCGTCGGTCTCCCGCAAGTCGCTCTCCGCGCCCCCCAGCATCAGCAGAACTCCGATGACCTGCCCGCGCACGGCCAGCGGCTGACATACAAAGCTGTGGATCCCCGCCTCAACAAGCTGAGAGCGGTCCATGACCCTCTCATCCTCGCGGACGTCCTCGCAGACGTAAGGCTCACGACGCCTGCGAACGCACTCCAGCACGCTGACCACGCCGCCCGTCGCCAGCTCGCCCTCGGTCAGGTACTGCCGCTGCTCCTTGACGACCGGCACGGGCAACAGGTCACCCTCCACGAAGTCCCGGGGCTGCTCGTCGGAGGGCCCGTAGAGGCGCCATCGGCATCCCAGCAGGCGCCACATGCCGCGCAGTCTCTCCGTGGCCACGCGGCACACGTCGCCGGGCGTCTGGGTGTCAGCCAGAGCCGCCTCCAATTCCCAGGCGTCGAATACCTCCTGGAGACGCTGCTGCGCCACCTGGTGGTCAGCCTCGCTGGTCAGTTCATAGAGGTTGGCGCTCTTGCGGAGCATGCCCTCGACCGCATCATCGAGCAGCCGCGAGACCTGGAACGCCTGCAACTCATCCTCCACGTGCTCGAAGATGGTCTGTTTGCCGACGCTCTTCAGTTCCAGCAGGACATAAGCGATGTCGGCCAGGTGCATGTCATACCGGCGGCTCTCCAGCACGAGGTGGTAGAAGGCCGTCATGTCCGCCTCCAGCGCTTCGCCCTGCAGGCGCTTGACCACCAGATTCAGCATTTCATTGAGGTCTTTTCGGACGATGGGATCGTCGAGCGCCTCTCCGATGCCCTTCTCACGGGCGAGCAGCGAGACCTTGTCCGTCCACCTGCTGAGCACGTCCTCCTTGTACGCCCAGAGGATCTCCGCCGCCAGGCTGCGCTGGTGCGCCGTTTTCGACCTCTCGTCCGTCATTTCAATCCGCACCGGCTCGGGGAGTCAGCTTTTGACGAGCTTTGCCGTACACCTCCACGTACTCCTGCGCGCTGCGCCGCCAGGACCAGTCCTGCGCCATGCCGTTCAGCACCAGCCTGTGCCAGTTGTCCGGCTGCCGGAACAACGCCAGCGCGCGCCGAACCGCTTCCGTAAAGGCCTGCGCGCTGTAGTCCTCGAAGACGAAGCCGGTCGGCCGGCCGTCTTCGAGGGATTGATCGCTGCAATCCTCCACCGTATCCGCCAGCCCGCCCGTGGCGCGCACGATGGGCACCGTCCCGTACCGGAGGCTATAGAGTTGGTTCAAGCCGCACGGCTCAAACCTGCTCGGCATCAGGAACATGTCGCTGCCGGCCTCAATGAGGTGAGCGGCCTCGTTGTCGTATTCCAGCAGCACGCCCACGTGCTCCGGGTTGCGCTCGTGCGCCTCCTGAAGGAACTGATGGTACCTGGGCTCGCCCTGCCCCAGCACGACGAACTGTACGTCCTCCTCCAGCCACTGCGGCAACGCTTCCTGGATCAGATCCAGCCCCTTCTGATCGACCAGCCGGCAGATCATGCTCGCCACCGCCGTGCCCGCTTCAGCGGGAAGACCGAATCGCTCCTGCAAGGCACGCTTGCACTCGGCCTTGCCCGCCAGGTCATCCGCCGAGTAGTTGCTCGGAATCAGCGGGTCGGTCTCGGGGTCCCACTCTTCGGTGTCTATGCCGTTGACGATGCCGTACAGGTCGCTCGCCCTCTCCTGGAGCACGCCGTGCATTCCGTGGCCGAACTCCTCCGTCTGTATCTCGCGGCTGTACTGCTTGCTGACGGTCGTCAGGACGTCGGCGCCGACCAGCCCGGCCTTGAGGAAGCAAAGGTTCCCGTAGTACTCGAGCATCTTCCAGTTGAACAAGCTCCACGGCAGGCCCGCCAGCTTCATGTCCCAGTGCCAGAAGATCCCCTGGTAGGCCAGGTTGTGCACCGTGAAGACCGAAGCCGCGTCCGGGAAGTCGTCCGCGTAAACGTGCTTCAGGTAGATCGGCACCAGCCCCGTGTGCCAGTCGTGGCAGTGAAACACGTCGGGCTTCAGCCCCGCCGCCTTGCACGTCTCCAGCGCGCCGCGCGACAGGAAGATGAAGCGCTCGCTGTTGTCCTGGTAGTCGGTGTGGTCGCTGCGATTGGTGTAGTAGCCGTCCCTGTCGTAGTAGCGATCGCACTCCAGGAAAAGGGCCGTGACTTGCGAGCCCGGCAGCGTGGACTCCCAGACCCTCGCCTGCACGGTCGCGTCCCCGATCGGGACCGCAAACCGGCCGGCGTCCGCCTGCTTCAGGGGCAAACCGATCCGTTCGGCCTGCTCCCGCACACCCCGGTAGAGGGGACTGATGACGCAGACCTGCTCGCCCAACTGCTCCAGGGCAACCGGCAGCGAGCCCAACACGTCGGCCAGGCCCCCCTCCTTCGAGAACGGGGCCACCTCAGATGCCACCATCGCGATCCGCATTACAGTTGCTCCTTGCCTGCCAGGCTCTCCACTGAAGTCGTCTCGACAGCCAGCGCCGCAGCGTTCCTGTTGCGCAGTTCCTCGTCGGACACCTCTCGCAGGTGCCGGGCGGCCGCTTCGGGCTCCATCGGGTTGATGTAGAAGCCGGTGCCCCACTCGAAACCCGCCACGTGGGTGACGCGGGGGATCACCTCGATGTGCCAGTGATAGTGCTCGGCCTCGCCGTCGGACACGGGCGCCGTGTGAATCAGGTAGTTGAACGGCGGCTCCCGCAGGCACGCCTCCAGCCGGGCCAGCACCTCGTGCAGTACGCGCGCCAGCGCGCCTATCTGCGCCGCGTCCAGCTCGTGGAAGTGCCAGTGGTGCTCTTTCGGCAGGACCCACAGTTCGAACGGGAACCTGGCCGCGTATGGGCTCAGGACAACGTAGCCCTCGCAATCGGCCACGATGCGTTCGCCCACGTCCAGCTCCTCGGCCAACATGCTGCAGAACAGGCACTCGGACTCGTCCCTGTAGAATGCCTCACACCGCCGCATCTCCTCGGCGACGCGCTTCGGCATCACGGGAACGGCGATGAGCTGCGAATGCGTGTGCTCGATGCTCGCCCCGGCGCGCTCGCCCACGTTCTTGAAGACCAGCACGTAGGAGATGCGCTCGTCCTCGATGAGCGCCCGGTAACGGTCGCGGCACGTCCGCATCACGAGGGCAAAGCGTTCGGGGCTGAGCTGCACCGGGCTGAGCAGGTGCTCGGGCGACTCGATGATGACCTCGTGGGCGCCGTGGCCGCCAACGACCCGGTGAATCGAGCCCCCCCGATCGTACCCCTCGGCGCCGGGCTGGAGGGCGGGGAACTTGTTGGGCACGACTCTGACCTGCCATCCCGGCCCGTTCGGCCTGCCGCCCGCCGGGCGAACGGCCGCGATCTCGGGCGGCGTCCTGTCCTCGTTCCCCTCGCAGAAGGGGCAGAATCCCCCCCTCGGTCCGCCCCTGCCGACGTGGAAATCGTGGGGCCTGGCAGCCCTCTCCGTGGCAATGATAACCCATCGACCCGAGACGGCGTCCTGTCGCACTTCGGCCATTCGGAGACTCCATGCAGAGCACCGGTCGGATTCATTATAATGCCCGGCCAGTAAGCGGACAACACGTTTTAGCTGCAGGCCGAAGGGCAGCGCACGATGGTCGTCTTCGACACGCACACACACCTTAACGCAGCCGAGTTCGCGCACGATCTCTCTGACGTGCTGGCGCGCGCGGCAGCGGCCGGCGTCCGGCACGTCCTCTGCGTCGGCGTCGACCTCGAATCATCCCGGCGCGCGGTCGAACTGGCCCAGGCATACCCCGGGCGGGTTCACGCCGCCGTGGGCATACACCCCAATCATTGGGCCCAGGCCGGCCGGGCCGACGTGGCCGCCGTCGAGGCGCTCGCGGAACGCCCAGAGGTGCTCGCAGTCGGCGAGACGGGGCTCGACTTCCACCACAACTTCACCGACGCGCAGGACCAGGTCGAGGGCCTCCTGCTGCACGTCCGGCTGGCGCGTGAGGTGGGCAAGCCGCTCATCGTCCACGCCCGCAAGGCAGACGACCGCCTCCTGGCCGTCCTTTCGGAGGCCGGCGGGCAGATGCGGGGCATCAGGCACTGCTTCGACCGGTCGCTCGCGGTTGCCGAACGCTACCTCGAACTCGGCTTCCACGTGTCCCTGGCGGCGCATGTTACGCGCCCGGGCTACAAGAAGCTGAAGGCGGCCGCCCGCGCGCTCCCAGCCGACCGCATCCTGGTCGAGACGGACTGCCCGTACCAAGCGCCGGCCTCCCGGGCGGGCTCGCGCAACGAGCCGGCCTTCATCCTGGAATCGGTGGAGGCGCTGGCCGCGCTCGGCGGGGAAGACCCCGCCGACCTGGCAGCGGCGACTACCGCCAACGCTGTCCGGCTGCTGCGTCCGGGCGAGTGAGGCACATCCGGGCGGCGCCTCAGCCCTTCCCTTGCTCGCCCTGAGCCTTCTGGACGCGCTGCCACCTGTCGCGGAGAGACACGGTCATGTTGAAGACCGGCCTGCCCGGCGCCGAGTCGGGATCGACGCAGAAGTAGCCCTTCCGCTCGAACTGGCAGCGGTCCCCGGGCGAGGCGTCCGCCAGGCTGGGCTCGACCCGACACGACGTGAGCACCTGGAGGGAGTCGGGATTCAAGCGGGCCATGAAGTCCGCTTCCTCGTCTTCCGGCCCCTCGTCCTCGCCCAGGACGAGGTGGTCGTATAGGCGGACCTCCGCCTCGAGCGCGTGCGGCGCCGAGACCCAGTGGAGCGTGGCTTTCACCTTGCGCCCGTCGGGCGCGTCCCCGCCCCGGGTGGCGGGATCGTAGGTGCAGTGCACCTCGACGATCTGCCCCGTCTCCTCGTCCTTCACCATGCCGACGCAGGTGACGAAGTAGGCGTAGCGCAGGCGCACCTCGCGGCCGGGCGCGAGACGGTAGAACTTCCGGGGCGGCTCCGCCATGAAGTCGTCCCGCTCGATGAAGAGTTCCCGCGAGAAGGGCACTTTGCGCGTCCCTGCGGCGGGGTCCTCGGGGTTGTTGACGGCGTCCAGCTCCTCGACCTGCCCTTCGGGGTAGTTGTCAATGACCACGCGCAGCGGCCGCAGCACGCCCATGACGCGCGGGCAGCGCGCGTTCAGGTCCCGGCGCAGGCAGTGCTCCAGCAGGGCGACGTCGGCCGTGCTGGGGGTCTTCGAGATGCCGGTCCTCTCCAGGAAGTCGTGCAGTCCCTCCGGGGCGTAGCCGCGCCGTCTCATGCCGCGCAGCGTGGGTAGGCGCGGGTCGTCGAAGCCGCTGACGTAGCCCTCGCGCAGGATCTTGAGGATCTTCCGCTTGCTCGTGATAGTGTTGGTGAGATTGAAGCGGGCGAACTCGATCTGTTGCGGGTGATGAACGCCGAGCCGGTCCAGGAACCAGTCGTAGAGCGGCCGGTGGTTCTCGAACTCGATCGAGCAGATCGAGTGCGTTATGCCCTCGATGGAGTCCTCCAGCCCGTGAGCCCAGTCGTAGCTCGGGTAGATGCACCAGGCGTCCCCCCTGCGGTAGTGGGACGCGTGGAGGATCCGGTACATCACCGGATCGCGCATGTTCAGGTTCGGGTGCGCCATGTCGATGCGGGCGCGCAGCGTGCGGGCGCCGTCGGGGAACTGCCCGGCGCGCATCCGCCCGAGCAGGTCCAGGTTCTCCTCGACCGGCCGCGCTCGGTAGGGGCTGTCGCGTCCCGGCGAGGTCGGCGTGCCCCGATGGTTCCGGAGCTCGTCCGCGCTCAGGTCGCAGACGTAAGCGTCGCCCCGCTCCACCAGCTGCACGGCGTAGTCGTACATCTGCTCGAAGTAGTCGGAGGCGAAGAAGAGCCGGTCTCCCCAGTCCACTCCCAGCCAGCGCAGGTCTTCGATGAACGCCTCGACGTACTCCTGCTCTTCCGTCAGGGGGTTGGTGTCGTCGAAGCGGAGGTTGAACAGGCCGCCGAAGTCCCTGGCGATGGTGTAGTTCAGCCAGCACGCCTTGGCGTGGCCGATGTGGCCGTACGCGTTGGGCTCGGGCGGGAACCTGGTGTGGACGCGGCCGTCGAACCGGCCTGAGCGCACGTCCTCGGCAATCATGTCCCGGATGAAGTCCGAGAGCCTGCTCTCGTCACCGGGCGCCTCTTGTGCCATCATGGTGAACTCGCTTGAAGCCGATAGCAGGGGGATTCCGCCGTGCGGCCGACGGCGGGGATCGTTGAGCCGCGCGGCCCCTGATACTACGCGCACGCCCGCCCTGTGTCAAACGCGGCGGCGCTCGGGCCGCCGCTTTTGACGCCCTGACGCGCGTGTGGTAACCTGCACTTCCCGCCGGCACGGACGGCGAAGCTACCGGGAGAAAAGCATGGATGACCGCA
>CAZQEQ010000083.1:0-16011 GCA_964592385.1 uncultured candidatus Brocadiaceae bacterium | reverse complement strand
GTTCAAGACGTGCGCGCGCGAGGCATTCCGGCAGGGCTTCCTGCGCGGGGGGCCGCGCCTGCTGGAGCCGGTCTGCGTGCTCAACGTCACGGCGCCCGAGGAGTTCAGCGGCGCCGTCACGGGCAGCATCTCCGCCCGTCGCGGGCGAATCACCGGGATCGAGACCCGCGCTGCGGGAGGCGTGCAGACCGTCAGGGCGATGGTGCCGCTGGCCGAGATGTTCGGCTACGCCACCGAGCTGCGCAGCCTGACCAAGGGCCGCAGCAGCTTCGACATGCGCTTCGAGCACTACGAACAGGTACCCGCCGGACTGGTCGAAGAGATCGTCGGCACGCTGAGAGAGCAAGCGCAGGGCTCCAGGCGGCCGGCCTAGAACGGTCCGGGCCGCAGCAGTCCTCCTACCTGGCGACCTGCCCCAGCGTGATGGCCAGCACCGCCGGATAGGCGCGATTGCCGGCCATGACCGCGTCAATGGACTCGATCTCGACGTCCGGCCTGGGGTTGTCCACCTGCATGGTGTACAGAATGGCCCGCACGTCCGAGGCGGGCGGCGTGGGCTCGTCGCCGGACAGGTTCAGTTGCCTGCGAAGGCCGTCCTCATCCAGGGCCTCGATGTTGGGCACCCGGACCGTTGCCGCCACCAGGGCGCCCGGCAAGGGCCTGCCCGCCGCCTGGAGCCAGTGGTCAACGTGCTCCTCCAGGACGACCGGGATCTCCGCCGTCTCCCCGTCGGCGTAATGGACGACATAGCGCATGACCTCCGGCAGCCGGAAGGCGCCCTCCGCGATGTCCGACCTCTCCTCCGGCGTGATGGGCCGACGGACCCGGCTGGTCTGCAGGAAAAAGAGCAGATCCGCCTTCTTGCCGACGTCGATGCCCGTGACCTCCTTAGGTGTCTGGCCGAGGCCCAGGACAATGCAATCGAAGACGGGCGCGGTGTTGTAGTCCACCAAGTGATAGAGGATGCTGCCGAACCTCTGCTCCCCTACCTGGAGGCTGCGCAGGTCCAGGGTCTGGTAATCGAACAGGCCGCTCTGACGGTCGTGTGCCGCCAGGTACTGCGTGCAGTGGTCCAGCAGGTCCACCGGTTCATACCGCACGTTGACGCCCGGCATGGCGACCGTGGAGCTCTTGGAGCCGACGCCCATGTTCTGGAGCAGCACGTTGAGGATGCGCTGCTTCTTGCCGTCGTTGACGGGGTTGGGCTCTTCCTTCATGAACTTGACCTGGCACAGGAACGTCCCGCCCTTGCCGCGCGGATAGGCCACCAGGCCGCCCACGTTGTCCAGGCAGACCACGTCGTCCGGGACCTCGGCGCGGACGAACTCCACGTTCTCGATGCCGACCAGTATCCCTCCCTCACGCGGCCGGTGCGGGCGCCAAGTGCCCACCCGCAGCGTCACGGTCTCCTGGACCGTCCTGGGCTCGGGCAGCGCCACCTCGGTGAGTGCCCAGTCGTCCGGCAGGATGACGTGCAGCGCCTCCGCCTCGTTGCCGTCGAAGATGATGGACGTGTCCTCGATGCTGGAGTACGTGGCGTTGTTCCAGATGCGGATTGCCGAGAGCGTCTCCGGCCTGCGGAAGCGGAACGTCAGGACCTTCTCGGTCTCGTCGTCGCCGATCCATATCTGCCGTATGTAACGCCAGTGGTCGACGCGCAGCAGGTCGTTGACGTAGTTGTAGGGGTCATGATCGTCCCAGGTCTTCTCGTAGATCGTGATGTCTTCGGGCGACTCGGGCGTCTGGGCGAAGGGCGACACGTCCGCGTGCGCGTCCACCGCGTAGGTGTACACGTTCCAGCTTATCCAGTTCTTGTCGTGCTGCAGGTGCTCGGCGCTGTACATGGCCAGGTCGCGGTTGCCCAGCGTGGCCGCCAGGGGGAAGCCGGGGGCCTCCAGCGTGACCCGCTCCATGCGGAAGGGGCGGATCAGGTGGTCCCTGCCGAGGAACCGGTTGTACTCCTCGATGCCGTCCGGCGCTAGGCCGCAGAGCAGTAGCCAGCCGCCGGCCTCCTGGAACGCCTTCGCCCTGTCGGCGGCCACGTTGAGCGCCTTCAGGTTCGCCTCGGTGGCGTGGATGACGGCCGCCCGGAAGCGCCCGGCGTCCAGCGCCGCCGCCACGGAGTCCACCGTCTGGGTGAGCGAGCCGCTGGCCGCGACCCTCTCCGCGAGCATGCTGTCGTCGGGCGCATAGACCGCCGCCACGCCCGTCGGCGGCCTGTAGTCGCCGTAGTGTTCCATCATGTTGCGCAGCAGGACGCCGGCGGCCGGGTCAACCCCCAGCTTGGCGCCGACGCGGAACTGGCACAGGACGATCACGCCCGTGCCGGCCGGCATCTCCACCAGCGGCGTGTGCGGCAGCAGCATCCCGCACTCGGCCAGGCTGCGCCCGCCCCGCGTGGGCTTCTCGTAGGCGTTCTTGTAACTCGGGTGGTCGCCCGCCCAGTCTATCAGGTCGTCCTTGCCCAGGTCCTTGAAGAGGGCCGTCCCCAGCGCCTGCGGGTGGGCGTAGCCGCCGTAGTGCACGGTGGCGTTCAGCGGCACCGGAAGGTTGGCGCCGCAGACGACGTTTTCCTGCTCCAGCACGATGACGCGCCCACCCTGGCCGGCGAAGGCGAGTATGCCCCGGCCGAACGCCTCGGCGGGCGTCAGGGTGTCGTGACCGACCACCAGCAGGCCCGTCTTGCCTTCCACGTCGGACAGCGCCTCCGCCCTGGTGAACTGCACGCCGGCCTCGGTCAGGAACCCGGCCGTCTGCCCCGAGCGGTCCAGCACAAAGACCGGCCCCGCCACGTCCACCGCGGCGACGGGCGGCAGCACGGGCACGTCCCGCACGTCCACGTAGGGCGGCGCCTCGTCAGAATCGGCCAGCGACAACCGCAGCGTCAGCTTGCCCTCCAGGCGCGCGCCCGTCTCGGGGGCCTTGATGGTGACCGCCACCTCGCGCCCGAAGCCCTGCTTGCAGGCGAGATTGTCGCCGCCTCTGGCGATCACCTCCTCGCCGACCCGGTAGTCCCACTCGAACTTCACGCGGTCGGTGTGGAGGGTGTCGTTGATGAGCTTGAGCAGGAGTTCGTTCTCCCGCCCGGCGAACAGGCGGCACGTCTGCTTGCGTGGGACAACGTAAAGGTCGCTGAAGACCTTGTCCGCGTCCTCGTGGCCGTACAGGTTGCACCAGGGCGCGTAACCCGCAACGCCGGCCCAGCGGTAGCCGCCGTAGAGCATGCGCAGGAAGGCCGCCTTGCCGCGGGCGGCGTCGTGCGCGCTGCGGAACGCCGGGTCGCCTATCAGGTAGGAGGCCCGCTCCAGGTCATTGGCGTAAGCGCTCTCACCCACGTACCAGGGTTTGCCGTTACCCCACGCCGGATACATCTCGATCCTTTCCTTGATCTTCTCGATGGTGTAGGCGTTCTCGGGGTACCAGTCGTAGGGGCCCAGGGGATAGTGGGGGCAGTTGATCTCGCACTGGCAGTCCAGGTCCCCAGCGCCGCCAACGCTGTAGGGCCGCGTCGGGTCGAGCGAGCGCGCCGCCTCAATGCAGTGCCCCATCAGGTCCTCGAGCTGGTCGAGGTAGGCGCCGTAAACGTTCATGCCGGTGATGTAAACCAGCTCGTTCTCGGTCTGGTAGAAGATGACGGACGGGTGGTTCCGGTACGCCTTCGCGAGCTGCTCCAGGTGGCGCTGAAATCCCTCCCAGACGGGCCAGTTCGGTATGAGCAGGCCCTCGCCGGTCACGGGATGCTGCACGCGGTCGCCCAGCGACCGGCTGATGTTCATTCCGTCAATCATCGAGCAGAGCCGGCCCGCGATGCCGTTGCGGTCGTAGAACTCCAGCCGCTCCTCGCGCGACGGCATGAACGTGCTGGTCTTGCGGTTCATGCTGAAGCGGGTGAAGCGGTTGTTCTCCTTGCGGAACTGGTCCAGCCATTCTTCCCCGGTGGGGGGGCGGCCGGCCACGTTGACCCAGTTCCAGAAGTTCCGCCGCACGCCGTTGATGTAGATGCCGCCGTCCTTGACGGTGACCCAGCGGTAGCCGAAAAGCTCCTCCTGCACGTCCAGCGGCCGCCCGTCCTCAAGGATGGTGGTCCGGAGGCGGTAGAGGTCCGGGTTCGGCTCCGGCCACCAGAGCTTCGGGTCCGGCCATTCCTCCGTCATCCTGACCGTCCTCGACTCGGTCGCCGGGACCGTCAGTTCCATCGGCGTGAACTCCTTCTCCACCTCGCCGGTCGGGTCGTGAACGGCCTGGCACTGCACCTGGAAAGTGCGCATGCGCTGGGCGGCGTTGTGGACGGTCACCTCCAGACCGAGCAGCCTCTTCTCGCGGTTCCTGTCGAGGCCGGGCTTGACGAAGATGTCCTCGGTGTAAGCGTCTCCAAGCGACACAAGCGTCACGGGGTTGACTATGCCGTAGTCCTCGCCGTTGCCGTCGCCCTTCGTGCTGGGCCGGATGGGGGCCACCCAGAAGACCCAGTCCAGTTGGGCGCGCGGACGGTTGCGGCCCCGCTCCAGGTCGGGATGATCCTTCAGGCGCGGATCATTCTGGACGTCCATCGCGTAATAAGGACCCTTGATGACGACGGCGATCTCGTTCGCCTGTCCGGGCCGGACGTGGTCGCTCACGTCCAGGTCCCACGGGATCCAGACCCCCTCATGCGTGCCGGCAAGATCGCCGTTGATGAAGACGCTGGCTATCCAGTTGGTGCCGCTGAAGTGCAGCTTGAAGCCGCGTCCCTCGTGCGAGGCCGGCACGTTGACGCGCGTGCGGTAGATGACCCTGTGCGCGAAGACCATCTCGTCGGTGCCCCAGCACGAGTGCGGCACCTCGACGCCCAGCCAATGAAGGGGATGCGACGGCAGCTCCCGCACCGGTTCCCAGGCGCCGATGTCCATGTCCTCCTGGTCGTATCGGGCGATCTGCCAGAGGCCGTTCAGCTTCAGGCCGGTCCGCTGCGCGTCGGCCGCGGCCTCTGGGAACCGGTAAACCTGCTCGGCCGCCTTCAGGTCCTGCTCAGCGTTGTAGGTCTCGCCGGGCTTCAGCCGGCCGTCCGGCACCCACGGCCCCATCACGAACGCGAAGCAATCCAGTCCGAACCAGATGTACTCCCTGTCCTCCCGCGGCCCCTTGCAGCGAATCGACAACGTATCGCGGCCCTTCTTGAGCTGCGTGCTTCCCAGGTCCTGCCACCCCAGGTCGTTCCAATCCTTCATCTGCATCACGTTGAACGTGGCCTGGTCGGCCGGGGCGTCGCGCCACTCGCTTGCCCCGAGCCGCCACTGGAGGGGCGAGCGGCTCCACTCGAACCCCACCCGCGCCCAGGCGTGGTATTCGCCATCCTCGGGGACCTGGAGGTCATAGGTCAGGAGCAAGCCCTCCTGCGGGACCTCCTCCGCGATGTCGTTCTTCTCAACGCGCGCGGCCAGCCATGCCCCGCCGGAAACCAGGTGCGGGCGGTCCGCCGAGGTCCAGTAGCCCTCGAAGTTGGCCGACGCCGGCTCCTCGCCCTCCACCCAGGCGTAAACCGGCGCGGCTCCCACCACCGGCCCGGACACGGCCTGCGCAGCCGGCGCGCAGCCGCCCTGCAGGACGAGGAGCCCCAGGAAGAAACACATTACGGTCAGGACACGAATGCCCGCTCGCGGGCGAAGGGTATGACGCAACATGCCGGACTTCCTCCAGATTGACAGAAGAGGCGACAAACCTGAGATGAATGCAAAGGCGGACGGGCCGAACACAGGGCGGCTCACCCGGCGGCCTCGACGCCCGTCTCCTCATCGCTCCGCACGAACGAATGGCACGTCTCGCAGTGGTACGTCCTGGTGACGACTTCCCGCACGGTGCCGTCGGGTTCCGTGACCTTACGGCGCGAGGTGGTCACTTCCATGTTAGTCAGGGCCCCGCACTTCGGGCAGAATGCGCGCTGCATGTCCGGCTCCTTCACCGCGTCTTGATCCACCCGGCGAGGTCGTCGACGACCTGCCGGGCGACGTGGCCGGCCCGCTCGTACTCGGCGGGCATGCTCTTCCCCTCGCCCGCGATGAACAGGTGGTTGAGGGCGGGATATACCTTCAGGTCCACGTTCGCCCGCCCGGCCAGCGCGTCCCGCCAGCGCCTGAAATCGGCCATTGTCACCTGGTAGTCCCGCCGGCCCTGGAGGATGAGGATGGGGCGGTCGATCCCCTTCGCCGCTTCGGCGGGATCATACCCGCGCAGGTCCAGCCAGTAAGCCGGCGGCGCCCCGAGAAGCCTCTCGGGCGACCCGGCGTCGGCCGGTCCGAGCGCCCTTACCTTCTCCACCTGCTGCCGGATGCTCTCCAGATCTTCCTTCTCACGCTCGGTCAGTTCGCCCGACAGGGCCGAGACGTAGGCCACCTGCTCCAGGACCACGTCTTCGAGCGGCCTGGCCGTGCCGGCCAGCACGATGAAGCCGGCGATGTCCGGCCCGCCCTCCGCGATCCGCGGGATGAGCATCCCGCCAAGGCTGTGCCCGAGCACAAACACCTTCCCCGGATCGATCCCGTCCATCGCCCGCAGCAGCGCCGCGGCCGCCAGGGCGTCGTCAACGGTCTCCTCCTTGACGGTGAAGCCGCCCTCGGCCGGCCCGAACTCATCGGGGTGCACCATCGTGCGCTTGTCGTAGCGGAGCACGGCCACCCCGGCGGATGCCAGCCCCCAGGCAAGGTCCTTGAAGGGCTTGTTCGGCCCGATGGTCTCGTCGCGATCGTTGGGGCCGCTTCCGTGAACGAGCACGACGGCGGGGAACCCGCCTTCCGGGGCCCCGGCCTTCGGCACGGTCAGGGCCCCGGGTAGGGGCGATTCGGCGGGGCCGACCTGGACCTGCCGTTCCTCGAACGAGTCCGGCCTGGCATAGTCGGGCGGTTGGTACTCGACGGCCGGCTGCGACGGGACGAACCAGAGCCCGCCTATCTCCCCCTGCGGGTTGAAGACCACCTTGGTGTCGAGGACCGTCCGCTCGAACCGGCAGGTCACAAACACGATCCGGTACTCCCCGAGCTTCTGCTCCCGCACGGCCTCCTGTGCCTGGAACGCGCCGACCTTCGCCGTCACGCCTTTCCACGCACCCTCGAGGGCAGCCGCGGGCATGACCGACTTCATGGTGGCGTCGAAGCCCTCCGTCGCCTCGGCGAACTTGCCTTCGGCCAGTTGCTGAACGAAGGCCCGTGCGGCCGCCAGAGGTTCCTCTCCCTCCTCCCCGCGGGCGGGCATCAGGGGAAGCGCCAGGGCCAGAGCGAGCAAGAGCACCGCCCATCGGTTCATAGCGTTCCTCCTGCTCGGCGCCGCCACTGCGCATCGCCGCGTCGGGATGCCCGGCATCCCTGCCAGACGACGGACACGGGAGGCGCTGTTACGACCCGTCGCCGCCCTTCTCCAACTCCTCGACCATCTCGTCCACCTCGGCGACGCCGTCGGCCACGAACCTGTCCTCGTCAGGGGCGAGTATGCTCAGCAGGCGCTGGAACTCGCCGATGTGCTGCCGCTCCTCGTTCGCGATGTCGTGCAGCACTTCCTTTGCGAGCCTGTTGTCGGTGGCGTCTGCATGTGCCTCGTAAACGTGGACCGCCTCGTGCTCGGCGGCGATGTTGAGCCGGATGGCGCGGATGAGTTCGGAGTCACTCAGCTTCCGGTCCGGCACCACTCCACTGAACGGATTGACGAAATCCGGCATCTCTCCACCTCCTACCCGATATCGGGCGCCAATGTGTGCCTCCTATCCGACCTAACGCGCCCTGTCAAGGCGCGCCCTCAGCTACGCGCAGCCTCACTCCACCTGCCAGGCCAGGGCCGCCATCGAAAACGGCGGCAGTGCGAGCCGGCTGCCGGAGGCGAACTCGGGGACCGCCGATTCGCGCACCTTCACCTGCGCCTCGGGCTGCTCGAACTCGTTGTTGGCGGCGATGCTGTCCGCCGAGAGCAGCCAGGCCTGCGCCCGGCCGCCCGCCGCCCGGCCCTCGAACTCGACCGCAACCGGCCTCGTCCGCGACGTGTCCAGGTTGACGAGGATCAAGCCGCGGCGACTGCCCTCCGCGAAGGCATAGCTCCAGATGGTTGGTATGCCCTCGATGGTCTCCACGCCGCGACGGCTGCTGAATGCGCCCGTCGCCGAGAAGGTGGGGTCGGTGCCGCCGTGCACGGTCTCGACCAGGTCTCCGCCCATGACCCTGTTGGCCAGCGCGCAGGCAAGAAAGGTCGGCCGGTAACGCTCGTGGCCTTTGCGCATGTTGAGCGCGGTGCCCCAGAGCCGGACCACGCCGACGCCGCTGGCGTCGTAGCCGCGCTGCACAAGCGAGAAGAGCGCCTGCGTCCGCAGGTGGTGCTCCTTGAGCATCAGCAGCATGTTGTTCGCCACGTTCAGCCCACCGCCTATTGAGGTCACCAGCCGGTTGCGCGGCTCAGGCGGGGCGCTGCCGCCGGTCGTGTGATGGTTGACCTCGTAGATGGACAGCTCTATGCCGGCCGCTTTGGCGAGCTGGTAGTTCCGGTACATCGACCCGTCCTCGGACCGGGAGCGCCGGATAGGCCACGCGAACGCCCAGCGGAAGAACTTGTCGTCCGTGTCCAGCAGCTCCATGTCTTCCTTGTTCAACGTGTGGATGATGTAGGGCGCGACGCCGAACCGGTCGGCGTTGGGGACGTCGGCCATGATGCTCTGGTTGCGCGAGGAAGACGCGGCCTGGCCGGCCGCGTGGAACACGACGTTCGGCTTGTAGTGGGGCGAGGACTTGCCCGTGGCGATAAGGTCCTCCCAGTAGTTGTCGCCGTTGTAGCCGCCCACCTGGTAGGGGCTGGCGTTGTTCCACGCCTCGTTGCCGAACTCGACGTGGATGCGATGGAAAGTCTCCGTCCACGGCGCGCGATGCCCCAGGTCGGCGCGGAGCTTCCCGCCGGCGGTACTGTTGGCCGGGCCGCCCAGGTATTCCATGAAGGTCCTCATCTCCTCCCGCGTCAGCGTCCCGGGCAGGCAGTACCACGGCTCGGAGCCGAGGTATTCGCAAAGCTCGTACATCTCGTGCAGCCCGTACGCCTGCTTGCTGTGCGACTCATAGGGGCCGGGCCTGCTGCCCTTGCGGCTGGTGAACGAATGCGCCTTCAGGCGGGGCATCAGCGTGTTCGGCACAGTGTTGCCGCCCATCTGCAGGTAGCGAATGCAGCCCGGGTTGTAAGTCTTGAGCATGTTCACGCAGTCGTCGCGGAAGGCGGTGGGATTGGAATCTCCCTCCAACCAGATCTCCACGTCATCTATCAGCACCTCACCTCCCTGGGCGGAGACGTGGAACATCAGGTGGTGGCTCTCCTGCGGCGTCTTTGGCTCGGGCACGCCGTCCGCGACGAGGGTCAGCTCGTAGTGCTTCCATTCCGGCGAGATCGCCGAAGTCTTGGACTCCCCCCACTCGTCCGGGCTGATACCGACCCGCAGCTCGGGCGTGCCGGACTTCGCCTTCGCCCAAAACCGCGCGCGCCAGGTGCCGTTCAGCTCGCCGAACCGGTGATAGTGCGTCGAGAACCGGATGTGGCAGCGCTCCTTCCGTCCGTCCAGATTGCAGGCGGCCACGCCGAACGACCCGGGAGGCGTGTCGCCGATGTGGATCTTCGCGTCCTCGTGAAGCCAGTACTCATGGTGGGCGCCAAGCTGCCCCTCGTCCAGCCGGAAGCTCTGGACCATGATGCCGCCGTTGGCCTCGGGAGGCTCGATGGTGCGGTCCAGGAGGAAGAAATCCTGGTCGACCCATTCGCCTTGGTGCTTGTACTTGACCGTCGTAACGTCCTTGAGCGTGCCGCTCGTCCACCGGTCCGGGCCGGATAGCACGACGTACTGCGCGCCGATGAACACGTCGCGCCAGTGGTCCGGCACGCCGAACCACGTGCTGGCGCCGTCCTCCTTCCAGACCGGCCCGAAGTGGCACTGCCGGTAGGAGGTGCCCTCGAAGTTCCTCTCCACCCGCTTTTTCCTCAGCGCCGCGCCGCTGTAATACGCGTCGCCGCCCAGGTTGATGCCGAAGCGGCTGCAATCCTCCACCAGCACCCTGTCCGTGATGCGGACCACGGTCACGTCGCCCTCGGCCGCGAGGCCGACGCACCCGCTCGCCCAGACTGCACACGCAAGCAACCCGAACCACACGTGCTTTCTCACTGTTCGCCCCTCCCTCTCTGACAGGTTCACAACATCATTCTAGGCCGCCCGGCCGGCAACGCAAGTGAACGGGGCCGCCCGCGTTCGCCCGTTTCGACTTGACATCCCCGCGGCGTTGGGATAGAGACTGTCGCCGCACCGCGTCCGCCGCGAGGGCGGAGCGCCTCCACCCGTTCACCCCGAGGAGACCGCACACCATGGGCATTCCCGCCGATTACGAGGACAGAGTTTACGCCGGCGTGCTGGGCAAGATCATCGGCGTTTACGTGGGACGGCCGGTCGAGCAGTGGAGCCACCAGGCCATCATGGAGCGCGTGGGCCCTGTCAACTATTACTGCCACGAGCAGCTCGGCAAGCAGCTCGTCGTCCCGGACGACGACATCTCGGGGACCTTCACCTTCCTGCGCGCGCTGCCTGACCACGGCAACACGCTCGACCTGACGCCCGGGCAGGTCGGGGAGACGTGGCTCAACTACATCATCGAGCGGCGGACCATCCTGTGGTGGGGCGGCATGGGCGCCAGCACGGAGCACACCGCCTTCCTGCGGCTGAAGGCCGGTGTCGCGCCCCCCGCCAGCGGCTCCGCCGAGACGAACTGCCGCGTCGTGGCCGAGCAGATCGGCGCCCAGATATTCACTGACGGATGGGGCATGGTCTCGCCCGGCGACCCCGAGCAGGCCGCCGACCTCGCCCGCCGCGCCGCCTGCGTCAGCCACGACGGCGAGGCCATCCACGGCGCGCAGGTCGTGGCCGCCCTGGTGGCGCAGGCGTTCGTGGAACGCGACACGAGCCGCCTGCTCGACACGGCCGTCGCCCAGGTCCCGGCCGACTGCACGATCGCCCGCGTAGTCGCCGACGTGCGCAAGTGGCGGGAGAAAGACGACGACTGGCTCGCGACGCGCCAGCGAATGGACGACGTGTACGGCTACGCGAAGTACGGCGGCGGCTGCCACATCGTGCCCAACCACGCGGTGATCATCCTGGCGCTGACGTACGCCGGGGATGACTTCCAGCGCGCCCTGATGATCGGCACCACCGCCGGCTGGGACACCGACTGCAACGTGGGCAACATCGGCTGCATCATGGGGGTGAAGCTCGGCCTGGAGGGCATCAACGCCGGGCCGGACTGGCGAGGACCGGTCGCGGACCGGCTCTACCTGCCCTCGGCGGACGGCGGCCGCGTCGTCACCGACGCCGTGCGGGAAGCGGACGAAGTCGTGCGCATCGGCCGTGCGCTGGCCGGCGAGCCCGCCGAACCGCCCAAGGACCGGGCCCGCTGCCACTTCGAGCGGCCCGGCAGCGTGCAGGGATTCGTCCCCGAGGACAGCCCCGAGTGCCGCGGCGTCGCCGCCGTGGAGAACGTGGCCGGACATAGCGAACAGGGCGAACGGAGCCTGGCGGTACACTACCGCGGTGTCGCGCCGGGGCGGTCCGCGAGGGTGGCGACCGCCACTTTCCTGTCGCCCGACAGGTTGCAGACACACGGGGGATACGGTCTGATGGCCAGCCCGGCGCTCTGCCCCGGGCAGACGGTGCGCGCGCGAGTGCGCCTGGCGGACGACGCCAGCGGCCCGGTCGAGTGCTCCCTGTACGTGCGCTTCTACGGCGCCGAGGATCGCCTGGCAATGCTCAGGGGCGAGACGGTCGAACTGGCGCCCGGCGCGGCACACGTCTTCCAGTGGCGGGCGCAGGCGCCGCAGGGGCGCCCCGTCGCAGAGGTCGGCGTCGAAGTGGCGTCCGCCGCGCGGGCGGACGGAACGCTCTACCTGGACTGGCTGGATTGGTCCGGCGCACCCGAGGTGCTGCTCGCGCCGCCGGACGGCGACGGGGTCGCCTGGCAGCGGGCCTGGGTGGACGCCGTGGACCGGGCCGGCTGCGGCTCGGCTCCGGAGGTCTATCGCCTGGTCCAGAACCGGGGACGCGGGCTCCTCATACAGGGCACGCGCGAGTGGGCCGGCTACCAGGCTACCGTCGAGGTGAACGCCCACATGGCCGACGCGGTGGGCCTGGCCGTGCACGTCCAGGGATTGCGCCGCTACTACGCGCTGCTGCTGCGCCGCGGCGGCAGGGCCGAACTGGTCAGGTTCCTCGGGGGGGAAGAGACGGTGCTCGCCTCCGTCGAATTGGATTGGCAGTTGGACGAAACGCACACCCTATCGCTGAGCGCACTGGACGGAATGCTCACGGGGACCATCAACGGCGCGACCGAACTCGCGGCCGAGGATGCCGCGCTGACTTCGGGCGCAGTCGCACTCGTGTGCGAGGGGGGCCGGGCCCAGTTCGGGGCCGTCGCGGTAGCAGCCTGTTGAAAAACTGGGCTCGGCCGCGCCGCCGCCAGGTGCGAGCAGGTCAAGGCGCGAGGCCGCTGGCGTGCCCGCTGCGGCACGTCGAGGCCGAGCAACACGGAGATGCGACGCGAATGGCGGCGGCCCAAGGGGTTGGGGCGGCGCGGGGCCGTCTGCCACGTTGCGTCTCCTCGACGATACGTCGAGCATCGCCTGCGTCGCCGCGCCTTGCATCCGACCCCGCGGCGCTCCCAACGCGACCAGATCCAGTTTTTCAGCAGGCTGCTGCAGCCCCCGGCCTGATCACAAAAAAGCGCAGCAACCGGCCTCACGCCACGGTTGCTGCGCCACCGAAGCATCGTTCAGGCGGCCCGTGGTGGAAACACCCTGGCCGCCCTGTTGACTGACGTCCGACAAACCTGCAGTTACGCGCCGAACTTACTTCTTCTTTTTCTTCTTGGCGGCCTTCTTGGGGGCCTTCTTTGCGGCCTTCTTCGCCGGTGGCCCGAAGGCGGCGTCTTTAGCTGCCTTGCTGAAGCTGAACTTCAGCACGCGGCGCGCGGGGATGCGAATGGTCGCACCAGTCTGGGGGTTGCGGCCCTTGCGAGCCTTGCGGCGGGCCACGCTCACCTTGCCGATGCCGGGGATGGTGAATCCGTTCTTCGCCTGCATGCAGGCCAGCGCGGCGAACTCATCCATAAACTGCCCGGCTGCCTTCTTGGTCAGGCCCGTCGCCTTAGCCATGCGCTCCACAATCTGGGCCTTCGTCAGCGACTTCGCCATGCCCTCTTCCCTCCTCACAAGGGGTGTCGCAGGACGGTTTCGGAAACCGGCGCCAATGATAACCCTTCACTGGCCACGGCGCAAGGAAAATGATTGTGTTAATCGCAAAAGCCCCGCGCTGTGCGGCCAGTCCGTCCATCGGCCTCACGCCCGCGCAGCGTGCGACGCGTAATCGAAGAACCCCGCGCGGTCGAGCTCGTCTCGAAGCCGGGCGGACTCGGCCCCGGTCAGGTCGCGCAGTGGCGGCCGGACGGGGCCGCAGTCCAGGCCTGTCAGCTTCATCGCTTCCTTGGCCGCGATGGTCACGCCGAACGTGCGCAGCACGGCGACCATTTCCATGGCCCGAGCCTGATCCTCCCGGGCAGTCGCCATGTCCCCGGCCTCGAACGCGCGCATGATGCGCAGGTAGAGTGGGGCCGCGAAGTTGTACGTCGTGCCGACCGCGCCGCGCGCCCCCAGCGCCAGCGCGCAGAGCAGGATCTCATCCCGCCCGAAGAGCATGTTGTGCCTGCCCCCCTGGAACCGGAGGCAACGGCCAAAATCCATCAGGTCCTCGTGCGTGTACTTCATCCCCGCCAGCGTCGGGATGCGCCCGGATGCGCACTGGAGAAACTCGATCATCGGGAAGAGCACGCCCGACACGGCCGGTATGTGGTAGTAGTAGAAGGGCAGCTCCGGCGCGGCCGAAGCCAGCTCGGCGCAGAACTCCACCAGGTCCCCGACCGTGTCGGGCTTGAAGAAACACGGTCCCATGGCGGCGACGGCGTCCGCGCCGATCCGCTGCGCGTGGGCCGCCAGCGCGCGCCCCTCGGCCAGACTCAGGTGCCCCGCGTGGACGATGACGGCCAGGTCCTCTCCCGCGGCCGTCACCCACGCCTCGGCGACCTGCATGCGCTCCGGCACCGTCAGCGACAGGCCCTCGCCGGTCGTGCCGCAGACGAATGCTCCGCGCACCCCCGCCTCCGCCAGCGCGCGGCACTGCCCCTCGATCATGCCGGGGCTCACGCTGCCGTCGGCGTGCATCGGCGTCGGCGGCGCCGCGATGAGCCCTTCCAGGCGCTGCGGCTTCATGTTCGCTCCTCCCCGCTCCCGGGCCGTCGAGGGCGGCGATATCGGGACGGCTCGCACGTCTACACCTGGAACAGGCTCTTGCTGGAGAAGTTCGGTTCGCTGGTCAGGTTGATCCCCAGGCTTTTCAGGCCCGCCTCATCGCCCGGGGTCGGCATGTGAGTCAGGTGGGCCTCGCAGCCTTGCAGCTGCTTGAGTTCTTCCATGGCGCGTTGTGCGACGGGGTTGGTCGTGGCGCTGATGCTCAGGGCGATGAGCGCTTCTTCCAAGTCGAGGCTTGCGCTCTTGGAGCTGAGAATGGTCCGCTTCAGGTCGCCCACCGACTCGATCACGTTGGGGGAGAGCAGATGAATATCGTCAGGGATGCCTGCGAGCCCTTTTATGGCGTTCAGCACGAGGGCCGACGAGGCGTGCATCAGGGGGGAGTTTTTGCCCGTGACGATGGCGCCGTCCGGCAGTTCCAGCGCCGCGCCGCAGAAGATGCCCTTGTGACCTTTGCCCTTACGCTGTCCCTCGGCGGCGGCCTCTTTCGCCGGCTCCACGACCCTGCGACACGTCGGCTCGATCTCCAGTTCGTCCATCAGCAGAGAGGCGCGCTCCACGGTCTCCCTGTCGGCCAGGCCCATCGCGTATTCGCATCGGTAGCGGAAACATCTGCGGACTATCTCCTGCCTGGCAGCCTCCTGCACGATGGCGTCATCGCAAATGGCAAAGCCCGCGCGGTTCACCCCCATGTCCGTGGGTGACCGGTAAGGGGATTCGGCGCCGGTAATCCTCTCCAGAATCCGCTGCAGGAGCGGGAATGCCGCCACGTCCCGGTTGTAGTTGACGGCCGTCTCACCGTACGCTTCCAGGTGGAAAGGGTCGATGAGGTTGACGTCCCTCAGGTCGGCCGTGGCGGCCTCGTAGGCCACGTTGACCGGGTGCTTGAGCGGCAAGTTCCAGATGGGGAAGGTCTCGAACTTCGCAAAGCCCGATTCCCTGCCGGCCTGGTGGTCATGGTACATCTCGGAGAGGCACGTGCCCAGCTTGCCGCTGCCCGGTCCCGGGCCGGTCACGATCACCAGCGGCCGGGTCGTCTGGATGTACTCGTTCGCACCGTAGCCTTCCTGGCTCACGACCCGGTCGATGTCCATCGGGTAGTCACGCGTGACCTGGTGCGTGAAGACGCGGATGTCCCGCCGCTCCAACCGGTTCTTGAACACCCCTGCGGCCGGTTGGCCCTCAAAACGCGTTATCACCACCCCCGCCACGTCCAGCCCGGCGCCGTGGAAGTCGTCAATCAGGCGCAACGCGTCCACGTCGTACGTCACCCCGAAGTCCGCCCGCAGCTTCTTGCGCTCGATGTCCCCCGCGTGGATGCACATGATGATCTCGGCGTCGTCCTTCAACTCCCGCAGGAGGGCCATCTTCGCCGAGGGGTCGAACCCGGGCAGGACCCTGGCCGCGTGGTAGTCGAAGACGAGCTTGCCGCCGAACTCCAGGTACAGCTTGTCCGGGAACCGTTCGACCCGTTCCAGGATGGCCGACTTCTGCTCCTCGATGTACTTGCCGTTGTCGAAACCTATCGGGCCTGTCATGTGGCGCGCTTCGTCCTCTGATTGATGGAGGGACCGGGGGGCCGGTGGAAGGCAGTTTACATGGCACCCGCGCAACCGTCAAGGATTCCCGCACCTGGCTCGTCCCCAGTTTCATAGCGTGTTCTCCGACGCCAGGGGGAGGGGACGA
>CAZQEQ010000082.1:0-16136 GCA_964592385.1 uncultured candidatus Brocadiaceae bacterium | reverse complement strand
CGTCAAGTTCAGGACCGTGCTCGTAATGAAAGTCTTGTTCGGCACGACGAGTTCCTTGCGGTCCCAGTCGGTGATGGTCGTCGCCCGGATGCGGATTCGGGTGACCGTGCCGGTTATGTCACCCACCGTGACCGTGTCGCCGACGCGCATCGGGCGCTCGAACAGGATGATCAGGCCGGAGACGAAGTTCGCGAATATCTCCTGCAGTCCGAAGCCCAGGCCCACCGTGACGGCGGCCGCCAGCCACTGCACGTCATCCCACACGACGCCCACAAAGCGGAAGGCCAGCACGATGCCGACGACCGTGATGGCGTAACGCGATATGCGCGTGATGGCAAAGCGCACGCCCGACTCAATCGGCAGGCGCTGGAGGACGACCATCTCCAGCAGGCCCGGGATGTCCTTCGCCGCGATGAGCGTGACCACCAGCGTGATGACGGCCAGGCCGAGTTCGGCCAGAGAGATCGTGCCGAGCGTCACGCCTTTGACCGCCGGCACCAGGTCGCTCCAGACGAACCAGAGCATCAGGATAACGGCGAAGACGAAGAGGCCGTGGAGCAGCTCCCGCGACTGCTCGCTGATGGAGTGTATTGTCATCTCCGGCTCGTCCGGGGCGGGCTGCTCCGACCCGGGCGCGGCGGATTCGCCTTCAGTCTCTTCCTGTGCGACCCGGCGCTTGCGGGCCTCCTCCATCGCCATCTTGCGCCGGGCGACGAACAGCCAGCGGAGCATCAGACCGTAGGCGAGCAACAGGGCTATGCACAACCAGAACGTCGCCAGCAACCGCCAGGTCAGCACCAGGGCCGTGTAGTAGTAGCCCGCAGCGGCGAGAACCGCCAGCGCGAGGGGCGTCGCGACCATCGCCGAGTACCAGGCCCAGCGGAGCCGGTCGAGCCAGCCGCCCGCCCTGCGCTCCAACACCTCCTGGAGCAGGCCGCCGCGGCGGCGGAAGACGCGCTGGAAGAGGGCCGCGGAGGCCGCCATGCCGGCTATGAACGCCAGCCGCCCGAGCGAGCCCTTATCGGCCTCGACGTCCTGCGCCTCCAGCGCGCAGACGATGAACGCGGCGACCGCCAGGAGCGGCGTCGCCCACCGCAGGCTCCGGCGCAGGACCTTCAGCGCCCTCGCGCGGGCCCGGAAGTGGGCGTCGGCCAGCCCTCCCTCGGCGGCCGCGGCGCGCAGCAGGCCGAGAGTCAAGAGCGCCAGGGCCGCGGCCTCAAGCCCCGAACCCACTGCCCTGGCGAAGGCCGGCGCCTGGACGCGCGACGCCAGGGCCAGCCCCTCGAAGCCCAGAAGCAGGGGCACAGGCGCGGCGAGCAATACCGTGGCCCCAAGACCCCTGAGGGTGTGGGACATCCTGTCCGTCTGCGCGCGGGAGACGCGCTCGCCCGCCTTCCGCAGGATCTCCCGGAGCCTGCGCCGGAAGGCCAGCAGGCAGGCGAAGGCCGCCCACGTCAGCAGGTGCAGCAGCGGACGGCGCCGTGCGTCCGCCGCCACTTCCCTCAGCACGCCCGCCCACTCCGTGGGGCTGACCCGGGAGGAGACCGCCTGCCAGGCCGGGCCGAGGTCGGAGGGACCCAGGGGGGCGCTGCTGCGGAACCAGAGGATGCTGCCGTCCACGAAGCCGGCGTAGTCCCTGGCCTTCTTGATCAATTCCCTTTCGGCGGTCGAGAGGTCAACCAGGGTGGTGAAATGGGAGTCGTAGTCCAGGTAGAGCCCCTTCAGCAGGTCGCTACGGGTGGTGAGCAGGTCCCTGGCGACGGACTCGATCTGCTCCCACTCGGCCGGCTCCTGCCCCCCCTCCAGACCCGCCATGAACTCGCGCAGCCGCTCCTCGACGTGGGCCGCCTTGGCGCGGGATTCGTCATACTCCAGGATCCCGGCCTGCGCGTCGGCTATCTCCGATTGGAGGGCCTGGAGGCGCCGGCGGTGCTCGGCGAGGTCGGGCAGCTCGGCGCGCTTCTTTCTCAGGAGCAAGCCCAGCGCCTTGCTCAGGCCGACCTTCTCGACCTTGTCCTGCACGTTCTCCAGGTCGTCCTCCAGCGCAGCCCGGCGCTCCCGGGTCTCTTGCAACTGGCTGGAGGCGGTCTCCATCTGCGGTGCGAGCGTGGCGGTCCGAAGCAGCGTAAGCTGGCGGTTCTGCTCGGCTATCTGCCGGAGGGCGGGGTCCGTCAGGGCTGCCTGGTCGGCGGGCTGCTCGAGGGCCCCGATGGCGGCCCCGGCCGCCAGCACGCAGGCGATGACCGCAGCCAACAGCCGATGCACGCACGCGCCGCCTGTTCTCATGGATCGCCTCCCATGTGCCCGCTCGCCGCCAATGTAGTGCAGCGCGCCGGGCCGTCCCGTCAGATAACGCCCCTCAACGCACCGTCGGGTCCGGGTTCTCCTGGAGCGGATGGGTCCTGGTCAGCACGGAGAATATGTACGGGTACGCCGACTGGAGGTGGCGAGAGTAACTCACCCACTCGGCCGTCAGGCGCCCGTAAACGCGCGCCACGTCCCCCGCCAGGTGCTCCCGGTCCGTCTCGGGCAGATCGTCCAGGCTTGCCCGGGCCACCAGTTCCTCCATCAGGTGGGACACGGCCCAGAGCAGGTTCGTGAACTGCTCGTGCTCTATCAGGTTCGGGTTGCCCAGGAGCCGCGTGAGAATGGAGCGATGGTCCGTCAGCAGGTCACGCAGCGCCCCGAGTTCAAGCCGCGTCACGTCTATCTTGCACTCTCCCGACCGGGCGAAGGCGAGGGCGCGGCGAAAGTCACCGGCGCCCCAATCCCGCCCGACGCCGAGCGCGGCAAAGACGCCCTGCCTCTCCTGGACGGCCTCCGTCAGCATCCCCAGCAGCTCCGTGCCCAGTTCGCTGAAGAACATGCCGATCAGCATGTTCATCTTCCCCAGAATCGCCCGCTTCTCCCGCGCTGCCAGCACGCGCTCGATAATGATGACCACCAGCAGCACTTCCAGCGGCACAAACGCCGCGTCCCCGAGAAGGTATATGAAGATGTGGTGGGCCTGGTGAAAGATCAGGTAATGGGCCGTGTACAGCAGCGCCGAGCAGGTCAACAGCACGACTGCGGCCAGTATGATCCACCTGTTGCGTCTCACGCCCCCGTCCTCCCCTGGATAGCCCGACGCGCCCCGGTCAGAGGAGCGTCACCTCGTAGCCGAGGTAGTTCTCGAACGCCTCGCAGACCGGCGCCAGCACGCGGCCGGGCGTCACGCTGGTGTGATGCCTGTATCCGCCGTAGCCGATGGTCTGGAGGGCGTCCTGGAGTCCCTCGATCTCCGCAACACCGCCGCAGCCGAAGAAGTCGTCCGGGATGGGATCGCCGGTGAAGCGCCCCTCGCCCAGGTAGAACTTCAGCAACCCGTCCTCGGTCATCAGGCTGCCGTAAGTGAACGGGCCGGGCTTGATGCGCCCCACGTTGCAGCCCCAGGAGCGCCCCTCGCCCACCGCGTTGGCCAGGATGGCGTGGTCCACCACGCGGCCCTTCGCGGTCATCAGGCGCTGCGGGACGGGGCCGCAGTGGAACAGGATGCACTTGTCGGGCTCGTCCCCGTAATTGTTGTTCCAGTCCAGGCACGTGCTCACCTGGCCCGACGCCAGGTGCAGGCCGTACATGGCGACGGCGTTGCCCACGTCAACCTCGCAGGCGGTCACGACGCCCCGGTTGTTCATCTCACTGATGAGCACGCAGGGCGAGATGCCCAGTTGCTCCTGCATCTCCAGCCAGCAGCGTATCGCCACGGCGTCCAGGGCGTACTCCTCCACCACCGCGTCCAGCACCACGCCGAGCCGGCCCAGCGTGTCGATCGCCTCGCCCGGCACACCCTCCCAGGAAACATAGTTGCGGAGCGTCGCGAGCTTGGCCTTGAGCCTTTCGTCGCCCCCGTCCAACGCCCGGACCCGCGCGAAGATGCCCGAGAGGTCGAGCGTTTCCATCGTGATCCCGTGGCGCTGCAACGCCAGCTCGTCGATGCGGACGGTCTTGAAGGCCGTCGTGCGCGCGCCTATCGCCCCGACCACCATGTCCTTCATGCCGCCGACGACGCGGCAGAGGCGGTCGAAGTAATCCACGTTCTCGGCGAAGGCTGCGCTGCGGGGATGCACGGTGTGGGGCTGAAGCGCCGTGAACTGGAGGTCGTACTGGTAGAAGACGTCCATGATGGAGAACTTGCCGCAGAAGGCGTCCCGGCGCAGCTCGGGGGCCATCTTGTCCAGCTCGTCCGGGTAGGCCTGGATGAGGATGGGCACGCCGGCGTCCTTGAGCGCGGCCACGGCCCCCGTCTCATCGCCGAAGTTCGGCAGGCACAGGATCACCCCGCCGTACTCGCCGCGGTTCTCCTGGAGGAACCTTGCGTAAAGCTCGCCCTCGGCGGGCGTCTCGACGGCCCCGTAACGCGTCACGTCCGCGTCGAGCGACAGCACCTCGTGTCCGAGGCCCTCCAGGACCTCCGCCATCTCCCTGCGGGCGCTCTCCTGGAGGGACGCCGGGAAGAAGCCCCGGTTGCCGAAGAACACCGCGAACGTCGTCTTGCGCGTTTGCATGGTTCAACTCCTCTGCAATACCGTGCGTTGGCACCATTCACATCACGATCTTGTGTCCCACAGCCCGGCGGTTGTGGGGATTGCGGTCTCAAGCGCGGCGCACTCCCAAGAGCCCGACTTGATCTGTGGCCGCCTTCCTCATCTTCGCTCCTCCCCTGCCCGAAAGAGGCCCGTTTGGTGAACGAGGGATACTCTCAGTTGGGGGAGAAGCGCCAGCAGTGAATCCGCGGGGGTACTCCCCAGTTCGCTCGGTTCGAGTTTGTGCAGCCCCCCACCATAGACCCTGCCTTCTGCCACGAGCGCCTCAGGGCCGATCCGGTTGAGTCTTTCCCAAATCCTGTGAGCTAAGCCGGCATCTGCGGCCAGTTCGCGCGCGAGCAGTGGTTTTGGGTAGAGCAATAGGTACACATTTGCCGCGGTAGCCCGAGAGTGGTTCAGGATAAACCTGAAAGGGCGTCCGTTGGCTCCGTTACGTCGGCCTATGTACGTGCAGATGAACGGCGCAGGAGGACGGTGCTCTTGTGCGTACCAAGGGTTGCGATGTCTGCACAGATACCGCTGAGCCACTTCCGGCTTCCCGCTTTGCAGGTATTGCCAAAGCGCAGGATAGCGCTCTCGGATATCCCCCTCCGGCAGACGGCACTCCAGCAGGAACAACTGGGGCTCCACCAGCGGATTCTGCTGTGCGTCCGCGGCCACCTCGCCCTGCGGGAGATGCCTGGGGCTGGGCAGGATAGGCTTGAAGCACTCAATCGGCAGGCCACCTTCTTCGATTCTACTCCGGCTGAGGATGAAGAAGTCGTTGCTGCCTGTCGCCACGCCGCGCTTGATGGTGAACAGGTCGCCGAGAGTGATCCTGTTTGCCACGGGACGGGCGGTGGAGACGGGGAATCTGGTCCATTTCGACTCGCGGGACAGCGCCTCGGAGCGCACCATTCTGGAGAGATGGGGGCTCGCCAAACTGCCGCCGAACGTGAAGTCTATTGCGTGGTCGGCCGGCGGCTTGTCATTCCGCAACCAGATGACGGCCGATGAGACCAACGCGTCTTCGAACTGCACGTCCTCTGGGTCATACCGGTGTATCCGCAGCAACGTGACTTCGTTGAGCAGGTAGCGCTTCACAGCTTTGCCGTAATTCACGTCCATAAACTCGCTCGGAACCAGCCATCCGCCCACGCCGCCTTGTGCAAGCCATTCGTGCGACAGCAAGAGGAAATAGCAGTAGAGGCCGGTCAGTCCTGACGTCCGCAGGCCGCACACTCGTGTGACGGCGTCTTGCAGCCGCCTCTTGTGCTCCCTGGAGATGTGATGGTGCCTCACGTACGGCGGATTGCAGATCACCAAGTTGAACCGTTCTGCATCCGCACCTGGAGGCTGGGCGGTCGTGAAGTCGGCCAAGTGGATCTTCAGCGGCGCGCCCGCCCACAACTGCTGCGCGGGCAGGCAGTAGTGGGCATCAATCTCGAACCCTTCGGCTCTCTCAATGCGATCTGCCGAGGCAATCGAACGCAATGCGGAGTAAAAGGAACCTGTGCCAATGCCGGGATCCAGAAACCGAACAGGTGCGTCGCTCGGCAGCAACGACACACCGAATGTCAGCATTTCACGGGCCAAGGCCGTCGGCGTCGCAAACTGCCCCATCCGGTTGCGGTCAGCCTGGGTCTTCTGACTGTCGAGTTCAGATTGCAGCCGCAGCCGTTTGGCTTCGTGTCCCATTTCAACGTACATGGTCAAAGTCCGAACGCTGCCAAATCGTCGATGCGGTGTTCCCACACCCAGTCAATGCCTTCCGCCGCCTCATAGCCGAGGTATCCAGAGTCGAAGTAGCCACACAGGAACAGACTATACGGGACCTGGTCACCATACGCCCGCCGAAGTTGAGCCATTTTCGTGGCTTCCTCTTTCCGTCGCTTGTTGACGTTGGTGAAATCGCCGGCGGATTTCGCTTCCAGAAGTAGCGGCAAATCGCCTTTCCGGGGCGACTTTGGCATGACAACGGCATCTACTGGGATGTTGATTTGGTGGTCGGCGTCTTCAAGGCGCGCCGGGGCATTCATCCGAAAGCAGAACGTGCCCGGCGCCATTCTGTCGAACCTCGTGCCCTGACCGCTTGAGACCTGGCAGTAGCCGCGACCTTCCAGCCACATGGCGATGGCCGCCAACTGGCGCTTTTCTTGAGCATTGCGAATAATCGGGTTGGCGACAGCACCGCACAAGCGATCTGCCACAATCGTAGCTGCTCGGCGGGTCTCCACTGTCGTCGCGCGCTTCCTCCGAGCGAGCCAGACGAAGATATCCGGGTCGGCCATTTTCTCGAGGATTGCGGCGATCTTGCCGAGGTCCGCGTCCGACTCGGCCCTGTCCATCCGTGCCGGCAGCTTCCCCGCCCTCTCCATAAGCCTGACCAGGTTCTTTGACACACCGGTCAGGCCAATCAGCCGGTCCGCCGCCAACGGCGGACAAGTACACATCCGGAGGGTGCGTAGGATCTCGGGATGCTCCCGCAGAAGGTCAGGCCGGATACCGGTCAGGTTGGCCGTCGCCTTCAGTGTGGCCTCGACTTCGTCCGTTGTCTGCACCCGTGTCGTTCGGAAGGCTTTCGGCGCGAAGTTCATGAACCAGTCGTTGTACATGTCAACCGACTGCGCGATATCTTCTTTCCAGCGATCTGGTTTGTCGCGGTTAACCGCCATAGAACACCCTTGCCACGCGCCGCCTCGCCAGCCCGCCTGCGGTGGGGCCTGAGAAGCCAAGCGTACGCGCGTTACCTGATTGTGCAGCCCCGAACCGGCCCAAACCGGCGTGCACGGCAATGCCAGCGCTGAAGCACTCGTTTATCGTAGGTACACGTATGGGATGTGTCAAGCGTTGTTGCTTTGGTCTTGCCGCTCCTTGCAAGCGGTGATGGGCGCGGTAGAATCGCCTGTCCCAGGAGTCACGCCTGGGTTCTGCCCCTGGAAGGAGGAGAAGAGACCATGGAGAAGGTCAGGCTGGGATTCATCGGGTCCGGCGGCATCGTCAACGGCCACCTCGAGCACGGGCTGAAGGACTTCGAGGACGTCGAGTTCGCCGGCTGGTGCGACCTGAACGAACAGACGGCGGCGGCCCGCCGCGAACAGGTCGGCGGCCGGGGAGAGATATACACCGACGCCGCCACGATGCTGGATGAGGCGAAGCCGGACGCCGTTTACGTCATGCTGCCCCCTTACGCCCACGGGCCCGCCGAAGAGCTGGTCATCGAGCGCCGCCTTCCCTTCTTCATCGAGAAGCCCGTGGCCATTGACATGGAGACGGCGCTGAAGGTCGCCGACGGCGTACAGAAGCACGGCCTCATCACCTCCGTCGGCTACATGAACAGGTACCGGGAATCGGTTCAGCGCGTCCGCGCGCTGCTCCAGGAGCAGACGCCCGTCTTCCTGCACGGCGGCTGGCTGGGGGGCGGGCCGGACAAGTACGAGGGCATCTGGGCCTGGTGGGTCCAGAAGGACAAGTCCGGCGGGCAGTTCCTCGAACAGACCACCCACACCACCAACCTGGCGTGCTTCCTGTTCGGCGACGTGACGGCGGTTTACGCGGTCGCCGTGCACGGCCGGCGCGAGCGGCCGGACTTCTTCACCATGGAGGACGCCTCCATGGTCCAGCTCACCTTCGCCAACGGCGCCGCCGGCAACCTCTACAGCTCGGTCAGTACCTCCGTCGGCGGCGGCGTCTCGCTGACCGTCTTCGGCACGGACATGAAGGCCGAGTTCAGCGGCTGGGAGCACAGCGTCCGCATCCACCTGGCCGGGCAGGAGGAGACTGCCATCACGGGCGAGGAGAACATCTTCTCCCGGGAGGACCGGGCCTTCATAGACTCCGTCAAGGCGGGGGAGAACCGGGGCATCCTGTCCACCTACGAGGACGGCCTGAAGACGACGGCCATCTCCTGCGCCGCCAACGAATCCATGGTCACCAGAGAGCCCGTCGAACTCCCCGTCTGACCGCCCGGGCCGGGCCGGCGGGGCCGCAACAGGGCCCCTCACTGCGGCGCCAGGTTTCAGAGACCGTTTCGTGGTCGTGCGCTCGGGGGGGGCTTCAATGTGCGAGGGATGGCTGGCTTCGCGCCGCGCGTTCGTGTAAGATGTGACCCCTGGAGGGGTGGCTGAGCGGACGAAAGCGGCGGTTTTGAAAACCGCTGTGCCCTCGCGGGCACCGGGGGTTCGAATCCCTCCCCCTCCGCCACTTTGCAGCTTCAGGACTACTCCTCGCCCCCAGACGTCAAGGGCCCTTCGGCCGCCGCCAGGCAGAACAGCAGGAGCGCAACGGCAGCGTTCATCTCGAAGACCTCCTCCAGCATTATGGGAAGCTGGCTGCGCAGGATGTGCAGGTCCGCCACGAGCGCAAGGAAGACCAGTATCACAAACAGCAGGGCAATGACACACGGCGGACTGCGGTAGGCATTGGAGGCCGCGCGCAGCAGCCTTGACCGGTACCTGTACGCCAGCATCGCCAGCACGACCGCGCCCGCCCCCGCAGCCAGGTATGCAAGGACGGGATGGTAGTACCTGAAGTCGGTCAATAGCCTGTACGCCACGCGGAAAAGGTCGTGTGCGGCGTCAATCTCCACGCCGTAGAGTCGCGGCGCAGAGAACTCGATGACCCTCTCACCGAAACTCATCTCGTCCAGGAACCCGAGCAGCCCCAGCGCCCCGACGACGATGAACGCCTTTCTGTTGTGCTTCTTCTTGAAGAACTGCGAGAGCGCTAGTGGCCTGTTCAACTGATAGCCTTGCACTCCTGCCCCCCGGCGAGACGCCGGGGGCTACCCAGATAGGGGTAGGCGGGGCGTCTCGCCCCGCTGCCGCTTCAGAGACAACCTGCAAGACCCAAGGTGACTTGTTCATCAGGCCACTAGGAGGGCGGCGCAGAGGTAGAGCAGTGCGCTCAGGCTTTCAATCGGGCCGTCTTCCATGATGAAAACATGGCTGTAGCCGGGGGCCCACAGGTGGACGGCGCACGCCGCGAGTGCGCTGGCGGCCAGGCAGAGCAGGCAGGCCCATACGTACTTCAACGGGCGTCCCCCTTGGGTGAGCGGCGCTTGCGGGTGGAGCCGGTTGTGGCAACAAACGCGCGACTATTGTAATGCCTTGACGCAGGCGGGCAAGCAAGATGCGGCCGCCTGTCGGGCCTTCCGGGAGACGGTTTTGCGGGTCAGGTGGGCAGGAGTATGTGCCCCAGCTTGATGCCGGCGGCGAAGCCGAGGATGGTCGAGGCGGCGATGGCGATCACCTCGCCGATGATGACGCCCATGAAGAAGCTCCTGGCCTTGCGGAGCGTGGCGCCGCCGCCGAATTTCATAATGCTGATCTTGGCCACCCAGGCCAGCAGGAACGAGAACCAGAGATTGTGCGCCGGCCAAGTGCTGCTTATCAGGAATCCGAGGGAGTGGACCGGCCACCAGTAGAACCGGGCGCGCATCACCGTGACGAAGAACATGATCGCCGCCCCGAGTCCCAGCGGGCCGAAGTGCGGGTCGGCCGATCCCGCCGGGTTGTTTATCATCTGGCCGGCCATCTGAAAGGTGGACTTGGGCAGGTTTATCGTGCCGTACGTGTTCGGGATGTTGTACCCGCCCACGCTGTAGTACATGTCCAGCGTGGACCACGTGCACACGACGATGGCGACCAGAAGGGCGCCGAACATCGCCGGCAGGAACCACCGCCTGTGCCGCTCGAAGACGCTGGATATGCGCAGGGCGTTCATGGCGTGCCCGCTGAGGATCTCGCGCGAGTCCTGGATGAGGATGGCGTTCTGCATCTGGGCTACGATCGCGGACATCTTCGTGAAGGCCAGGCCGCCGGTCATGCTGTGCAGCAGCGTGGGCGGAGACCATGTCTGCTGCGTGAAGAATATGCCCCCCTGACACACGACGCGCGCGTGGATCAGGGCGATGCACAGGATCAACGCCAGCAGGGCAAAGGCCGTCAGGACGTGCATGTCGTAGTGACAGAACCATCCCACGATGCCCAGCACGGCGATGATCAACCCGAAGACGCCGACGCGGTAGCTGATGGGCTCGTCGGAGTCGTCCACCGTCGAGTCGATCCAGAACGCCTTCTTGAGCACGGCCGCCAGGTGTCGCCGGGCGGCCCAAAACATCATGATCGTGAACACGATGAACGCGCCCGCCTGCTGCCACTGCATGAAGACGCCGTAAGTGCCGCCCGTGATCGGGACGCCCATCCAGTAGGCGGCTTGAAGCTCGAACCGTGTGAACACGAAGAAGCCCCAGACGCTCAGCACCACGTCCGCGGGCACAAGGAATGCGATCGCCACGGCTATCGGGTACACGTAGGCCGCGCCGAAGGAGGTTTGCGCCAGCGGCGTGTCCAGCAGGAGCGTGCGCACGGGTATGCTCGGCAGCCAGCCTTGTTCGCCCCCGAACAGGGCCGGCGCAAGCCGGATGAAGGCGAACACCAGGGTGAGGCAAACGCCCACCAGGAACACCCTGTCGCGGAACAGGGCCGGCAGCAGCCGGTTTTCCTCGCTCCCCTCGGCCAGGTCGAGGGGAACGCGGGCGAGCGGAAAAATGAGGCGTTCCACCTCCACCCATTGCTTCCTGAGAATTCCGCCCAGGAAGAATATGGCAAAGTAGAACAGCAGGATGAACACCCCCCAGGCGAGCATCGAGGGGATCCAGCGAGCGAGGTAGATGCGGGTCTGCTCGCCGGGCTGGCGCTCGAAGAACTCCTTGGCCAGCACGGCGCCCCATTCCTTGGTCGGAACCAGGGAGTCCGGCAGCTCCTCCAACACATCGGCCTGATTGGGCAGGTCCGGCGACTTCGCATAGTAAGCCGGCGCCACCTGCAGCGAGAACCAGAAGCGCATCAGGCCGCTCGAGGGCACAGTGGATGACACGAGCATCATGCACCAGATCAGCATCAGCTCCGAGCGCCGGAGGGCCCACGTCTTTGCCCCCCTCGCCAACCCGGCCAGGCGCTGGACCCACTTTATCAGCAGGTTGAGCAGCAGCGTTATCACCAGCAGGATGAAGAACGGCCCCGGCGGGAAGTGGCAGCCGGTGATGTAGGTGTTGCCGTGCTGGAAGTCGTTGTAAGGCGTGATGTAGGCGATCAGGACGACCGCCAGGAGCCCGATGATGAACGCGCGCCAGGTCATCTCAGTCGGTAACGACCCCGATAGAGCGGCGAAACGGGACAGACACTATAGGACAGGGCCGCGCCATTGTCAAAACACCGTCGAACTCAGGCCGGCCCGAACCGCCTGTCCGCCTTCCGCAAGCAGGACTCCGCCTCCGCAGGGGAGGCCACGGTCAACGTTATCAGCGTCCGGCAGGGATCGGCGCCGTCCAGCAACGCGTCCACCTCCGTGTCGCTCAACGGCTTCATCCAGTTGCTAAACATCACGGACTTGCCCGCTTCCTGGCAGCGGCGTCCGGCCTCCAGGATTCGCGCCAGGGCCGGGCCGCCGGGGTCATTGGATATCTCGATGCCTGTCAGGCCTTCAATGCGGGCCAACTCGTCCAGGCAGCCGAGCGCCACGCTGTGAGTGTGTATGAACGGCACGTCGAGGAACGCCGTCAGGTCCGCGATGACGTCGTGGAAGAAGCGCCGGAAATGCCACGGGCCGGTCAGGGCCAGCCCGTCCTCGGTGAACAGGCCGCTCTTGCCGGGCATGTAAACGCCGAAGCCTGCGTTGCCGCCCGGCCGGCCCAGGATGTCCCACTGGGCGTCGAAGCACTCGCGCCACAGGCGCAGGCAGTCCAGCCCCCTTGCGCTGACCGCGTCGGGGCGGTCCACCATGTCCAGGGAGAGCTGCTCCGGCCCGAGCAGCCCGAGGAGCATCTCCATCGGGCCGGTCATGGCACCCGTGCTCAGCACGGCGTCCTCGATATGCGCCCCCATGAGCGCGCGGAGCTTCTCCTCGTAGCTGCGCCAGAGGGGCAGGTCGCGGTCCAGCGGCGGCACAACCAGCTCCTCGGCCGTCAGGCCCGTCGGGATGCACCAGGACGTGTCGCCGTCATGGCGGTAATCTGCGCCCGCCAGGGCGGGCAGGAAGGAGGTCCCGTAGTTGAGGCTGACCTCGGCGACGCGCTCGCCGGGCAGGCCGTTCTGCCGTCGGGCGCCGGCCCTGTGTTTCTCGATGACCAGGTTCGGCGGGGTGTCAATGTCCACGTTGGGACAGCCCGGCGCGTCCCCGTGCGTCGGTTCGGTGAAGAAGAAGCCGAGCAGGGGACGGCCCAGCTCCCCGCGCCAGAAGCGCCGGTGCAGCTCCAGCCTGTCGGACAGTGTCGGCGTGCCCACGACGATTGCTCCCGGTCCGGACGCTTCTTCCGCGACGCGTGCGCGAGAATGTATTGCAGGGCGCCCGAGGAGTCAACCGCGCCCGGGCGGTGCTCCCGCGATTCCGGCGCCTCTGCTTGTAGCGACCGCGCTCATGGGGTAGCCTATTGTGTTTCGCCGCTTCTCGCGAGGGTAAAGCCGTGCATCCGATACCGGGCAGATACGAGACGGACGGGCAATGGTTCAAGGGCAACACGCACATCCACACGACGCGTTCCGACGGCGGGAAGGACTACGCGACCGTCGCGTCGCTCTATGCCGGACGCGGCTATGACTTCGTCTTCGTCACGGACCACGACGTCGTGGCGGACATCGAGGGGATGCCCGGCCTCCCGCTGCTCGCCCTGAACGGGATCGAGGTGGGCGGGCAGGACGGGACCGGTGCCCACTACCACGTCGTCGGGCTGGGCTGCAGCGACGCCCTGCCGTCGGAGGGCACCTTTGAGAAGAGGATCGCGGCCCTGCGCCGCTCCGGGGCGGTGCTGATCCTGGCGCACCCTTACTGGACGGGGAACACCGTGGCGGACGCCCTGCGTCACCGGTTCGACGGCGTCGAGGTTTACAATCACATCTGCGACTATCTGAACGGCAAGTCCCTGTCGGCTTACCACTGGGACCGTATGCTGGCGCGTGACCCGCGGGCGCTCGGCTTCGCGGCCGACGACGCCCACCTGAACGGCAACGAGCCGTGGGACGGCGCCTGGATCATGCTCTCGGCGCCGGCTCTGACGCGGGCGGACGTCATGGCGGCCATCCAGTCCGGCAGCTTCTACTCGACGGTCGGGCCGACCTTCGAGAGTATCCGCGTCGAAGCCGACCGCGTCCGCGTGCGCACCAGTCCCGTCGCCGCCATACGCCTGGTGGACGGCACCTGTTGGGGAGCGCGAGTCTATCCCGGCGTCGGGCAGACCGTGACGGAGGGGGAGTTCCAGGTCCAGCGCGAGCACGCCTACCTGCGGGTCGAGATAGAGGACGCGTACGGCCGGCGGGCCTGGACCAACGCCGTCCTGGAGGGTTCGGCCTGACGTCGCCTCGGCTTGCCATGCCGGCCGGCGGAGGCTACAATCCCGGCCGACCCTTTCGGCCACGCGCATGAGCGAACCTGTCCCATCGAGCCGCACAGGCCCCGCCGGCCCCGCCGGGATCCTCTGGGGCCGCGCCGTAAGCTGGGCGTTCTACGACTTCGCCAACACCATCTATTCCGCGCTGGTCGTGTCGTTCGCCGTCGCGCTGCACGTCAAGAGATACACGGGGGTCGAGAAGTACACCTACCTGACCATCGGGCTGTCGCTGCTGGCCAGCGGCCTGCTGCTGCCCTTCGCCGGGGAGGTTGCGGACAGGACGGGGCGGCCCAGGCGCTACCTGGGCTGGCTGACGCTCCTGACGTGTGCGTGCTGCGCCGCGATGGCCTTCGCCGACGGTGCGTGGCTCATACTCGCCCTGTTCTTCGTCGCCAACTTCAGCTACAACTCGTCGCTGACGTTCTACGACAGCCTGCTTCCCACGCTGGGGCCGCCGGAGCGGCTGGGCACGGTGAGCGGCCTCGGGGTGGGCCTGGGTTACGCGGGCGTGGCCTTCGCCCTGCCGATCGGGTGGGGTGTGCTGAGGACGTGCGAGAACCTGCCGCCCCGGCGGGAGCTGGCGCCGCTGTTCGCCCTGGCCGGGGTGCTCTTCCTGCTGTTCAGCCTGCCGCTTTTCCTCTACGTCCCGGAGAAGCCCGCCACCAAGAGGACGCGGCCCGGCGCGCCCGTCTTCCGCCTGGCGTACAGCCGGGTGCTGACCACGCTGCGCCTGCTTCCCAGGCACAAGCCGCTGCTGCTGTTCCTGCTGGGCAACTTCTTCATGGTGGACTCGCTCAACACGGGCATCGTGGCAGCCGCGCCTTACATGGTGCACGTATTCGGCCTGCCCCACCGCGAGGCGATGCTCTGGCTCATCCCGTTCAGCCTGGGGGCGGGCGTCCTGGGCGTGCTGGGTGGACGGTTGGTGGATGCCTTCGGCCCCCGCCGGATCATGCTGTTGGCGGGGTTCTGCGTGATGGCGGCCTTGGTCCTGGGGGCGCTGGCCGGCAGCTTTGCGCTGTTTATCGTCGCATTCGTGTTGCTCGGCGGCTTCGGCCTGGCCAACATATGGGTGGCCGGGCGCAGGCTCCTGCTCGAACTGGTCCCCCCCGGGCAGGTGGGGAAGTACTTCGGCCTCTACAACGTCGGCCACAAGCTGTCCATGATCGGCCCCGTGGCCTTCGGTCTGCTGGCCGACCTGAAGATACCCTCGATCCCCGCGGGCGGCTACAGGCTGGGGCTGCTCTGCCAGATTCCCCTGCTGGTCGTGGGGCTCCTCCTCATCCGGGCGGTCCGGACCGATGACGATTGACAACCTGGGCGACAGGCCGGCGGACCGGGCAGGGCGTGGCCTGGCCCATGCTTACTTCTCCCTGGCGCACCGCCTGCGCTGGTGCGGGGCGGAGAACGTCCCCCGGACCGGCCCCGTGATCCTGGCCGCGAACCATCAGAGTTTCTACGATCCCGTGGCCATATGCCTGGCGGCGCGGCGGGGCGTCGTTTATGTGGGGGACGAGCATTACTATCACATGCCCGTCGTGGGGTACCTGATGCGCCTGTTCGGCACGATCCCGGTGAACGTGCGTTCCCCGAGTCCCGCCGCGCTTGCGCACGTGGTCCGGGCGTTGCGGCAGGGGCATGTGTGCGGCATCTTCCCGGAGGGCGCCCGGACCCCTGACGGCCTGATCGGGCGCCCGCAGCCCGGCGCGGCCGTGCTCGCCCTGCGGACCGGCGCGCCGCTCGTTCCGGTCACCGTCTGCGGCGCTTACGCGGCGTGGCCCCTGACCCGACGACTGCCGCGCCCCGCCCCGATGGCCATCTGCTTCGGCGAGGCGATGCACGTTGAGGGGAAATCGACGCGCGGGCGGCGTTGGGAGATACTGCTGGAGTTGATGCTTCGGATAGCAGACGGTTTCCGCCGGCTCGGTCGGCCCGACCTGGCGCGCGAGTCACGCCGTCGCGTCCTGGAGTCCTGCGCCCCTTGAGCCTGCTAGTGGCCTGGTGAACAAGTCACCTTGGGTCTTGCAGGTTGTCTCTGAAGCGGCAGCGGGGCGAGACGCCCCGCCTACCCCTATCTGGGTAGCCCCCGGCGTCTCGCCGGGGGGCAGGAGTGCAAGGCTATCAGTTGAACAGGCCACTAGCAGCCCGTTGAAGAAGGAGGATTCCCCGGAGAGTGCCTGCGCGAGGGG
>CAZQEQ010000081.1:0-16156 GCA_964592385.1 uncultured candidatus Brocadiaceae bacterium | reverse complement strand
CTGTGGCGTTCTCAGCCGGGGGCGGCTGAGCTACATTTTTCAACGGGCTGTTAGCACTCCACCGAAGCGTGCCGGCCGAATCTCATCCCGAGTCCGCTGCACCGCGGACGAGGCCTGCGCGCCGTACGGCGTGGATCTCCGCAGGCCGGACGCGTGCCCCGCCTGGCGAGAATCGAGATTCCTCGCTGCTCCCGCCACAGCCCCGGCCGAGACGGCCGCGCCACCCCAAAGTGGGTAGCCGGGGCGCCGGCAAAGCGCCAGCAACGGCCGTCCCCAAGAAGGCCGACATAAGTTCTTGCCTTTCCCTCCCCTGGCCCCTCCCAGAGGGAGGGGAAACCCCCTCTCCCGCCGGGAGAGGGTCAGGGTGAGGGGAGCACGACATTGAGGAGACTTTCGCGGCTCGTCTCAGTCGATCCTCTCCGACAGTTCGTGTACCGCGCGGCGGAGCCTCTCGACCTGTTCCTGGAGTTCGGCCACCTGTCGGGCGAGCTGCTCCTGGGTCCGGAGGACCCTTTCGACGTCGCCCTCCCGCCGCTGCTCGGGCGCCTCCCGGCCCGCCTCGGCCATCATCCGTTCGGCTTGCTGGTGCAGTTCCCTTGCGCGGTCCCGCTGACCCTCACGCTCGGCCCTGGCGGCCAGTTCGCGCAGCTCCGCCGCCTCCGCCCGGAGGCGCTGGATGCGGGCCTCCGGCCCCGCCAACTCCCCGGCTTCGGCCAGCATCTGTTCGGCCTGCGCCCACAGTTTCCTGGCGCGGTCCCGCTGGCCCTCACCCTCGGCCCTTTCAGCGAGTTCGCGCAGCTCTTCCGCCTCCCTGCGGAGGGCGGCAGCGCGCTCCCCGCCCTCCTCCTCCCGCCGGCCGCGCAACATGCCCTCCAGCTCCTCGACGTGCCTGCCGAGGGCCCTGGCGAGGTCGCGCGCGCCGTCCTGCTCGAGCATCTCGACGGCCCGGGCGTACACCCGGATGCGCTCTTCGAGGCGTTCGGCCTCCTCTTCCCGGACGCGTCGCTGAGCCGCTGCTCCGGCCGTGATCGCGAGCGCCACACAGACGACGACCAACACGAACACCTTGCCGCGCGTCATCTGAACCACCCCCTTCTGCAAAAGGCCCTGTCCTGCGAACACCGTTCATGGCACGCAATGAGCATAGTGCCCCCGAGGGCGTGCGTCAATAGGTATTGTGGCAGGACGGGGGGGGCTAATCGGGGGCTGTGCTTGCGCACGGCGCCGGAATATCGTTCAATCGTCGGGGCACCAGGCGCGGAAGGGAGAGCAATGCTGCGGATACGCCTGCTGACGGCGGCGGCGCTGGTCGCCTGCGGGGTTATGGTTGGTTGCACGAAGCCTGCCCCGGCGGCGCCCGCTCCGGCCGGGCCGCAGGTCCCAACAACGAGCGAGGAGGTGCGCATGATCGCGAAGGACCGTTACCTGCTGTACCTGCCGGAGGAGCACGGGCAGTCCGGGGGGCCCTGGCCGCTGGTGCTCTTCCTGCACGGCGCCGGCGAGGGCGGCGACGACCTGGAGCTGGTCAAGAAGAACGGGCCGCCGAAGCTGATCGCCGCCGGGAAGGAGTTCCCCTTTATCCTGGTGGCGCCTCAGTGCCCGAGCGACGTGTGGTGGACGGGCGAGCTGGGCTTCCTCAAGGCGCTGCTCGACAGCGTGGTCGCCGAGCACGACGTTGATGAGGAGCGGGTGTACGTCACGGGGCTGAGCATGGGCGGGTACGGGACGTGGGCGCTGGCGATGGAGCAGCCGGACCGGTTCGCGGCCATCGCGCCCATCTGCGGGCGGGGCGACCCGGAGCGCGTCTCGCTCATCAAGCACCTGCCGATCTGGGTCTTCCACGGGGCGCAGGACAACACCGTGCCCCTGGAGGCGTCCGAGAAGATGGTGGAGGCGCTGAGGGCGGCCGGGACGGAGCCGAAGTTCACCGTCTATCCCGAGGCCGGGCACGACTCGTGGACCGCCACCTACGACAACCCTGAGTTCTACGAATGGCTGCTCGCGCAGCGGCGCCGGCCGTCGCCTTGACACCCCGTCAGCGGCGGCTTACCCTGACGGTGAGACGGTCCGAATGTGACCCGCAACGAAGGAGGGGATGAGATGTACTTCACGGGAATAGCCGACGAAGCCGGCGACGACATCGGGACGCAGATTAAGGCACACAAGGAGCTGGGCTGGCACCACATCGAGCTGCGCAACATCAGCGGCGTCGGCGTGGCGGACCTGAGCGACAGGGCCTTCGACGAGGTTGCGGACAGGCTCGGCGAGGCGGGGTTGGGCATATCGTGCTTCGCGTCGCAGCTCTGCAACTGGTCGCGCCCGATCACGAAGCACCCGGACATAGACCGCCACGAGCTGGCGCGGGCCATCCCCCGGATGCAGCGGGCGGGCTGCCAGTTCATTCGCATTATGAGCTACCGCAACGCCGGCTGGCCCGAGGACGAGTGGCGGGCGGAGGTGATCGCCCGGATAGGCGTCCTGGCCGCGATGGCCGAGGACGGCGGCGTCACGCTGGTGCACGAGAACTGCGACGGCTGGGCCGGGCTCGGCGCGGAGCAGTCGCTCGAACTGCTGGAGGAGGTCAACTCGCCCGCCCTGAAGCTCCTCTGGGACACGGGCAACCCCGTCCCCCACGGGCAGGACCCGTGGGAGTACTACGGCGCCGTCAAGGAGCACGTGGTTTACGTGCACATCAAGGACGCCGTGCAGGAGGATGGGAAGACGGTTTACACCTATCCGGGCGAGGGCGACGCCCGGGTGGCCGACGTGCTGAAAGACCTGATCGGGCGCGGCTACCGGGGCGGCATGTCCATCGAACCCCACCTGGCGGCCGTCGTGCACGAGGGGAAGGCCGCCTCCGCCGCCGAGAGCGCCTACGAGCGTTACGTCGAGTACGGGCGGCGGCTGATGAAGCTGGTGGAGCGCGTCAAGTGAACGGGGCGGCCCGCGCTCGGCCTGTCGGGTGAAGCGGTCATGTTGGCAACCGTAACGGTCATATCGACCGGCGAGGAACTGGTCCGTGGCCGCATCGCGGACAGCAACGCGGCCTTCCTCGCCGCGCAGCTCGGCGCACACGGCTTCGAGGTGCTCCGGCTGGTCGCCGTGGGCGACAACCCGGACGCGCTCCGGGACGAACTGCTCCGCTGCCTCGCGGACAGCCGGGCCGTGCTGGTCAGCGGCGGGCTCGGCCCGACTGCGGACGACCGGACGCGCCGGGCCATCGCCGAGGCCGTCGGGCGGGACTTGGTCGAGGACGAGGAATCGCGCCGGCACGTCACGCAGCGCCTCCGAAGGTTCGGCGTCCAGGTCAGCGCCGCGCAGTGCTCGCAGTCGCTGTTCCCGGCCGGTTCGGTCATCTTCCCCAACGAGCGCGGGACGGCGCGCGGGTTCGCCTGTCGCCTGGACGAGAGCTGGGTCGTGGCGATGCCCGGCGTGCCGGACGAAATGCGCGCGATGTTCTCCGGCAGCGTGCTGCCCTTCCTGCTGGGTGAGCTGGCCCCGGCGGGCTGCATCCGCACCGAAGTCGTCCACCTCTTCCCGGTCTCCGAGGCCGTTGTGGACGAGGGGCTTCGCGACGTCATGGGGGCGGACCGCAACCCCGCGGTCGGGATAACCGTCAACGACGGCGTTATCACGGTGAGCTTCCGGGCGCGCGCGGCGAGCGAGGACGAAGCGGAAGAACTCGTCCGGGCCGACGTTGCCCTGGTCGAGGAGCGGTTCGGCGACCTGGTGTTCGGCCGGGGGGACGTGACGCTGGCCGGGGCGCTGAGCGCCGCCCTGGAGCGCGCGGGGCGGACGGTGGCCGTCGCGGAGTCCGTCACCGGCGGCCTGGTCGGGCACATGCTGGTGGACGTGCCGGGCATATCGCGGTTCTTCCTTGCGGACGTGGTGGCCTACGGCAACGAGGCGAAGGTCAGGCAGCTCGGCGTGCCGCCCGAGCAGATCGAGCGCCACGGAGCCGTCAGCTCCGAGGTGGCAGAGGCCATGGCCGCCGGCATCTGCCGCGTGACGGGCGCCGGCCTCGGCCTGAGCACGACGGGCATCGCCGGCCCGACCGGCGGCAGCGAACAGAAGCCGGTTGGCCTGGTCCACGTCGGCGTCTGCCTGGACGGCCGGACGACGGCCTGCAAGCTGCTGCTGCGCGGAGACCGCCGGCGGATCAAGGACCGCGCGGCGAAGCACGCCCTCAACCTGGCGCGCCTGGCGCTGGCAAAGGGCGTGGATTCGCTGGGAAAGTACCGTACAATGTGGACGGCTCTGGGCAGTGAAAGGAGACCGGGCGATGGCGGCGAAATCCGGTGACGGCTACATCCGCTGGCGCTGCAAGAACTGCGGGCAGAAGCTTAAAGTCAGGGACAGCTACGAGGGCGGTGACGTCATCAAGTGCCCCAAGTGCGGCGCGATGGTGAACGTGCCCATGGCGAACATCGCCGCCATCGCCGAGGCTACCGAACTGGAGGAGACGGGCAACCCGGGGCAGATCCAGCTCGACGTTGACAAGCTGCTGGACCGGCTCGAGGGCCGGGCCGGCAAAGGGGACGGCCCCGGCTCGGCGGGCTCGGCGCCTTCGCTCAAGCAGACGCCGTGGAGCCCCGGCGCCGCGTTCGCCCGGATGGAGGAACTTGACCAACTTGTCTCCTCGGTGACGAAGATCAACCAGGAGACCGCCGGCGAGGTGCAGCGCCTCTACAGGAAATCCGACCTGAAGCCCGGCCAGCGGGCGCAGCAGATGGAGGAGATCGCCAGGTACCGCAAGGAGCAGTTGCTCAAGGTGGTCAAGAGCCGCCTGATGAACGTCAAGGACAGCATAATGCCCCTGGAGGCGGGTCACGAAAGCCTGACCGGGCAGAAGCTGGCCGAGCTGGAGCGGCTCAGGAGAACCCAGGAAGCCATCCGCTTCTACGGCCGCTACGTCCTGGCCGTTGACGTGTGAGGCGCCGGCCCGCCGGGAGTAGCCCGGTTGCCCCGTTGTCCTTGCGGGCCTGTTCGGGTATGATTGGGCCGGTGCCCGCAGGATGCACCGCTTCACGCATGGCGACTGCTCGGGAGGGATAGGATGAAGTTCTGGGAAGCCCTGGTTGCGATACACAAGACGGGGGACGTGGCAGGCCTGGCGATGTTCTGGGGTACCGTGGCGGCGATCCTCCTCCTGCTCATCCTTCACGTCCGGCTCGTCGGCGCCAGGCGGCTGGCCAGGAAGGCGCTTGAGGCGGCGCGGGGCCTGACGGATGATCTTCAGTACCTGACCCAGCAGTTCGACGGGCTCGAGCGCCGCATGGAAAAGCGCCTCGACTCCCGCACCACCGAGATCGACGCGCGCATCAGCCAGAAACTCGACCGCAAGGGAGACCTCATCCAGGAGCGCCTGGAAGAGCGCACAACGGCACTGAGCGATTCGGTCAACGTGCTCGGCTCGCGCGTTGCCGAGGCCCGAGACCAGATCGAGCGCTTCCGGCTGCGCGTGGAAGAAGTCGAGAAGCGGATGCCCAACTTCTTCGACAAGATCGAGGAGTTCCGCGAGACCCTGGCCAGGTCGTTCCAGGCCGAACTGGGCAGCGTGCTGAACTCCTTCGACACCTCGATGACCAGCATCCTGCTCCAGATGAAGTCGGAGCTGCAAATGGGAATCAGCCGCATCGAGGGCATCGAGGGCATGGTGCGCAGCCGGCAACGCGCCGAGCGGAGCCTGCTCGGCCCGCCGCAGCCCCCGGAGCTGGCCGAGGACGAAGGCGAGTTCGAACAGTGGGAGCAGGAAGCCAAGGAACTCGCCGAGCAGCCCGACGAAGACGACTTCGAGCAGGACTTCCTGGCGGCGGAGCCCGAGCAGGCCGAGGAAGAGCCAGACCTGCCGACCGACGAGGAGCCGGAACCGGAGGCGGAGTTCTTCGAAGAACAGCCGGAAGGTCCGGCTCCCGAAGAGGAAACCGAGGACGACGAGGGCCCGGCCTTCGCGTGAACCCTCAGTCCCGCGGGGACCCGGGTGCCGCTGCGGCGATGGCCTCCAGGTCCGCCACCCCCAGTTGCTCGACGCGCATCGCCGGATCCATCCCCAGCGCCGCCAGCATCTCGTCGGCGGTCCGGCCGTCCCAGGCCAGCGCCAATGCCCGCCGCAGCGTCTTCCTGCGGTGAGTGAAGAGCTTCCGCGCGACCTCCGCGAAACGGTCGTACCCCTCGGTGCGCCGGCTCTCCGGGCGGCGCACGATCCTGACGACCGTCGAGTCCACGTCCGGGACGGGCCAGAACGCGCGCCTGCCCAGCGGGAAGAGCTTCTCGACTGCCGCCCAGTAGTCCATGAAGACGGTCAGCAGCCCGTACTGCGCCGTGCCGGGCGGCGCCGCCATGCGGTCGGCCACCTCCTGCTGAACGGTCAGGCACATCCGGGACGGCGCCGGGTCCCACTCAAGGAGGTCCACCGTTGCGGGCGAACTGATGCCGTAGGGCAGGTTGCTGACGACCTGGAGGACGCCGCCGCAGTCCTGCGCCGCGGCCCGGGCGGCGTCCGTCACCGCCGGGTTGATCCGGTGCTTGGATTCCAGGAAGTCCGCGTGCAGCGCGACGACGTTGTCGAGGCCGCGCAGGTTGGCGGCGGCGAGGGCGTGCAGGCCGGCGTCGATCTCCACGGTCACCACGCGGCGGGCGCGCGCCGCCAGGCGCGCGGTCAGCCGTCCCAGGCCCGTGCCAATCTCCAGCACGGCCTCGTCGGCGCCAACCTGGGCGGCCTCGACGATCCTGTCCAGGTCCTGTGGGCTGACGAGGAAGTTCTGGCCCAGGGATTTCTTCGCCCATAACCCGTGGCTTTTCAGGGCGTCCCTCGGATGGGCGTCCGTCCACGGGCTGTCGGCTGGCTCTGGCATGTGCGGGCTCGGGTTTGGGTTGCCGGCGAATATACGGGAAGGGCCTTCCCCGCGTCAATCCGCACGGCGGCGGGCTTGCGGCAGAGGCCGGCCGTTCATAGAATGCATCGCGCCGTGTGGACTGCGGGTTCCTCTTTCAGGCGGGCTTGAGGGATGGCGCTTCGGATCCTGGCGCTGGAGCCGTACTACGGGGGCTCGCACCGGGCGTTCCTGGACGGCTACTGCGCCGCCAGCCGGCACTCGATCGAGCTGCTGACAATGCCCGCGCGCAAATGGAAGTGGCGGATGCGCGGGGCCGCTCTCGCGATGAGCGAGTCCATCCGCGCCATGGACGGGCCGTTCGACGTGCTGCTCGCCAGCGACTACCTGGACCTCGCCTGCCTGGTCGCGCTGCTGCCGGCCCCGCTGCGGGACGTGCCGCGCGTCGTGTACTTCCACGAGAACCAGATCACCTACCCGCTCGCCGACGAGGACGAGCGCGACTACCAGTACGGCTTCACGAACATTACGGCCTGCCTGGCCGCCGACCGCGTGATCTTCAACTCGCGCTACCACATGGAGAGCTTCCTGGACGGCGCCGGCGGGCTGCTGCGCAGGATGCCGGACTTCGTGCCGGCGTGGGCGCCGGACGCCGTCCGCAGGCGCGCCCGGGTCGTCCCGGTCGGGGTGGACCTGAGCCAGATGAGGGCCGTTCGTGCCGACGCCGGCGAGAGGAGCGGGCGCCTGCGCGTCCTGTGGAACCACCGGTGGGAATACGACAAGTGCCCGGAGGAGTTCTTCGAGGTGATGGCGGAGCTTCAGGACGCCGGGTGCGACTTCGACCTGGCCGTGCTGGGGCAGAGCTTCGACGCCGTGCCGCCCGTCTTCGAGGAGGCGCGGGAACGGTTCGCGGGGCGGCTGAAGGCGTTCGGCTACGTCGAGTCGCGGGAGGAATACTGGCGGGTGCTCCTGGAGAGCGACGTCGTCGTCTCGACGGCCGCTCACGAGTTCTTCGGCATCTCGGTCGTCGAGGCGGCCTGTGCCGGATGCGTGCCCCTCCTGCCGAACCGACTCAGCTATCCCGAGCTGCTGCCCGACACATACCACTCCACGTGCCTCTACGCGGACCGGGCCGACATGAAGAAACGGTTGGCCCACTGGCTGCGGCACCCCGACGAGGCCCGGGCGGTCGATCTGAGCGCGGACATGCGGCGATTCGGCTGGAGCGAGGTCGCGCCCGTGCTGGATGCGGTAATGGACGGCGTTCAGGAGGCGGACTGAAGGGATCCGTGGGCGTCCCTGGGGTCGTGCGGGTAATTTACCTTGACGAGCGTCAACCCCCGGGCCGGTGCGGTCGGGCCGGCGGCCTTGCGGTCGCGGGCGGCCAGGATGCCGGCGAACCCCTGCGGCGTGATCCTGCCGCGCCCCGCCTCCATGAGCGTGCCCACGATGATGCGCACCATGTTGTAGAGGAAGCCGCCCCCCTCCACCAGATAGTGCAGTTCGTCGCCCTCTTTCGTAAGGTCGCTCCGCAGGATGCGGCGGACGCGGCTGTCGGACTCGCTGTGCTCGCTGGCGAAGCTGGTGAAGTCGTGCTCGCCCGCCAGCATCGCGGCGCACTCGCGCATGGCCTGCACGTCCAGTTCCCGCCACTGGCGCAGGACGGAGCGCTCGCGCAGGGGGCGCGGGGCCCGGGAGCGCAGGATGCGGTAGCGGTAGAGCTTCGAGGACGCGGAGAAGCGGGCGTCAAAGTCGGGCGCGGCCTCGCGGCAATCGAGCACGGCGACGTCACCCGGCAGCCAGAAGTTGAGCGCGCGCAGGAACCGCGCGGGCGCCAGGTCGGAGGACGTGTCGAAGTGGGCCGCCTGCCCCTCGGCGTGCACGCCGGCGTCCGTGCGGCCCGCCCCGACGACGCGGACCTGCTCGGCGGTCGTCTTCCTGACGGCCTCTTCCAGCGTTCCCTGGATCGTGCGGCCCTCGGCCTGGACCTGCCAGCCGTTGAAGTCCGTGCCGTCGTATTCAAGCGTGAGCAGCAGTCTGCGCATGACGTCCGTCCCCCGGGCGCCCCCCTCTGGCGCGGGCGAAGGCGAATCTAATGAAACCGGCGCACAGCGTCAAGGGCCGCATTTTGTTTGAAGCCGCGCGGGGCGGCTCCTATAATGCCGCCGTGCTCATCGCTGGGAACTTCTCGGGCCTGTTCAGCCGGTCACGCAGGCGTTCGATCCGTGGAGGAAAGAGATGGGGGAGGCAGAACGCCCCAAGCCGGTTAACCTGATCTGCGCGGTCCTGGCGGCTCGCGAGGAGTGGCTCCAGGAGGGCAAAGACCGCCTGGAGACGGCCTTCGGGCCGGTCGACCTGGAGAGCGAAGTCTGGCCGTTTGACGTCACCGACTACTACGCCGACCAGATGGGGCACCCCCTGCTGCGGCGCATCTATGGCTTCCAGGACCTGGTCGAGGCCGACAACCTGGTTGCGGCCAAGCACACGACCAACCGGCTGGAGCGGGAACTGGCGGAGTCCCTGGCCGGCGCTCCTCCGCGGCCCGTGAACCTGGACCCCGGCTACGTGGACCTTGGCAGGCTGGTGCTGGCCACGACGAAGGACCACGCGCACCGCATCTACCTGGGCGGCGGCATCTACGCCGAGTCCACGCTGCGGTGGCACGGGGGCGCCTTCGAGCCGTGGGAGTGGACCTACCCGGACTACCGGACGCCGCACTACCGCGCCTTCTTTGCCGAGGTGCGCGCACTCTACGACGAGAAACTGACCCACCCGAGGAGGTGATCGAACGGGATGGAAAAGACCCTGGTTTTCCTGAAGCCGGACGCTGTCAGGCGAAAACTGGTGGGTGAGATTATCGCCAGGTTCGAGCGCAAGGGGTTCAGCATCCTGGGCCTGAAGATGGTGCAGTTGAGCGAGGAGTTCGTCCGCCGGCACTACGGCGCACACGAGGGCAAGTCGTTCTACGAGCCGCTGGTGCGCTACGTGTCCGACGGGCCGACCGTGGCGATGGCCCTTGAAGGCAAGAACGCCGTGGCCGCCGTCCGGCGGATGATGGGGGAGACGTTCGGCTCGGATTCCCCGCCGGGCACCATCCGCGGGGACTTTGCCCTGAGCAATCGTTTCAACCTGGTGCACGGCAGCGACAGCCCCGAGGCCGCCGAGAAGGAAATGCAACTGTTCTTCGAGCCGGAGGAACTCGTCAGCTATCCGCACGAAGCTACGAGATGGATCTATGACCAGAGCGGGCCTGAGCCCGTGTGAGCAGGGGGGAACGCAGCATGAGGACGGAATGCGAGGAGAGATCGGGGACCGTGCGCGACTGTCCCGGTTCGCGCGGTCGGGCGGTCGTGCGCACGGTCGCCCTGGCGGCGGCCGTCGTGTGCGGGGTCCTGCTGGCGGCGCCGGGCTGTGCCGAGCAGAAGCAGATCCTGCCGGGCCTGACGGCGGTGGAGCAACCCCCGGACATCGAGGCGGCGCTGCTCCGCATCATGACGAACGACGGCCGCTGGGCGACGATGCAGGCCGACTGCACGTTGACCATCCGCAGCGACTACCTGCGGGGGGAGGAGAACCAGGTGACGCTGCAGGGCGCGCGGCTGTTCATCCGCAGGCCTGGCGGAGTGCGCCTGGTCCTGCCCGCCAGCGGCACGCCCCAGGTGCTGCTTGTCGGCGACGGCGTTCGCTACCGTGCGGACATGGCCCTCTTCGCGAATCAGCACAATAGCGGCATGTACGGGGACCCGTTGCCCGTCGATCGGCCCAGGATCCTCCTGATGCCGGAGGACATCGCGCAGGCCTTCAACTGGACGCCTCTGCTCGCCGACACCGTGCACGTCACGCGCGAGGACCCGGTCTTGGGCCGATTCTGCGTTGACTGCCTCACTCCCGTGCACACGCCGCAGCCGCGGCTGCGCCTCGATCAGACGGTAGTATTGGAGCCGCGGGGCGAGCGGGTCTACGAGCTGCGCCGGTACAATGACGACGGCTCGACCCGCGTTGTGATACGTTACGGCTCGTACAAGGTCCTCATGAACGCCGCAGACGAGCCGATCGAGCTGCCCACTCAACTATGGCTCGGGTATTCGCCGGGCAGGACCAGCACCCTCATTGCGCTCAGCCGCGTCCGGCTGGACCAGGATCTGTCGCCGGGGTTGTTCGACGCCGGCGGGGGCGGCGTCTCAGGGATTGGGCGGTAGGGGGAGCCATCCCATCTTCCAGGCAACGGCGGCGGCGATGGCTGCCAGGATGATGATGCCGATGAGCAGCTTGAGCGCGCCGCCCGCGCCGCGCCGGGAAGGCGCACTTCCCGAGGCTTGCCTGTAGTTTCGGTATGCCGCGCTGCACTCGCGGCTGCAAAAGGCGCCGTGCTCGGTCTTAAAGGCGCAATCGTCACATACCGGCTTGTGACACTGTATGCAGCGGAACTTCATCGGCCTGTCGTGGCAGACGACGCACTTGCCTTCCATTGCCTTCTCCTTCCCGGGCAAGCCGGCCTCACAGGATGTAGCGTGTCAGTTCTTCATCCTCGACGACGTCGCTCAGCTTCGAGTCCACGTACGCCCGGTCCACGACGACTCTTGACGCGTCCACGTCGGGCGCCTCGAAGCTGACGGTCTCAAGCACCTTCTCCATGACGGTTTGCAGCCGCCTGGCGCCGATGCTCTGAGTGCGCTGGTTGATCTGTTCGGCATATTCGGCGATCCGCTCGACGCCGTCAGGGGGGAACACCAGTTCAACGCCTTCGGTCTGGAGGAGGGCGCAGTACTGCCTGGTCAGCGCCGAACGCGGCTCCACCAGGATGCGGACGAAATCCTCCCTGGTCAGGTCCTTGAGCTCGACGCGGATCGGGAAGCGGCCCTGCAGTTCGGGGACGAGGTCGCTGGGCTTGGCCACGTTGAACGCGCCGGCGGCGATGAACAGGATGTGATCGGTGTGCACCATGCCGTAGCGCGTGGGCACGGTGCAGCCCTCGACGATGGGCAGCAGGTCGCGCTGCACACCTTCGCGGCTGACGTCAGGCCCGTGGGACTCGCCGCCGGAGCTGGCGATCTTGTCGAGTTCGTCGATGAAGATGATGCCGCCGTTCTCGGCCTTCCAGAGCCCCCTGCGGGCGACGGTCTGCCGGTCCACGAGTTTCTCGCACTCCTGCTCGACGAGCATCTCCGCGGCCTCTCGCACGCTCATGCGGCGCGTCTCGGTGCGCGAGGGGAGCATCTCCTCCAGGAAGCCCTGCATGTCGACGCCCATCTCCTCGCCGCCCAGCGAGACCCCTTGTATGATGGCCGGTTTCTGGGTGACCTGTATCTCGACGTCCCGTTCGTCCAGCTTGTGCTCCTGGAGCAGCCTTCGGAGGTGTTCCCGGGCCCTTCGGTGTTGCTCGGCCCTGTCGGAATCCGCAGACGGTTCGGCGGGTTCGTGCAGGTGGTCCAGGAGGCTCTCCTCGGCGTTCTTCTCCGCCTGCGGCCGGACCTGTTCGAACATCTCCGCCCGGACCATGTTCACCGAGAGTTCCACCAGTTCCCGGACCATGCTCTCCACGTCGCGGCCGTGGTAGCCGACCTCGGTGTAGTGCGAGGCTTCGACCTTGACGAAAGGCGCGTCGGCCAGGCCGGCCAGCCGGCGCGCGATCTCCGTCTTGCCCACGCCGGTGGGGCCGATCATGATGATGTTCTTCGGGAGGACTTCCTGCCGCAGGTCCTCGCTGAGCTGCTGGCGCCGCCAGCGGTTGCGCAGCGCTATGGCCACGGCGCGCTTCGCCTCGTGCTGGCCGATGATGTACTGATTCAGTTGCTCGACGATGGCGCGGGGCGTCAGGCCCCTCACGGCAGCGTTTCCACGCGAATCTGCTGGTTGGTGTACACGCATAGCTCCGCTGCGATTTGGAGTGCTTTCTCGACGATTGTCGGCGCGTCCAGGTCTGTGTTCTGCAGCAGGGCGCGGGCGGCCGCCACGGCCATTGAGCCGCCGGATCCCACGCCGATCACGCCGTCATCCGGCTCGATCACCTCACCGTTGCCGGTTATCAGCAGGCTGTTATCGGCGTCCACCGCCACCAGGAGGCTCTGCAACGGCCGCAGCGTCCGGTCGGTTCGCCACTCCTTGACCAGTTCGTTGGCGCTGCGCAGGAGATTGCCCTGGTAGCTCTCCAGCTTGCCGCTGAACCTGTCCAGCAAGGCGAACGCGTCGCCCGCCGTGCCGGCGAAGCCCACGATCACCTTGTCCTGGTGCAGGCGGCGGATCTTCCGGGCCTTGGCCTTCACGACCGTCTCATTGACGGTCACCTGGCCGTCGCCGCCGAGCGCCACCAGCTTCCCCCGGCGCACCGACAGTATGGTGGTGCTGCGGGATTGATCGGCTCGGGTCGATTGGCCAGCCATTGAATGCTCCTTCCAGTGGGCTGCGGGAACATTATCGTTGCTCCGGGCCAGCTTTGCAAGCGGTCAGCCCCTTGCGCAGGGCCGCCAGGGGCGGCGCGGACTTGACTTTCCGCCTCCCAATCGGATAGGCTGTTCATGTAGAGGGACAATAGGTCCCTCGTTTTTGTCTGAGCACACCTTCAGCAATCGCAGCTGAGCAGAACGCATGCCCGACGAACCGGAAGAAACGACCGACGAGCCCGTCTCCGAAGAAGAGGAGACTCCGGGGGGACTGGAAACCACCCTGGAGTGGACCGGTCCCTGTGAGTGCCTGCTTCGGATTGAGGCCGACGCCGACTACCTGCGGGAACGTTACCAGAAAGAGCTGTCCGATCTTCAGACGGAGGTCGCGCTGCCGGGCTTTCGGGCCGGCAAGGCGCCTATGGGCCTGGTTGAGCGTCGGATGGGCAGCGCCCTTAAGAACGACCTGATATCGTCCGTTGTGGACGAGGCTTACGACGACGCCGTTGCGGAGCACGAGCTGGAAGTCGTGGCCCAGACCGACTCGCCCAACCTCGAGGAGATGGACTGGGAACCGGGGCAGCCGGCGCAGTTCGAGTTCCGGTGCGAGGTCCTGCCACATATTGACCTCGACGAAGGCCATTACAAGGACCTGAAGGTGGAGGTCCCGGCCCTGGAGGTCACGGACGCCCTGCTCGAAAGCGAAGTGGAGCGGTTCGCCCACCAGTTTGCCACGTGGGAACTCGTCGAGGGGGCCGGCATCGACTGGGACGATTACGTTGAGGCCGAACTCAGCGTCCCGGAGGTCGAGTGGACCGAGATGATAGGGTTCTATCCGAGGGCGGAGAAGATAGGGCCCTTCTCGGTGGAAGGCATCAAGGGCGCCCTGACCGGGGCCCAGGCCGGTGCCGAGGTCGAGGTCGAGGCCGAGCTGATCGAGGGTGAGGTCGGCAGCAGGACGCAACTGGAGCCGCTGGCCGGCCGGAAGGTGCAGTTGCACCTGGTCATAGGCAGCGTTATGCGGCGCGTCGTGCCCGAGGTCGACGACGATCTGGCAAAGAAACTGGGCCTCTCCTCCGTGGATGAGATCCAATCCCTGGTCCGGGAAAGGCTGGAGGGCGAACTGCAACGCAGGAAAGACGAAACCGCGCGCCAGATGCTCAGCCGGCAGCTATTGGAGCGGGTCTCCGTTCCCCTGCCCCCCACCCTGGTGGAGAGGGCCAGCGACGACCAGCAGCGCAGGATGCTCCTGCGACTGCTGCGGGCCGGCGTGCCGCGGCAGGAGGCGGAACGGCGCGCGGCCGAGGGAGTCGAGCGCGCGCGCCAATCGGTCGAGGACTCGCTGAGGGTCACCTTCCTGCTGCGCAAGATTGCCGAGAAGGAGCGCATCCTGGTCACCGAATCCGAGGTGGACGGCCAGATCCGCTCGTTCGCCGCCCGGCAGGACTGGCGGGAGGAAAGGACGCGCACTTACCTGGAGCAACGCGGCGCCATCCGGACGCTCCGCGGCGACATGCGCGAGGACAAGACCCTTGATTTCCTTGCCGAGAGCGCTGAAATAAAGGAGATCGCGCCGGATGAGTTCTCGCGCAAGTACGGCGTGCCGACGGTGTCCGGCGATGAAGAGGGCGCCGACGAGGCCACACAGGAAACCGGGGAGGAATGACCCATGCGAGCGATGAATCCAGAGGGACCGCACGGGCGCATCCTCGATTGGGAGGCTTACGCCAGCACGATCGTGCCCACGGTGGTCAAGAGGACGACGTACGGCGAGAGGGGCTACGACATCTTCTCCCGCCTGCTGGAAGACCGCATCATCTTTATCGGCAGCGTTATCAATGACACCGTGGCGAACCTTGCCGTGGCGCAGATGCTCTTCCTCCAGAGCGAGAACAAGAAGCAGGACATCCACCTCTACATCCACTCCAGCGGCGGAATGATCACCAGCGGACTGGCCATATATGACACGATGCAGCTCGTCCAGTGTGACGTGGCGACCTACGTCGTGGGCCAGGCGTTCAGCATGGCGGCCGTGCTGCTGGCCGGGGGGGCGCCGGACAAGCGCTTCGCCCTGCCGCACTCGCGCGTGATGCTTCACCAGCCCTGGGGAGACATGGAGGGCACCGCGGCCGACATCAGCATCCACGCCGAGGAGATGGTCAAGCTGAAGCGCTGGATAAACGAGATCCTCGCCCGGCACACGAACCAGCCGATGGAGACGATAGAGAAAGACGCCGACCGCGAGTTCTACATGTCAGCCGAGGAGGCGAAGCAGTACGGCCTGGTCGATGAAGTGCTGGCCGCTTCTCCGGCTGAGGAGTTCCACCCCTGACAGACGGGAACAGGCAAAGGGGCGATAATGGCGGACGATACCAGCGGCTACAAAGAGGCCTGCTCGTTCTGCGGCAAGAGCTATGACTCGGTCGAGAGGCTGATCCAGGGCGGGCACAACACCTTCATCTGCGCCGATTGTGTCGAGCTCTGCTACTCCATCATCAAGCAGGACCGGATGCAGCCGCGTGAGCCGCAACACGTGCTGCGCGTCCCCCCGCCGGCCGAGATCAAGAGCCGCCTGGACGAATACGTCATCGGGCAGGAACAGGCCAAGAAGACCGTCGCCGTCGCCGTGCACAACCACTACAAGCGCCTCCTGCACGGGGACGGCAAGGACGTTGACCTGGAGAAAAGCAATGTCCTGCTCCTGGGCCCTTCCGGCTGCGGCAAGACGCTCATCGCGCGCGTGCTGGCGCAGACCCTCGACGTCCCCTTCGCCATCGCCGACGCCACGACCCTGACCGAGGCGGGCTACGTCGGCGAGGACGTCGAAAACGTCCTCCTGAAACTGATCCAGGCGGCCGACTTCGAGATCGAGAGGGCGCAGCAGGGCATCATCTACATCGACGAGATCGACAAGATCGGCAAGACCAGCCAGAACGTCAGCAT
>CAZQEQ010000080.1:0-16306 GCA_964592385.1 uncultured candidatus Brocadiaceae bacterium | reverse complement strand
GAGGTGGCCAGCGGCGGCGTCTCGGTGGACAAGGGCAATTGGATGTTCGGCCTGCCCAAAATCCCCCTGCCGATCCCCTTTGCGGGCGAGACACTCGTCATACCCGAGGCGCCGCTGTTCCGGCTGGACTCCTACGTGGGAAAGGCCAAGTTGCTCTTCACCCCGGTCGATGCGGCAACGAAGGCACAGGTGCGCGAGATACCCGTCTGCTACGGCAGGTCGCGCCACAGGTTCTGGTGGATACTGCTGTTCGGGCCGTTCACCACGAGCGACCTGCCGCCGGAGGCCAGGTAGGCCGGCCCCACCGAGAGGCCGGGGGCTACCCGAGTGAAGGTTCTCAACAGCGAGACTCTCGGGCACGAGTGACTCAACGCAGGGCACGCTGAAGAGACAACAGGACCGCTGACTCCCTTGTTCCTTCCGCCGTCTCTACGTTCTCTGCGCGCCCTGCGCTTTGCCCTTTGGGCGCTTCAGAGCTCGACCGGCTCGCAAAGGCTGGATGCCTTCGCGGCGGCCCTCCCGCAGATGTGGCAGATGTACTTCGCCCCCGTGGCCAGCTTCGCCACCTCCGCCATTCTCCTCTTGGCCACCAGCTCGCACAGGTGCTGCGCGTGCCCCGCGTGCTTCTCGAACAGCTTGTGCTCCTTCACCACCAGCCTCTGCCCCTTCTTCGCCATGACACCACCCCCGTAAGAATACCCGCCGCGCGACGCACCCCTGCGCCGCTTCTGGCGAGTCTAACCACAGACGCCGTGATATGCAAGGACTGCCGCCTGCAAGAGCTTGACAACCCGGGTGGGTGCGGCTAACATATACTTAAAAGGTGACATTTATCCAGTAAGGATGCCGACCGTGAAACTCCCGACACGCATTCGCTACGGTTCCCGGGCCATGGTGGACCTGGCGCTGCGTCGCAGCGACGGTCCGGTCCCGCTGGAGACGCTGGCGCGGCGGCAGGGCATTCCCCGGCGATACCTGGCGAAGATCATCCAGGACCTGCGGCGGTCGGGGTTGATTCGCAGCGTCCGGGGAGCCGGCGGCGGCTACGGCCTTGGCCGGGCCCCCGCAGACGTCTCGATGCTGGACATTTGGGAGGCACTGGAGGGCGAGTTCTGGCCCACCGAGTGCCTGGCAGACCCGTCATGCTGTGAAATGCTACCCGACTGCGTCACGCGCGACGTGTGGGCCCGCCTGCGCGAGGAGTTCGTTGCCGTCCTGGGCGCCGTGACCCTCGCCGACCTGGCGCGGCGCCACAGCCGGAAGAAAGGGCGCAGCGCCAGGGAAACCGCCAGGCCCGCGGGCGGCGGAAAGCGCCCGCCCGGCCGGCGTGGGCAAGGGGGATGAAGATGATATACATGGATCACAGTGCGACGACTCCCATGCGAGAGGAAGTGCTGGAGGCGATGCTGCCCTACTTCACGGAGCAGCCCGGCAACGCCTCCAGCGTCCACGCGGCCGGCCGGTCGGCCCGCCGGACGGTTGAGGCGGCGCGCGAGGAGATCGCCTCCCTGCTCGGCGCCGCCCCCGACGAGATCATCTTCACGAGCGGCGGGACGGAAAGCGACAACCTCGCCGTCCGCGGCGTGGCCGCGGCTGGCAGGGACGGGGCGCGCCACCTGGTGACCTGCGCCGTCGAGCACGAGGCCGTCCTGAACACCTGCCGCGCGCTGGCCGGGGACGGCTTCGAGGTAACCGTGTTGCCCGTGGACGAGCACGGCATGGTGGCGCCCGATGACCTGCGGCGCGCAATCCGGCCGGACACGGCGCTGGTGTCCGTCATGACGGCCAACAACGAGGTGGGCACGATCCAGCCCGTCAGGGAACTGGCGGCCATCGCCGCAGACGCGTCGGTGCCGTTCCACACGGACGCGGTGCAGGCCATCGGGAAGATGCCGATCAACGTCGAGGACCTGCGCGTCGACCTGCTCTCGGTCTCGGCACACAAGTTCCACGGCCCGAAGGGCGTGGGCGTGCTCTACGTCCGTTCGGGCACGGCGATGGAGCCGACCCAAACCGGCGGACATCACGAGGCGGGCCGCCGCGCCGGCACGGAGAACGTTCCGGGGATCGTGGGGATGGCGCGCGCGCTCGCGCTGGCGTGCGAGGAGATGACGGAGGAAGTGCCTCGCCTGCGCGCCCTGCGCGACCGTCTGCAAGAGGGGCTGATGCAGCGCGTGGCCAGGGTCCGCCTGAACGGACATCCCGCAGAGCGCCTTCCCCACATCCTCAACCTGAGCTTTCCCAACGCGGAGGGAGAGAGCCTGCTGCTGAGCCTGGACGCCGCCGGGGTGGCCGTCTCGACGGGCTCGGCCTGCACCAGCGGCACGCTGGAGCCGTCCCACGTGCTGACGGCCATGGGCGTGCCGCCCGAGACAGCGCACGGGAGCCTGCGTTTCTCCCTGGGGCGCGGCAACACTGCCGAGCACGTGGACTACGTGCTGGAGAAGCTCCCGCCCATCGTGGAGAGGCTGCGGGAGATGTCGCCCCTGCCGGACGTGAGGTGACCTGCGGCACATGACCGACCCGTCCCAAAGCATCGTCGTCGGCATGTCAGGCGGCGTGGATTCCTCCGTCGCAGCCGCCCTGCTCAAGGACCGCGGGCACCGAGTCACGGGCCTTGTCCTGCAACTGCCCGCGTTGGGACACGGAGCGGCAGTCTCGGCACTGGAAGACGCCGGGCAGGTGGCGGACTATCTCGGCATTCCGCTTCGCGTGGTGGACGTGCAGGAGGCGTTCGAGCAATGCGTCCTCACGCCCTTCGTGAGAAGCTACGCGGGCGGTCGCACGCCGAACCCGTGCGTCCTCTGCAACGCGCAGGTCAAGTTCCGCGCGCTCCTGGAGGAGGCCGACTCCGCCGGAGCCGACCTGATCGCCACGGGGCACTATGCGCGCATGGTCCGTGACGCGGAAAGCGGGAGGCTCGCGGTCGGGACCGGGGAGCCTCCCGACGACCAATCGTATTTCCTCGTCGGCCTGAGTCAGGAGCAGCTTGAACGGACCGTCTTCCCATCGGGCAAACTGACCAAGAGGCAGGTGCGGGCGCTGGCTGCGGAGCGCGGCCTGCCCGTGCACGACAGGCGGGACAGCCAGGACCTGTGCTTCCTGGCCGGCGGGCACTATCTCGATCTGCTGCGGGAGCGCTGCCCCGATGCGTTCCGGCCCGGGCCGATCGTCCACGTCAACGGACAGGTGCTGGGCCGGCACGAGGGGATCGCCTCCTACACAATAGGGCAGCGCCGAAGGCTGGGAATAGCGCACCCGGAGCCTCTCTACGTCATCGAGCTGCGGCCCGAGCAGGACACTGTCGTCGTCGGCGAACGCAGCCACGTTTACAGGAGAGAAATGACCGTCGGCGAAGTCAACTGGCTGGCGACGACGCCGCCCGGGCGACCGCTGTCGGCGCTGGTCAGGATCCGCTACAATCATCCGGGGGGCGAGGCAACGCTGAGTCCGCTGCCTGACGGTCGCCTGCACGTGACGTTCGCCGAGCCGCAGGAGGCCCCCTGCCCCGGCCAGACGGCCGCGTTCTACAGCGGTTCCACGCTGCTGGGCGGGGGCGAGATAGAGGACGTCAACTGAGATGGCCCACGCGACACCAGAGGCCAAGATGGACCGCTTGCGGGAGATACTGCGCGAACTGGATTCGGTGCTCGTCGCCTTTTCCGGCGGCGTGGACAGTACGTTGCTGACGGCCGTGGCGCGGCAGGTTCTCGGCCGCGACAGGATGGCCGCAGCGACGGCACAGTCGCCGATCTTTCCGGCGCGCGAACTCCGCCAGGCGAGGGAGCTCGCCCGCAGCCTCGACGTGGAGCACGTCGTCGTCAGGTCGGTCGAACTGTCCGACCCGCGTTTTGCGTCGAACCCGCCGGAGCGATGCTACTACTGCAAGCTCTCGCTGTTCCGCCTGCTGCGGGACCTCGCTCGCGAGCGCGGCCTTCGGTCCGTGGTGGACGGGACCAACGCGGACGACGTGAACGACTACCGCCCGGGCATGAGGGCCTGCGAGGAGCTGGGCGTCCGGCAGCCTTTGCGCGAGGCCGGGCTCTCAAAGGCCGAAATACGCGTGCTGTCCGCCGAGATCGGCCTGCCCACGCACGGGGAGCCATCCAACGCGTGCCTCGCATCGAGAATCCCCTACGGCGAGCAGATCACGAAACAGAGACTGGGCATGGTCGAGGGGGCGGAAGACGTGCTGAGGGACCTCGGGTTCCGGCAGGTCCGCGTGCGCAGCCACGGCCTCATCGCGCGGGTCGAGCTGGGATCCGATGAGGAACCGGGCCTGTTGCTTGAAGAGGAAACACGCCGGGCCGTCGTTGGGAAGCTCCGGGCGCTCGGCTACAGATACATCGCGCTGGACCTGGAGGGCTACCGCACCGGAAGCCTGAACGAAGCGCTCCCCCAGGGCGAGCAATGACGGAGGCACGACCGTGTACACCGAGAAGGTGCTGGACCACTTCACGAACCCCCGCAACATGGGCGAGGTAGAGGACGCCGACGGCGTCGGCGAGGTCGGCAACCCGGTCTGCGGGGACGTGATGAAGATAACGATCAGGGTGGCGGAAGGCCGCCTGGCGGACGTGCGGTTCAAGACCCTCGGCTGCGGCGCCGCCATCGCCACCAGCAGCATCACCACGGAGATGGCGAAGGGGAAGACCCTCGACGAGGCCCTCAAGATCACCCGGCGATCAGTGGCGGCCGCCCTCGGGGGACTGCCGGCCAACAAGATGCACTGCTCGAACCTGGCCGCCCAGGGGCTCCACAAGGCCATCAAGGACTACCGCGCCAGGACGGCCGGCAGGGCCGGCTGATCAGCGCAGCCCCTGCGGCACGTAGTCGGCCAGGCCGGCGCGCGGGGCCGTCGTCGGCTCGAAACGCGCGAACTCGGGCAGCGGGTCCCCGATCAGCGGCGCGGCCCACGCCGTGAAGCCGTCCGTCACGTCCGTCCTGCTCTCGGCAATCCACTCCGCCGGGAAGGTGCGCTCGGCGTTCGCGACAAGGTCCAGCGCCACGTCGCCGTACTCGACCGTGTACGCGTCCCCCGGCTTCCTGAGGATGGTGGCCATGACGCCGCTCCTGCCCTGGAGCGCGAGTCCGGCCGCGTGCCTGCCCACGCCGCAGGCCTCCGCCAGGTCCACCGACGATGCGCGGCCGATGTCGCGCCGCTGCATCGTGCCGGGCACGTCCGCCCTGGCTATGCCGGGCACGACGAGCCGGCTCTTGGACCTGCCCTCCGCGTCGCGCCGGTCGGACCCGTTGAGGTAGTTCATCAGCAGGTGAGCGGCGGTCGTCTGCGAGGCGCTGAACTGCGCGTGCCCGAAGCTGTCCCGCAGGACGCCCACGTCCCCCACGTTGGCCCCCTCGGTCAGCACCACCATGCAGCGGCCGGCCTCGCGCAGGACGGAGTTGACGCCCTCCGCGATGAAGTCCAGGTTGCCCTGCGCGTCGTCCTTGCTGAGCGCCTCTGGCATGAGGATGAGAAGCGGCATCCGCCGGTCGGGGTCGCCGAGGCGCGCAGCCGCCGTGATGAAGCCTATCTTGCGCCCCATCGCCTGCATGATGAGCACGGGGTCGCTGGTGTAGCTGGCCTTGTTCTCCTCGTTGGCCTCCAGCACGTTCAAGGCCCAGTAGCGCGCCACGCTGCCGTAGCCCGGATTGTGGTCGCAGAGGGCGAACGTGCCGTCCTCCTGCAGGCCCCCGCCGACGTCGTTGTCCACGGTCTTCGCCACGCCGATTGCCTGGAGGTCCAGCCCCGCGTCGCGGGCCAGGGCCGCCACGCGGTTCGCCGTGTCCATCGAGTCGTTGCCGCCGATGTAGAAGAAAGCGCCGACGTCGTGCGCGCGGAAGACCTCGATAATGCGGTCGTAGTCCTCCCGGTTGATGCCGCCGGCCTCCTTGCTGGCCAGCTTGTAGCGGCAACTGCCGATGGAGCCCGCAGAGGGCGTCTCCGCCAGGAGCCCGATCTGCCGCGGATCCTGTGCCGTAAGGTCAATCAACTCGTTTCGCAGGACGCCGAGGATGCCCATCCGAGCCCCGTAGACGCTCCCCATCCGCCCGGAGGTCGCCAGGGCCTCCACGATGCCGCGCACCGAGTTGTTGATGACCGCCGTCGGCCCACCGGACTGCGCAACGACTGCGTTCATGGCCATGGTCGTCCCCCTGTCAGTCCTCGAGCGCGAGGAGCCTGCCCCCCGGGTGGAGCAGTTCGTACGTGCGGACGCGCTTCTCCTGAAGCTTCAGATACTCCTCCCTGGCGTTGTATCCCGGCTTCTGCCAGGGGCCTTCGTCGAGCAAAGCCCCCTCGAACTGGGACACCAGCCCGTCCTCAAGCTCCCCGCGATACGCGCCGGCGAAGAAGGCGTCGAACGCCTCCCGCGCACCGTCCCAAGCCTCCTGCTCGCGCCCGGCGATGACGGGATAGAACAGCGCGTCGTTGGCGCGCGCCGCCTTCAGGTCGCCGCCGCCGTCCCCGATCATGATGACGTGGTCGTCCTCGTAGCCGCCCGCCTCCTTGATGAGCCCGATGTGCTCGGTCTTCTTGCCCATCTCCTTGCCGGCGATGGACTGCACGCAGCGGGCCAGGTCGTTGCTGCCCCACCAGGCGTCCAGGTCGCTGTAAGGCGTCCCCGAGACGACCAGCAGGTCGGCGCGCTGCGAGAGGTAGTCGAGCGTCTCCGGCACGCCGTCGAAGGGCGGCATCGTGAGTGTGACGAACCGGAACGTGCGGTCAACGGCCTCGCTCCACGCCAGCAGGCGGGTGATGTTGAAGTCGAGCCCGTGCTCCAGGTGATACTCGGTCAGCGTGGGGATGCCGAACCCCTTCCGCCCCCCGCTCCCGTCGATGTAGTCCACGTAGCCCTGGACGCTCGCGAGCAGGTCCTGAATGTGCTCCGCCGGCAGGGCACCGCCGGCGTCGGGATCCTCCAGCAGCGAGGACAGCGTGTGCTGCACGGCGACGTACCTGTCGCACCCCCTGGTCGTCCCCCAGAGGTTGTGATGCTCCGCGTGGATGCGGAAGAGCATCTCGACGTCGCGCAGGCCGTTCATGTCCATGTAGTGCGGGTGGAAGACGATGACTTGCTTGGCCCACATGTTGTCCAGCACGGCGCCGTCGGTGTCGATGCAGACGGCAAAGTCGTGCTCGCGCGTCCAACTCCGCAGTTGCTGCTGGGGGTCCTGCGCGACCTGCTGCTCCGTCAGTGCTCCCTGATAGGCCATGGCATCCTCGCGATGGACGATCTGGTTGGGGCCGGTCACTCGGCCGGGCTCAGGTGGTAACCCTTGCCCTCTCTGTCGACCCTCTCGAAGCCGTGCTCGCCGAAGCGGTCGCGCTGGGCCTGGATCATGTTGGCCGGCAGCCGGGCGGTCCGGTAGGTGTCGAAGTAGTCCAGCGAGGCGGCGACGGCGTCGCGCGGCAGCCCGGCGTCCACCATCGTCTTCACCCACCAGCGCCAGTTGGACTGGAAGCCGCCGTCGTTGAGCACGTCGCGGAACTGCGGGGCCAGCATGATGTTGTGCAGGGCGGGCGCTTCCTGGAATGCCTGGCGGATCGGGTCGAGCAACCTGGACCGGATGATGCAGCCGCCCTTCCAGATGCGGGCGATCTCGTCCAGCTCGAGCGTGAACTCGTAATCGCCGCCGTGCGCGGCCGGGTCCGCCCCCGACGCCTCTGCCATCAGCCAGAAGCCCTGCGCGTAGGCCGCCACCATCGAGCCGTAGAGCGCGTCGGCCGCGGCCGCGAGCAACCGGTCCCTCGCTTCCCCGTCCAGAGCCGCCGCCGGCGTCCCCTTCAACTGCTCGGACGCCGCCACGCGCTGCGACTTGAAGGCGCTCATGATGCGGGCCTGGAGCGCCGCCGCTATCGTCGGCACGGGCACGCCCAGGTCGAACGCAATCTGCGAGGTCCACTTGCCGGTGCCCTTCTGCCCCGCCCGGTCGAGGATCACGTCCACCATCGGCCGGCCGGTCTCGCTGTCGGTCATGCCCAGGATCTCGGTCGAGATCTCCATAAGGTAGCCGCCGTGCCGGCCGGCGGTCATCTCGGCGAAGATCGGCTCGATCTCCCCGGGCGCCAGGTCGAGCAGGACCGCCAGCGCGTAATAGACCTCGCTGATGGACTGCATGATCCCGTACTCGATCCCGTTGTGGACGTTCTTGACGAAATGACCCGCCTCGTTTTCGCCGACGTAGCAGCAGCAGGAGCCGTCCACCTGGGCGGCGGCCCTCTCGAGCATCTCGGCGACGGCCGCGTAAGCCTCCTGCGTGCCCCCCGGCATGATGCACGGCCCGTTCAGCGCACCCTCGGCCCCACCACTGACGCCGGTCCCGACGAACAGGATGCCCCGCTTGCGGAACTCGGCGCAGCGCTCCCTGGTGCTGCGGGGATGCGAGTTGGCCGCGTCGATGATGACGGTCCCCTCGGGTATCAGCTCGACCAGCGGCGCCACGTCGCGCTGGTCCTCGTCCGAGTACTTCGCCTTCGAACCGGAGAAGAACAGGTCGTCAATCGGCCCCCAGGGCTGGGTGACGGGATCGTTGGCCTTGATCATCGCCAGCACGGCGCCGCCGGGCCTCTTGAGGTGCTCGCAGGCCTCCGCCAGCGTCTCCGCCGTGCCGACGCGGTCGGCGATCTCCTCGCCGGCCGCCTCGGCCGCGAAGCGTTCCGTCACGGAGACGGTCCGGTTGACGCCTATCACGCGGTAGCCGTTGCGGGCGAAGTTGCGGATGAAGTTCTCGCCCATCACGCCGAGGCCATACAGGATGAGGTCGTACTCGCCGTTCAGGTTCGTGACAGCCATGTGCTGACTCCTTGGTTCAACTGCGAGAGAGAGGAAACGACAGCGGGGGGCCATTCTGACAGAACGGCCCATGGCTGTCAAGAAGAGCCGCTCGGCGCTTGCGTGACACTGAATTGCGCATATATTGGCGGAGGAAGAGAGCCGGCAAGAGGGCCTGAGACAATGGTAGATGAGCGCCAGGAAACCGGGATCGGCGTTACCGATACGAGCCGCTCGCCGCACTGTCGGCTGCGGCCCGTCCCGCTCGGCGCCGTGCGGATGACGCGCGGCTTCTGGGCCGAACGGCTGCGAACGAACAGAGAGGCGTCCATCCCGGTCGTGCTGGAACGGCTCCGCGAGCACGGCGTGCTGGACAACTTCCTGCGTTTGACCGGCACAAAGGACTGCCCGCGCGAGAGGCGCCTGGCAACCGACAGCGACCTCTACAAGTGGATCGAGGCCGCGTGCTTCACGTTGGCCAACCGCGACGACGCGGACCTGAGGTCCAGCGTGGAAGACGTATTGGCCGCCGTCCTGCCTGCGCAGGAGCCCGACGGCTACCTGAACACGTCCATGGTTGAGGAGAACCGCCACCGGCGCTGGCAGGACTTCCACGCGCACGAGTTCTACTGCGCGGGGCACATGTTCCAGGCAGCGGTCGCCCACCACCGGGCGACCGGCCAGGGCCGGTTCCTGGACGCTGCCGGGCGCTTTGCCGACTACCTCTGCGAACGCTTCGGGCCGGGTGGGCGGGAGTGGTATCCCGGGCACCCGGAGATCGAGCTGGCCCTGGTCGAGCTTTACCGGGAGACGCGAGAGCAACGCTACCTGGACCTCGCCGACTGCCTTCTGGCAAGGAATCCCAACATCGATCCGGACGAAGTCCAGGGCCACGCGGTCCGGGCGCTCTACTATGCCTGCGGCATGACGGACCTGTTCGCGGAGACGGGACGGGGGGACCTGCGCGACGCCCTGGAAAGCCACTGGCAGACCATGACACGCGGGAAGATTTACATCACCGGCGGCGTCGGCTCCCGCCCACGGGGAGAGATGTTCGGCGCCATGTTCGAACTGCCGAACCTGAACGCCTACGCGGAGACCTGCGCGGCCGCTGCCAACGTGTTCTGGAACTGGCGCCTGGTCACACTGGCGGGCGAGGCGCGCTTCGCCGACGTGCTGGAACGGGCGCTCTACAACAGCTTCCTGGCGGGCGTGTCGCTGGACGGCCTCTCGTTCTTCTACGTCAATCCCCTGGCGTGCACGGGGAAGGCACAGGGCGACCCCTGGTATGACTGGGCCAGGCGCACGGCGCACGGGCGACAGGAGTTCTTTCACGTGACCTGTTGCCCGCCGAACGTGCTCCGTCTCCTGGCCGCCCTGCCGGGCCACTTCTACAGCACGAGCCGCGAGGGCGTCTGGGTCCACCTCTACGGCGGCTCGACCGTGGACTGGCATCTGCCAGGCGGCGGACGCTTTGCCCTCGAACAGACGACCGACTACCCCTGGAGCGGCCAGGTGGAGGTGCGGGTGACGAAGGCCGAGGCCCCATTCTCCATCTTCCTGCGCATCCCCGGCTGGTGCTCGTCCGCAAGCGTAAGCGTCAACGGAGAATCCTCTCGCCAGGAGCCGGTTCCCTGCAGTTATCTGGAGCTCAAACGCAACTGGCAGGTCGGCGACGTGGTTCAGCTTGATCTCGACATGGCGCCGCTGCTCATGGAAAGCGACCCGCGCGTGCCGGAGAACCGGGGCAGCGCAGCCATTCAGCGCGGGCCGCTCGTCTACTGTCTCGAAGCCCCGGACAACCCGGGCGTGGACCTGTTCGAGGCCCGTTTGGACCCCGCGCAGGCCATGCGTTGCACGCACCGGTCGGGACTCCTCGGCGGAGTGACCGTGATCGAGGGGGCCGGCATTGTCCCAACGCAAACGGAGGAGGCCGGCTCGCTCTACCAGCCTGTGGGCAGTCGGGCGAGTGTGGCGACGCGCCCTGTGAACCTGACCGCAATCCCTTACTATGCCTGGGCCAACCGCGGACCGGCACAGATGACCGTCTGGGTCAGGCGGGCCGACCGGGCGTGAGTCCGCCGCAATTGACGCCGGCCGGGATAGTCGGTAGCATTCCCAGACGCTTCCCGCAGCCCCGCTCACGAGATCCATACTGTCCAACACAGATTCAAACGACGACTACGTTATCCGCGAGCTGCGCGTGGACGACCCGCACGAGGCCGAGCTTCTGGCCGACATGTGGAACCGGTCCGACGCGGGCTGGCCCGGCGGATGGACCGGGGGCATCACGTGGACCGCAGAGCGCGTCCTGCGCGAGTTCATGGCTCACAACTGCTACGCGTGCTGGGTCGCCGAGCACAAAGGGGAGATTGTCGGCTATATCAGCCTGGAGGCGGACGCCTCCCAGCCGCAGCGCGCGACGGTCGGCCTGCTCAATGCACGGCCCGACCACCACGGCAAGGGCGTCGGTCGGCGGCTTCTCCGAGAGGCTGTCCGCAGGACCGTCGAGGACGGCTTCGAGCAGGTGGACATCTACACCTGGCCCGCCAACCTGAAGGCGGTGCCGCTCTACAAGAAGGCCGGCTTCTTCTGGTCGCCCGAGACCAGCGTCCACATGCAGAACTTCATCCCCACCATCCTGCACATGCCGATACTGGCGGATTTCTTCAAGGGGCGCAACTGGTACCGCGTCCAGGAGCGGGACCTCTCCGTCTGCGAGGACGTCGAGCACTGGCACGGCGTGCGCGTTTACCGCTACTGCTTCGCGGCGGACGGGCGCCGCGTCGAGGTCCTGGTAGACCGGCAGGCCTGCACGCCGAGCGCAATCGAGACGGACGAGGTCGCCGTCGCCGCGTGGGTCGGCGTCGAGGACCTGCCCGCACTGCAAGAGCACGTGGTGCACTATGAACTCCGCAACAAGACGGGCCGGCCCATGTCGGTGAGCCTGCTGGCGCGCGGCGAGGACGGCGTCCCGCTCTCCGCGGCGGAGTCGTTCGAGCTGACGAAGCTCAAGCGGCTGTCCCTCCCGTTCCGATTGCCCGCCGACCTGGAGCGCAAACGGCCCGGCGAGCCGCCCCACCGGATATTCACCACGCTGACGGTCGACGGCGTGCCGATCAGCCTGGGGACGGCAATCGCGATGCGCGACCCGGTGGAGATCGAATACGCCGGCCAGGGCCTGCTCGCGTGCAAATGGACCGAGATGCTCATCAAGCTGCGCAATCGCCTGCCCTTCCCGGTCGAGGGGAAGCTCTGGGTCGGCCTGCCTCCGGCGTTCGAGAGCGACCGGCAGAAGCTCGATTTCCGCATCCCGCGCGCCGGCTGGGCCCACGTGTCCCTGCGCGTGCGCGCGCCGGCGGCCGGGGCGTCCCCGGTGGACCTGCGTGTGGACTTCGGCGAAGAGACGGCCCGGCGGCTCACCCGCGGCAAGACCGCCGCACTGCCCGCCCGGGGGCGGCGGCGCACGGTCTGGCTGCGTGCGTTCGCGCCCGGCGTCTTCGTCGCCAGCGAGGATGCCGAGAAACGGGAGATCACCGTCGAAACGGACCGGTGTCGCCTCGTCTTCCGGCGGGTCCATGGATGGACGACGCTGCACGACAAGACGCTCGGCCGCAACATGATGAGATTGGACATGCCGGAGGCCGGACCGCCGTTCGGCGACTTCCTTCCGATCCCCCGCATCCACGAGGCCGACTTTGACAGGGAGGGCGCGTGCATCCGCCTGACCACGCGGCAGCGCCTCGACCGCTACCCCGGCCTCGCCCTGGAGCGCACCCTTGTGCTGACCGCGGGCCTGCTGAGGGTGGAACTCCGCCTTGTCAACAGCTCCGCCGAGCCGGCTGAGGTCAAGGTCCGCGCGGGATACCACGGCCACGTCGGGCCGGGCCGGTTCACGCTTCCCGATGCGGGGGGGCTGCTCCAGCGTCAGAGGGACTCCTACAACGATTGGCCGGGCTACAACGAGATCGTGCTGCCCGCGCGGGAGTTCCCCGAAAGCTGGGTGGCCGAGGACAGGGAGGGCGGCGTCGCCGGCATCGTCTGGGAGGGAGAGCCCGAGGTCTCGCCCCGCGGCGGCCCTGCCGTCACGCTGACCTACGGGCCCGTGCGCGTCCCGCCGGGGGGTTCGATCCAGCTTCCGTGCGCGTATCTGGTGGCCGGACCGGGCGACTGGAAGGTCGTCCGGTCCGCCTGGGCCACCCACGTGCATCCCGGGCGGCTGGTCACGCCCGAGGACAAGGAGCCGGCCACGCGCGATGTGCTGAAGGGCGGCCTGAGCGAGATGCCCGCCCTGCTGAGCGGCGCATCCCGCCGGACGGCCGTCGAGATCGTCACGGAACAGCAACGGGTGATCAACGGCGACGCCCATCTCCGGCTGCCGTCCGTCGCTGCGCTCGGCAACGGAAAGCGGGAGCTGCACCTGCCCGTCAGGGACGTCAGGCGCGGGAAGCCCTTCAGGAAGACCGTCACGCTCAAGCCGCGGTCCGACAGGCCCTCGGCCGGCGAGGGGGAACTCGAACTGGTCGGCCCGCGCGAGAGCCGGCGCTTCCCCGTGCCCGTCGTCATCCTGCGGACGGGACGGCGCCAGCTCGAGCTCGAGCACGACGAGGACACGGTCAGCGTGGACACGGGCTGGACATCGTTCCGGGCGAGCGCCGCCCACGGTGGGAGCGTCGTCTCGCTGCGCAGGCGGGGGACGCGAGCTCCTGCGCAGTTCGTACCCCACGCCCACCCCGTACTGGTGGGTTAACCCCTGGTATGGAGGCATTCGGGCGTTCGGGGGCAACGATTGGGATCGGCGCCTTCACGACGTGCGCCGCACGATCGAATCCGTCAGTCTGCCCGGCCGGTCCGGCGTCTCCTGGCAGGACGCCCGGATCGTCGTGACGCCGCGCCACAAGGACTGGCGCTGGCTCCGCTGGGAGACGGAGTGTCTCGGCACGGCGGGCTCGAACCTGCTCGCCCTTCGCGTGAACGTCGCCCGCCGGGCCGACGCCCCGATGGGCGCGAACATCCAGCTCCGGGTCTGGCCGCGCACCGGGGCCGCCCGCGCCTACGTTGAGCGGGGCGGCGAACCGCGCCCGTACGGTCCCGGCCAGTACGAGTACACCGTGCGCTGTGGCGATTGGCTGGCGTTCGCCTGCGGCCGGGCGTCCTACCTGGGCATCGTGCCGCGCCGGGAGCCCGGCTGGAACCTGGGGCTGGAGAACCTGGGCGACGGTCACTTCATGGCCGGCGCCAGCCGCTGGCTCACGCTCGACCCGCCCGTGTCGCGGCTGGGGTCGCTGCTCTGGATCGCGCCGTGCCGCTCCCTGAAGGAGGCGCACGCCTACCGCTTCCTCAGGGAGATGGACGACCTGCCCTGACGGGGCGGGCTACGTGCCCCCGCTCTCCGCAAGCTCGAGCGTGGCGGCGAAGAGCCGTACCTCCTCCTCGCCCAACGCGCGGACCCTCAGTGCGTCCCCCGTTGTCCCGCCGGGGACGGCAAAGTTGAGGACCTCGGCCAGGCCGTACATGTGCCCCGGCTTGAGCGCGTAGCGCACCCGGCGCCGGTCCACGTGGGCCATGCCGCCGCCCGCCCAGATGTGCTCGCCCAGCGGCGCCCACCAGTCGCACAGGTGCAGCACGTTCATCATCTCTTCCGAGTGGACGACCTCTCCCCCGCGCAGAAGCTCCAGGACGGCGCTCGGACGGTCCTCCCCGTGCACCCGGTGCGCCGCGATGATAAGGTGCACGTCCCGGATGGCAACCTCCGGGAATGAGACCTCCGCCGGCTCGCTCTCTGCGGTGAGGACGGCATGCGTGCGGCGCTCGTCGGCGAAGAGGAACGGCACGCCGTTGACCTCCCTATCCCCTATCGGCAGCCCCGCGACCGGCAGGAAGTTGACGTCGAAGCGGTCCGACAGGTCGAGCGCGTAGTAGCCGTCCCGGCGCCCCCCCTGCCCTACCTTCACGCCCGGCAGGTCGTCGTAGGTCGGGATGACCTCATCGTACACGCCCAGCGACACCTCGACGTTCGGGCGCTTGTTCGTGCGGAGCCAGTCCGCCTCGTAGGCGTCCCGGACCGACCGGAGCGTCTCCTGTATCACGACGCACTCGCGCCGCAGCCGCTCTTTCGGCATCCCGGCGGCGCGCTTGAGCGCGAACTTCAGGCGCTGCACGACGCTCAACGTGCGCACGAGCGCCACTCGGAAGTGCTCCAGGTGCTCTCTCTCGGTCACGGCCGCCGCCCTGGACCGCTCGACGGCGTCCAGCGCCCGCGCGACCTCCTCCTCGTCGGCCTCCAGGCCGGCCAGGGCGTCCGGGTTCTCGGCGGCCCAGCGCGACAGGGAAAACGCGTTGCAGCGGAAGAGCCCCCAGAACTCCCGGGGCCGCAGCGAGAGGCGCCCGGCGGCCTGCTCGATGACCTCGGTCAGCTCGGGCAGTTCCGTCCCGTAGAAGCTCAACTGGAAGCGGCGCTCGAAGTCCTTGCGCCGCGCCCGCGCGCCCGACCACGTCGCCTCGCCCAGGTAGGCGAACATGTTCCAGCACATGTCCCGGTGGTTCTCGTACCCGCCGTCGCCCCACTGGGACGAGAACAGCGCCGGCACGTCGGCCTCGCGCCCCGCCCGGCTCCAGCAGTCGATGTTCGACTTGCCCCGCGAGAACATCGGCAGGAAGCACCCGCCGTTCCCGTACCCCGCCAGCCCCCAGACGGGGCGCCCCTGCTCGGCCAGCTCGCGCAGGTGCGGCACGTCGTCCGTGCAGCCGTACTGCCAGTTGACCGGGATGGCGTTCTCCTCCAGCTCGCGGATCATCCCGCAGCCGAAGTGGTTGTAGATCATGTCCACCCACATCGGCATCATCTTGCCGTACTTCCCCACCTCGCGCGCGCACCAGTTGGCGTGGTCGAGGAACTCCTCGGCCTCGATGCCCTGGGTCTCGTCGAAGGCCGCGTGGAAGTACGGCCCCGGGAACAGCTCGCAGACGTCGCGGATGACGTCCCCGAGGAACTCGCGCACCTCGGGCTTGCGCACGTCCAGGCTGCTCATCGCCTGGAAGACCTCGCGCCCCAGGCCGGCGTACTTCGGGTTGGCCAGCAGGTTCTCCTGGTGGCCGATCAGCGAGTAGGTCGGCATGATGACCACCTTGTGCCGCTCGGCCTCCTGGTGCATCGCCGCCACCTCGGCCGGCGTCAGCCGCCCGCGCCCGCGCCCCACGTCCGGGTGGGACTTCAGGTAGAGCATGTCCTCCATGTAGGGCGTATAGACGTTGACCTTGAAGCGCGAGAGCAGGCGGATGATGCGCAGGAAGTCGGGCAGCGTCGAGACCTGCTTGCGCGAGATGTCGTCGTGGTGGCCGCGCAGGGGGAAGGCGGGCCAGTCGAGGATGCGGACGCAGGGGACCTCCCTGCCGCCGGCGAGGAGCTGTTCGAGCGTGACCAGTCCCCAGTAGAGGCCCTCCGCGTCGTGCCCGCGGACGACCAGGCCCTTCGTGGTCACGTGGAGCAGGTATCCCTGCTCGCGGGGCGGCGGCTCGTTGTCGCGCTCGGG
>CAZQEQ010000079.1:0-16633 GCA_964592385.1 uncultured candidatus Brocadiaceae bacterium | reverse complement strand
CCTGTGGCGTTCTCAGCCGGGGGCGGCTGAGCTACATTTTTCAACGGGCTGTTAGTGGCCTGATAAGGAAGTCACTCCTTCCGCCCCGCAGGGACGCCCGATAGTATCCCACCGATTTATCGGTGGGATGGCGGTCCCGGAGGTCCCCCCAGTCCCGTAGGGACGGCTGAACGTGTCCCGTGCGTTGCCTCCTTTCAGCCGTCCCTACGGGACTGGGCGTGTTGCGGTTCGGCTGGAGTCCCAGCAGTGGACTGCTGGGCTATTGTCACGCCGCCCCTCCGGGGCGCCGCAAATCGAGGATCGCCGGGGCACCCCTCCGGCGTGCCGCGCCCACCCCTATCTGGGCGGTCCCCGGCGTCTCTCCGGGGGCCCGCGCGGCCTTGTGATTGTGAGCTTTTTCACTTGCTCTGGGAATTCAGGCTTGCCATCCGGCACGGTGCGGCGCTATACTATGCGCCCGAAGGGGGGGGAAGGTCTTTTTTGGAGTCCGTGCGGCCCATGCACGCGACGCCTTGTCTGTGTGCTGATTCGTGAGAGGGTGCAAGGGTCCGCGGGTTACGTTCTTCGGAGGAATCCCGTTGCTTTGTGGTGATGCCATGGAGACGCCGGACGCCCGCCAGGGCCGTCGCCCCGGCGGGCTGTCGGCAAGAGGCAGCGGACGCAATCACATTGGATCACTGGGGGTGCAGAAGGGAGAGACTGATGGAGGGACCTCATCGCGTTCTGGTCGTAGGTAACGATGAGGGGGATACGAAGCAGTTGGCTGAGATGATTCGGGCGCTTGGGTATGAGCCGGAAACGGCGCGGGACAGCGCCGAAGCCCTGCACAAGCTGGGATCGGATTTCGACGTGGTTCTGGTGGACGCCGGGGTCCGGGGGCTGGACGGATTGGGGTTCTTAAGCCGCATCCGGGGCAAGCCGGAACATGCCGCGACGCCCGTGATTATAGTGACGACGCTGGATATGGCGGAGGCCCGCCTGCGTGCCGTGGAAGCCGGGGCGAGTGAACTCATCACCAGGCCGATCGACCGGGCCGAGCTGCTGGCCCGCGTGGCCTGCCAGTTCAGGATAAGGGAGGCCGAAGAGTCCCTGAAGCGAAGCGAGGCGGCGTTCGAAGGGGCGCTCGACAGACGGACGGACGCCCTGCGGAGCGCGCTGGAACGGATGACCGGAGCGCAGCAGCGCACGGAAGAGGCGTACCTGGACGCGGTCGACCGACTGGCCGCAGTTGCGGAGTACAGGGACGAAAAGGCGAAGGGCCACGTCCGGCGCATGAGACGGTACTGCGAACTGCTGAGCCGGCGGCTCAAGCTGGAACCTCCGCAGACCGAGCTGATCAGCCGCGCCAGCGCCATGCACGACGTTGGCAAGGTGGGGATTCCCGACTCCATCCTGCTCAAGCCGGCCCCGCTCGAGCCCGACGAGTGGGAGGTGATGAAGCGCCACTCCGCCATCGGGGCCGACCTGCTGAGCGGCTCCTCCTCCGACATCCTCCAAGCGGCTGAGACCGTCGCACGCTTCCACCACGAACGGTGGGATGGCAAGGGGTACCCCGAGGGCCTGTCCGACGACGAGATACCCCTGTCGGCCCGCGTGGTGGCCGTCGTGGAGGTGTTCGACGCCCTGACCAGCGACCGGCCTTACCGCGAAGCGGTCCCCCACGACGAGGCGCTCGCCGTCATGCAGGAGGAGCGCGGCGCGCAGTTCGACCCCAAGATACTGGACGCGTTTGTCGAGAGCTTCGACGAGATGGCGGCCATCCGCCGGGAGCAACTCAACTGAGCGGAATAACATAGGTCTCCCAGGGTTCCGGCAAGTCAACTCCCCGGGGCGAGACGCGCCGGCTACCCACCTTCGGGTAGCGCGGCCGTCTCGGCCGCGCACGTGGCAGGGGGCCGCAGATCCCTGGAAGACTTACGGAAGGCCGCTCAGCCCCTCGCACCATGCCGCTTGCCGTGGCGCGTGTCCGGACCGTGAGACTATGAAGCAGGCCCCCGGGTCGGATATGCTCGGGATGCTCTTGTGGCCGAGATGGTCTCGGCCGCTCCCATTTCCGTTTGCCGGAGGCCTGCCATGTGGTGCGTCGGTCTGGATGTGCACGCGCGATGCTGCCTCCGAACGACTGCGCGCCGTGATTGAGGTCGAGAAGAAGCTCCGTTCGCTGAAGTCCAAGATTGCTGCGCAGACCTCGTCCCTCCGCGAAGAGGACGGCGAATACGACATCCAGCAAGAGCACGAGGAAGAGATGGATTGACCCGCTGTGAAGCGTGACTCTGCGGCCATCGTCAACCAGGAACAAGCAACTATCAACAGGCAACCATTCTTGAGGGATCGCCATGCTCTGGCTTGAACTGACGTCGGAACACATGCCCGAGGCGCTCACGGACTCGGGCGGGCTCTGCCTGCTGCCGTTCGGCTGCATCGAGCGGCACGGGGCGCACCTGCCCCTGGGCACGGACCAGATCACCGCCGACGAGGTGGCCCGGCGGGCGGCGGAGATCGAGCCGGCCGTCGTCTTCCCCTCCTACTTCTTCGGGAAGATATTCACGGCCCGGCACTGCGCCGGCACGGTCGCCGTGAGCCGCCGCATCCTGCTGCCGCTGCTGGAGGCCGCCTGCGACGAGATCGCCCGCAACGGCTTCCGCCGCATCCTCATCCTGAACGGGCACGGCGGCAACGTCAGCATGCTCCACTTCTTCCTGCGCTCCCTGCTGGAAGAGGAGCGCGACTACGTCGTCTATTCCACCAACTACTACGAGCTCGACCCGGAGGCCCGCCGGGAGTGGGAGGCCATGCAGGAGAGCGAGGGAGGCGACCACGCCGACGAGGCGGAGACCAGCGTCATGCTACACCTCCGCCCGGACCTGGTGCACATGGAAGACCTGACCGGGCCGGAGGACGGCCGCAACCGCGGGTCACAGAAGGACCTGGCCGGCCTGGACAACCCGGCCGGCTGGTATGCCCGCTACCCCACGCACTACGCCGGCGACGCACGCAAGGCCACGGCCGACAAGGGCCGGTTCATCGTCGGGGCATACGTGGACAAGGTCGTCCGCCAGGTGCGCGCGATCAAATCCGACGCGGTCACGCCGGACCTGCTGCGGCAGTTCTACCGGGACTCAGAGCAGCCCGGGCAGCTCTGACTGCGCCCCCTCGGCCGGCTCGGGCAGTTGCGGCCAGTAGGGGCGCTCCTCGCCGGCCTCGTCCACCACGTAGTGCCGGTCGGCCTCGTAGATGGCGGGCGGGTCCAGGATCTCGTAGTGGCGGCGGACGACCTGCTCCGGCACGAGGCGGTCGCGCGTGCGGTTGCGTTCGAGGGCCGCCTCCAGGCCGACGTCAAAGAAGTGGCTGACGATCTCCGCCCCCGACCAGCGCCCGGCCTGCACCGGCATCTCGCGCAGCCTCTCCGTGCAGTTGGTGGCGTCGAACGTCACGTCCCGGCCACGATGCAGTTCCTCCCGGACGCGGTCCACGCAACGCTGGAAGACGAGGTAGTTCTGGCTCTGGTCGCCGGGGTCGCCGGTGAGTTCCTCCCTCATGCGGTCGGAGGAGACGATGACGGTCTCCGCCAGGTGCTCCCGCGCCCAGGACGACTTGCCGCAGCCGGCGGGCCCGACCAGGAGGTGGAGCCGGCCCGCCACGTTCCCCTTCTCCTGGCGCAGTCGCTCGGCGCACCACTCCCGCTCCCCCATCCGGGCGACCAGCCGGAAGTAGCGCAGCGCGTTGAGCGCCCGGTGCAGTTCGGCCGCCTGGTCGAACCCGAGTGCCGCCACTTCCCGCTCCGCCAGCGGCGCAGCCGGCACGGCGCCGAAGCAGCCCAGGCCCTCCAGTTGCTCGCGGAACCCCTCCAGCGCGGCGGCGGCCCTTTGCCTGCCGGCGATGCGGGCCTCGGCGCGCCGCAGCCAGTAGAGGCCCCGCAGGTCCAGCGCGCAGGCGAACTGCATGTAGGTCTCGGCGAGCGCCCCGGAGCCCAGGAGGGAAGCGGGCTTGCTCTGGTTGCGGATGAGGGCTACGGCGTGCTCACGGACGGTGAACGGGCAGCCGCCGGCCCGCAGCAGCTCGCGCGCCGTGCTGGCGCTCTGCTGCGCGTGCGGCGGGATGCCCGGACCGGGCTTGGCGACCTCCGGCAGCGCGACGTGCTCGCAGAGCGCCGCCAGGTACACGGCCGGCGTCGGCGACCACCACGGCGTCCCCGTCGGTCCGCGGTCCTCGAGCGGGGGAGGCGGCTCCGACAGGAGGGCATCCAGGAGGGCCTGCACGTGATCGAGCAGCGGGCGGCCGCCGTAAAGGTAGTCCCGAAGACGAGAGAGGAGAGGGATGGCGGCTGCTTCGAGGGCGGCCTTCAGGTCAGGCCGCGCCACGCTTGAGAGCGTCTGTATCAAGCGTTTCATTGGACGAGGCGGCGTTGAGGAACCTCTCCCTCCATGACCCGGACGGAACCGCCGACCGAAAGGGGGTCTCGACTACGACCTCCCCATTGAGGACAAACTCACGCCTCACGCGCGGCCCCACACAGCAGGTCAGCTCGTACGGGATCCTGTCCACGCGCTCCGCCATCTCTTCGATGCTGATGAAGTCCGTTCCCTGCCCGCCGTAGATGACCACCTCGTCGCCGACCCGCACGTCCGGCACCTCGGTCACGTCCACCAGCGTCTGGTCCATGCACACTCGCCCCACGACCGGCGCGCGCCTGCCCCGCACGAGCACCTCGCCCACGTTCGAGAACTGGCGGATGTAGCCGTCGTGGTAGCCGATGGGCAGCATGGCGATGACCGACTCGCGCCACGTGGTAAAGGTGTGCCCGTATCCGACCTTCTCGCCCTCCGGCAGCCTCATGCAGTGACCCACCCGGGTCCGCATGGAGAGCACGGGCTTCAGATCGACGACGGCACGCAGGTCGGCCCGAGGATACAGCCCGTAGATGATCAACCCCGGACGGACGCCGTCGAAGTAGGCGCCCGGCAAGCGCAGCACGCCGTTGCTGTTGGCCATGTGGACGAAGGGGACCTGCACCCCGGCGCGGCGAAGCTGCCCCAGCACCGAGCGCAGCCGGCGCACCTGCCGGTGGCTGAACGTCAGGTCGTCCGCGTCCGAGCAGGCGAAGTGACTGAAGACGCCGGTGATGCGCAGCCCCGCCAATCGCGACACCCGCACTATGCCCGCGGCGGCGGTCTCCCACGGCAGCCCGACGCGGTGCATGCCCGTGTCCACGTTGACGTGGGCCTCCGCGACCGTGCCCCGCGCCACGGCCTCCGCCGCAAGCTCCCGGGCGAAGTCCTCGTCGCAGACGCACGCCGTCGCCCCGTACTCGATGAGCGCCCCGACGTCCTCGGGGGGGACGGCGCTCAACAGGATGATGGGATTCTCGATGCCGACCCGCCGGAGGTCAACCGCCTCCTCCGTCATGGCGACACCGAACATGTCCACCCCGGCCCGGCGGAGCTCGTGGCACAGGACGGCGGCGCCGTGCCCGTACGCGTCGGCCTTGACTGCTGCGCAGATGGCGCGCCGTCCGACCAGTCCGCGGATCGCCGCCACGTTGTGGGCCAAAGCGTCGAGATCGATCCGCGCAACGGTCGGCCGGGCCATCAACGGGCTCCTACTCTGCTCGAAATGGGCAAACGCCGATTATAGAAAAATGGGAACTGCCAAGTCAATCCGCCGGCGCCGCTCCGGCCGAAATGACCTCCAGGGCTTTCCTGGCGCCGCTTCGCGAGCGCGCGCCCCCGCCAGAAAAAACCCGTGCCCTCCCCCATCCCCGCCGCGGCCGTCCCCTGCGCGCCTAACGCAGTGTCGATCAAGCAGGTCGTGGCGCCGCTCTGCAGAAAGCCCATCGCGGGTAGCCCCCGGCGTCTCGCCGGGGCGTTGAGGATGCCCGCACGCCGGGCGGGACGCCCGGCGCTACCCGGTGAAAGGGACGAGAGCACGTCCTTTGTACGGAGCGCCGCGACGGCCGACGGAAGGCCCGGCTCAGAGGCGTTCTTCGATGACGCGCCGGGCGGCCCGGACGACGGCGGGCAGGTCGCTGGACGGGCTCAGGTAGCTGTCGGCGCCCATCCGGCGCAGACGGCGCCGGCGCGCGCCCTTCGCCGTCCCGTTATACAGCACCAGGCGCATGGAGGGGTCCTGCGCCTTCATCTCGGCGATAAGCTCCTCGTCGTCGGTCTCGCCGAACCGGGCGTTCACTATCGCGACGTCCATGCGCCTCTCGGTCAGGATACTGCGGGCCGTCTGAATATCGAGCGCGACCTCGCACTCGTAGCCCAGCTCGGCCAGGCCTCCGCGCAGCTCGTCGAAGCTGTGCCGGTCCCCCTCGACGATCAGGAGCCGATACTCCCGGACGCCGCCGCCAAGAAGATTCATAGCACCACCCGCTTCCGTAACCACGACCTGGAGCAGGGCGGCGCCAGGTGCGTCCCGGCCACCGAGCGCCCTCCCCCGCTCCGGAACCGACACCAGCATAGCAAAGATTACCGGGGCTTTCAAAAGGGAATCCCGGCGCGGCCGCCAGTCGCCGGGCTGCCCGCCGCCTCCCTCCCGCTCACTTGACCGAAAAACAGTGAACGGTTACAAGGAAGCGACCCCCATACGACAGGAGTCTTGAGGAAACCGTGGACGCCGAAACAAAGACCTACGAGGGCGTTGCCCTGGCCGAGGGGATAGCCATCGGCAAGGCGAGGCTGGTGGACACGGCCCACCTGCCGACGCGCGCCCCGCGCTACGAGATCGGCGCAGATCACGTCCACAGGGAGATCGAGAGGCTGCACGCCGCCTGCACCGCGGCCAGGAAGGACCTGGAGGCCCTGGCCGAAAGGGCCGCAGCGCACCTGGGCCGGAGCGGGGCGGAGATGATGCGCGCCCAGGCGCTCATGGTCGACGACCCGGCCTTTCTTGCGGACGTGGAGGTCCTCGTCGCCGAGAAGCACCTCAACGCGGAAGCCGCCGTGGCCGACGTGATCGGGCAGTTCGAGGGCCTCGTCGCCTCCCTGGACGACCCGTACCTGCGCGAGCGCAGCACGGACATCCGCGACGCCGGACGCCGCATCCTCGGCCGACTCCTGTTCGTCAGCGGGCAGGTCGCCCAGACCCTTGCCGAACCGGCCGTCGTGGTGGCCGATCACCTGGTGCCCTCCCTGACGGTTCACCTCGACCGCGGCAAGGTCCTCGGGCTGGCCGGCGAACACGGCGGATACACCTCTCACGCGGCCATACTGGCCCGCTCACTCGGCGTGCCCGCCGTCAGCGGCCTCGAAGGGCTCAGCGAGGAAGTGCTGGACGGCGAGGTCCTGATCCTCGACGGGTTCCGGGGGATAGCGATAGCGCGCCCCTCCCCCGAGCAGGTCGAGGCCTACGAGCAGCAGGCCGCACAGGTCCGCACGGGCCGGCTCACGATCATCTCCCACGCGGCGGAGCCGGCTGTCACCCGGGACGGGTGCAGGATCGCCGTGCTCGCCAACGTGGGGGGATTGGAGGAAGTCGAGCTGGCGCGTGAGTACCGCGCGGACGGCATCGGCCTCTACCGGACCGAGGTGGATTACCTGAGCGGCTCGTCCCTCCCGTCCGAGGACCACCTGGCGGAGGAGTATCGTCAGGCGGCCGAGACGTTCGGCGAGGCGGGGGTGGTCTTCCGGGTGCTCGACATCGGCGGGGACAAGTTCCCACCCTCCGTCCCGCTGGCACACGAGGACAACCCATTCATCGGCCTGCGGGGGCTGCGGCTGCTGCTGGAGCACGTCGAGGACCTCATGCTGCCCCAGTTGAGGGCCATCGTGCGGGCGTCGGTGGGTGGCCGCGTCTGCGTCATGTACCCGATGATCGCGAGCCTGGCGGACTTCCAGGCCGCCTGTGACGTCTTCCAGAGGGCGCTGCGCGAAGCGACCGCGGCGGGACACCCGGTGGCCCGGCCCATCGCCGAGGGCGCCATGATCGAGGTGCCGTCCTGCGTGCCCATGCTGCCCGAGCTGATGGAGATGTCGGACTTCGCCAGCGTTGGCACGAACGACCTGGTGCAGTACCTGCTGGCCGCCGACCGGAACTCCGAGAGGATGGCGGCGGCCTATGACTCCTTCCACCCGGCCGTCATACGGACCCTGGCGACCATCCAGCGCGCCGCCGATACTAAGGACATCAGCGTCTGCGGCGAAGTGGCGAGCGATGCCTGCTTCCTGCCCCTGCTGATCGGCCTCGGCTACGCGAAGGTGAGCGTCAACGTCGGCGCGGTGCCCCGGGTCAAGGAGGCCGTGCGCGGCTTGAGCAGGGAGGCGTGCGGGCGGCTGGCCGAACGGGTTCTCCAGGCGAGCACGGCGCTGGAGGTCCGCACGGCGGCGCAGGAGTTCGTCGCCAGCCAGACGGAGTCATCGTAGCGGACACACTCACGAATGTCAGGCAGTCCACAGGAGGATGGAACCATGCAGCGCGAACTGCTGCTCTTCGAGAAGGGCGGCCCGGAGAACACGGACGCGACGCTCCAGGCCGCGCGGCGGCGCGCCGAGCAGCTCAGCGTCGGCAAGGTCATCCTGGCCACGTCCACCGGCGAGACCGCCCTGAAGGCGCTGACGGCCTTCGAGGGAACGGACGTCCGGATCGTCGCGGTCACGCTCCACGCCGGCCTCTGGGAGGTCTACGAGAGGCCCGACCCCGAGAAGGTCAAGGCCGCCATGGCGGCGGGCGTTCAGTTCCTCACCTCGACGCACACCCTCATGGGGAACGTGGAGGCGGCCATCCGGGACAAGTTCGGCGGGCTGCCCCCGGCCGAGCTGATCGCCCACACCTATTACACGTTCTGCCAGGGGATGAAGGTCGCCGTCGAGGTCGCCGTCATGGCCGTTGACGCCGGACTGGCGGCTGCCGGCGAAGAGGTCATCGCCGTCGGCGGCACCGGCCGCGGCGCCGACACGGCCATCGTGCTCCAAGCGACAGATTCAACGAACTTCTTCGCCCTGAAGGTGCGCGAGGTGATCGCCATGCCGCGCTGAGGGACCGGCATTTCAACCACGACGACACCACGAGCACGACGCACGAACAACACACGAGAGAAGGAAGTGGCTGAAAGCGCACGAGGCGGGCTGCCCGTTCAGGCGCGCTGGACCTCCGTGATGCGGCCGCAGGAGCGGCACTGGACGTGCGGCGCCTTGAAGTTCGGCGCCAGTTGGATGCTCTTGCCGCAGGCACACCTGAACGACTGCCAGCGTCCCGGAGTGTACTTGTAGGTCAGCCTCTCCTGGGGCGGCGCCTTGGGCTTCGGCTCTCCGGCGATTTCATCGAGGATGCCCGTCTCGCCGCCGGCCAGGGCGGCCGCTGCCATCGCCGCGACCGGCAGGGGCGTGATGCGCCCGCAGCGGGGGCACCGGATCTCATCCTGCTCGTAGTTCTGCGGCACCTTCGTGCGCAGGCCGCAGGCGCACTGCACGAACAGCAGCCCGTTGAGCCGGTGCAGGATGTCCACCACCTCCCGGGTCTTCTCCGCCTCCACCTTCTCGGCCTCCGCCGAGGGCTCCCGGACCTGCACGGTCGTGTCGTCGCCCAGCGTCTGCCCGCCGATAAGGCCACTGCCGTGCACGCGGGAGTAGGCGGAGTCATAGTCCCCGTAAGCCGCGCCCGTCCCCATCGAGCCCAGGATGCGGATGCGGTCCTCGGTCGGCGGGTGCGTGCTGAACAGGCTGACGGCGGCCGCGCCCTTTCGCGGGTTGACCGTGAACATCGGCGCGAGGGCCCGGTTGACCTTCTGCATCCGGCTGGTGGACATGGCGATCTTGCCGAGCGCGCCGGCCAGGCCCGGCGGGTATCGGGTGAACCTGGCCGCGCAGGCGTCCGCAAGGTACTCCCTCCGCCTCGAGCAGGCGAAGTAGAGCAACTGCGCGGCAATCGGCGCCAGCACGGCGAACAGCAAACCTATGATGATCACAATTCCCCCGCCCCCGCCGCCCCCGCGACCCGAGCGCCTGCGCCTGCCGCCGCCGTATATCATGGAGCGCAGGAACAGATCCGCTATCAGCACGATCGCGGCCACCATGACGCCGGCCAGCGTCATGAAGCGCGTGTCGTTGTTGACGACGTGGCCTATCTCGTGCGCGACCACTCCCTGAAGCTCGTCGCGGTTCAGCCGCATCAGCAGCCCGGACGTGACGGCGACGGCTGATTCCTCCGGCGTGCCCACGGCGAAGGCGTTAGGCGCGTCCGAGTCCATGATGTAGACCTTCGGCGGCTTCGGCAGGCCGGCCGCTATCGCCATCTCCTCGACCACGTTGAAGAGGACGGGATAGTCCTCGTGCTGTATCTGCCGCGCCCCCGCGCTCCCCAGCAGTATCCCGCGGCCGCCGGAGATCGCGACCATCCACATCACGAACCATACCACCAGCGCCACGCCCGCCCCTACCAGCCCGCCGTCCGGGTGGACGGAAACGCCGATGATGAAGCCCAGCGCGATGAGAATGATCGCCAGGCCCGTCAGCAGGAAGAAGGACCGTCGTCTATTGGCGCTTATCGCTTCCCACATGGCGGCACCGAATCACCCGACGGGAGCAGCGGGACTAACAAGTTGATAGTTGGCAGTTGATAGCTGACAGTGAACGGCCGGCAACGCGCAGTTTCTTGTTGTCCGCCGTACGGCGGATTGTCCGTTGCCGTTGCCGTCACTCGCCGTACGGCGAGTAAACTTCATCCTTCTGCCTTCTGCCTTAGAATGACACCTCCGGCACGGCGCGCTCTGCCTCGGTCTCCACCTCGAAGAACTCGCGGCGCTGGAAGCCGAACATGCCGGCCACGATGTTGACCGGGAAGACCTCGGTGGCCGTGTTGTAGCGCATGGTCTCGTCGTTGTAGAGCTGGCGCGCGAAGCCGATCTTGTTCTCGGTCGAGGTCAGCTCCTCCTGGAGGGCCAGGAAGTTCTGGTTGGCCTTCAGGTCGGGGTAGCGCTCGACGACGAGGAAGAACTGCCCCAGGGCGCTGCTGAGCTGCTGCTCCGCCCCGGATGCCTCGCCGGCGCCGCTGGCCTGCGCGGCCAGGTTGCGCGCCTTGGTGACGGCCTCCAGCGTCTCCCGCTCGTGCTTCATGTAGCCCTTGGCCGTCTCGACCAGGTTCGGGATCAAATCGTGACGGCGCTTGAGCTGCACGTCGATCTGGGACCAGGCGTTGCGGACACGGTTGCGCAGCCGCACCAGCCAGTTGAACTTCACGATCACGTACAGGATCGCAAGAACGACAAGGCCCACAATGACCAGCAAGACAATCGTCGCGGCACCCATCTGTCGGCCTCCTTCCGCTCGAAAGAAACAGCTTGAAGCGCGGAGAACGCTGAGAACGCAGAGGAACGGACAAAGCTCTCAACAACGGCGTCTTCCAAGCCGTCTCTGCGTCCTCCGCGCACTCTGCGGTTAATCGTTTTTCGTACGGCTCAGGTCGGCAAAGAAGCGCGCCAGCACGTTCTCCTGACCTGCCCCCGCGGCGCGCACAACAGCCTCCAGCTCCCCCGCGTCGAACCACAGCCCGTGCCGCCGGCGACACCGGTCGAGCACGATGGGCGGTTCGGTCTCCGTCCTGACCTCCCGCATCTTCTTTGCGCAGACGGGGCACCGCCTGGGGGGGCCTTCGGGCTTCGCGCCTCTCTGCGTCTCCAGGGCCCCCAACAACTCCCCTTTCAGCACGCCGGCGCGCTCGCCGATCAGCTCGAGTTCGCCCGAGTCGAGCCAGACCCCGCCGCACTCCGGGCAGTAGTCTATCTCGACCAGCTCGAACTCCAGCACGAACATCTCCACGTCGCACGCCGGGCACAGCATCGCCGCCCCTCCAGGGTCAACTCCGAACGCGAATGATAGCAGATAGAATGTGGCGGCGCAATGCTTTCCCCGCCGCCGCCCTCAGCCGTCCTCCGGCGCGGCGAAGTCCTCCTCCCGCGCGCGCCGGTTCCAGTAGCGGACGGTCCGCCGACCTTCCTCGCCGACCTCCAGGAGCGAGACGCCGGTGTTGTCCATGAAGGCACGCGCCGCACCCGCGTAGCAGTCCATGCCAAGATACATCGGAAGCAGGTGGTTGAACAGGCCCCAGTGAGCGAACACGACGATGCTGCGCTCGGGGCGCGCGAGCAGGTCGTCCAGCAGGTCGGTCATGCGCTGCCTCGGGTCGCGAAGCCACGCGTCGTGCGGGTCGGGCTCGGCGATCGGCGGCGTCTCGACGGGCAGGATGGCGCGGTAGTGCGAGGGGTCGGTGAAGTGCTCGGCAGCGCGGCTGTCGAACACGGCGCGCCGGGCCCTCGCCCGCGAGAGCTCGAACGTCTGCCAGGCGCGGGCGAGCGGGCTGACCACGATGCAGTCGAACGTCGCCCCCGACAGCGGCCCCGCCAGCGCCCAGGCCTGCTCCCGGCCGCGCTCGCTGAGCGGGGAGTTCACGTAATCCTCCGAGAGCCCGGCCTGCGCCTCGCTCTCGGCGTGGCGGATGAACCATATCCTCTTCACCGCACCGTCGTCCCCGCTGCCCATCAGCGCCCTCCCGCCAGGGGCGCGCCGGCCGGCCGGTAGATGCGCTCCTCGGTGAGCCCCAGCCCCTCGGCCGCCTCCCACGCCGACCGAATGGCCGCGAGCCGGTTGATGTCGTGCGCGTCGGACCCGACGCTGAACGTCGGCCCCTCCTCGGCGAGGATGGACAGGAACTCCAGATACTCCTTCACGTAATCCCGGCTGTAGGCGCCGTTGTCCAGGTTCGCGCAGGCGTTGATCTCGATCGCCGTCCCCGTCTCCCTGGCGACCTGTCCGAGCTCGCGCACGTAACGCTCCGGGACGGCCTTCATGCTGTCGAACCACGGCCAGCCGTTCCGGTCGAACTCGTGCTTGCCGAACCAGTACGGGTGCACCAGGACGTCCAGGAGCGGGTTGCGGCACGTCTTCAGGTGATGGCGCTGCTGGATGTCCACCAGCTTCGCCAGATCGTATGCCTCCAGGTACGTGCCGTGGATCCCGCCGATGGCGAACTGGAAGCCGTACTCATCCTTGATCGCCTCGTCGAAGGGGAACCCCGCGTCACACCCGGTGAAGTTCAGCTCGACGCCGAAGTAAACGGCCACGTCCGTGTCGAGCGCCTCGATGTCGTCCCGGATGGGCCGGTGCAGTTCGAGCTGTTCCAGCTTGTTGACGTGGTCCGTGATGCCGATCGCGGTCACGCCGAGCCGCTCGCACTCGGCGACGATGGCCGGCACGTCCATCGTCTCGTTCGCGCACTTCAGGTACTTCGTGTGAATGTGAAAGTCGTATCTCGGGCAGTCCATGCGACTTCTTCCTTTTCAGGAGGAGGCCGCCGGCCGGCCCGCACCGCGCAGGCCGGATTCCGCTTGCGGCGGCCACGAGAGACGCCTATTGTACTGCACGGCAGAGGCGGATTCGAATCCGCCACGAAAACCCAAGACGGGACGGGCCTTCCAGGAGGAGAGGGACAATGGAAACGGCCGCGTGTCTCGCTTTCTGCATGATCCTGTCGGCGGCCGCGAACGCTCCCGGCGCTTCGCCCCACCGGCCCGACTCGCAGACCGTGCTGCTCCTCCACCTGGACGGCGACGCGGCCGACGCCGGCCCGTGCGGCAACAACGGCGAGGAGAAGGGCGAGCTCTCCTGGGCGCCGGGCAGGTTCGGACAGGCCCTCTCCCTGGACGGCAAGGGCGGCATCGTAATCCGCGCCAGCCGCTCCCTCGCGCCGGGCGACGGGAGCTGGACCGTCGAGTGCTCGCTGAAGCCACTCCCCGAGCAGCCCGCGCACTCCGCCGTCGTCTCCGCCGTCCCCGGCCACGGCAGGCGGTACGGCATCGGAATCGTTTACGGGAAGCAGCTCGGCGCGTCCTTCGGCGCGGACGACGGACACGGGGCCTACGTGAACAGCGGCGACCTGGCCGCCCGCCTGTTCGACGGCCAGTGGCACCACGCCGCCGCAGTACGCGACATGGACAGGAACGGAGAGGTCAGGCTCTACCTAGACGGCGAGGAAGTGGGCGTCGAGCAGGCCGCCGTGCCCTGGCCGATAGCGAGCGAGGGCGGGACGATGCCCGTCACGCTCGGGGCCGCCGCGCCCTGGTACGTCGGCAAGGACGGCTACCGCGGGCTCATTGACGAGGTGCGGATCTCGAACGTCGTCCGTCCCGAATACGCCGCCCGACCAGGTGCCCCGGCTCCCCCGCCGAAACCCACCGTGCCCGTGCCGCCAGAGGCGAGACTGAGCCCCGACGACCCCGCCTCCACGCGCCCCCTCGCGCTGGAGCCCGGCTCGACTCTAATCGCCATCCCCGAGCTGATCCCGTTCAACACCGACTTCGAGTCCGCCAGGCTCCTGCAGGAGCATCTGCGCGACGCCTGCGGGGCGACGGAGGGCTTCGAGATCGTCCGGGGCGGGCAGGTCGCCGAGGTCGGCGAACGGGCCGTCCTCGCGCTTGGCCGGACGCGCTGGCTGGCGGACGGCGACCTGGACGGACTACACCGCGACGGCTTCGTCCTCAGGCGCCGGGGGAACGTCGTCGCCATCGCGGGCGCCCGCTCGGGGGCGACCCTCTACGCCGCCGCGGCGTTCCTCGACCGCTTCTGCGGCGTGCGCTTCTACATGCCGGGCGAGCTCTTCACCTCCCGGCCCGCCGAACTCCCCATCACGCTCGGGAGAATCGACCTCCGGGTCGAGCCCTACGTCCGGGTCGGCGCGGCATACACCTGGGGCGTGCCCGCCGGCAGCGATTGGATGCGGCTGCACGCCCTCGACCGCCGGCCCATCTCCCATCAGCACACGATGAACGAGCGCTTCCCGCCGGAGAAGTTCGCCGAGAAGTACCCCGAGATATACCCCGTCATCGACGGCGAGCGCTACATACCGAAGCCGGGCGACCAGCGCTGGCAGCCCTGCTTCAGCGAGCCGCGCCTGGTGGACGCCGCCGTCGAGTCCGCCGCCGGCTTCTTCGCCGAGCGGCCGGAAGTCGAGTACGTCACCTTCAGCATCCAGGATTCGCACGCCCACTGCGAGCGCGACCTGGCCAGCGACGAGGTGAAGCAGCACGGCGAGGTCCAGGGCCTCTCGAATCTCTACTGGACCTTCATGAACAGGACCGCCGAGCGGCTCGAAAAGCAGTTCCCGGACAAGCGCGTCGTCGGGATCGTTTACGGCAACGTGCGGATGCCGCCGCCCTTCAAGCTACACCCGAACATCATCGCCTGGATGGTCTTCAAGATGTCCGACGTCATCATAGACCGGCGGTTCACCGAGCGCGAGGACGGCACGAACTACGAGAAGGCATGGGCCGAGGCCGCGAGCGCCGTCGGGCATCACGACTGGACCTACGGGCACGGGTTCCTCATCCCGCGCATCTACACGGACTACGTCCAGCGCACGTTCCTGGAGTTCGAGCGGCTGGGCGCGCCGATCCGCTGCGCCTACGCCGAGCCCGGACCGAACTGGGGCCTCGACGGACCGAAGCTCTACCTGATGGCACGGCTCTGGTGGGACCCCCACATCGACGTGAAGGCCGTTCGGAAGCAGTTCTGCGACGACATGTTCGGCGCCGCCTCCGGCGAGATGCTCGCCTACTTCACGAAGCTCGAAACGCTCTACGACCTGATGAACCGCGACCAGGAGCGCAAGCTCTTCCGCTGGAACACGCAGTTCCTCCAGGACGACGAGGAGCGCGCCCTCACCCGCGAGTGCCGCGCCCACCTGGACCATGCACTAACAGCAACCCGCAGCGAATTGGTAAACGAGCGGGTCGGACTTTTCTCGAAGTCCTTCCGCCTGAGCGAATACTTCTTCGAACTCGCCAACGCCGAGGCGGTCTCGCCGCAGCAGGTCGAGGAGGTCCGGCGATACGTCCGGGAGGTCATCGCCCCCGACTCGATGACGTTCTTCCGCCGCACCGGGCCGGATGACATCATCAAGGAAGTGGACCAGGCCCTCAACGCCGTCACGCGAGGCAAACCTGCGCAGCGGACGGACAACGGGGGCGCAGCCACTGCAGAAGAACCATAGAGATTCACTCGGAGGGAAGAGATGACAGACGCGCTGATGGTGGGGACCGCTGAGGTTGAGATCACGCCTCCGGTCGGCACGGCCCTGGCGGGGTCCCTCGGCCCGAGGACGTCGGTCGGCGTGCAGGACCCCCTGTACGTCAAGGCGATCGTGCTTCAGTCCGGCGAGCAGCGGCTCGCATACGTCATTCTGGACCTCATCAAGTTCTATCGCCGGGAAGGGGACGCCGCGGTGGCGCTCGCCTCGGAACGCACCGGCATTCCCGCGGCGAACATCGTCTGGGCCGCCAGCCATACCCACACGGGCCCTTACACCGGAGACATCTTCGGGGCCGCGGAAGGCGGCGTCGACACCGAATGGCTGGCCGCGATCCCGGGGAAGTTCGCGGACGCTGTCGCGCAGGCCCACGACGCCGTGAGGCCGGCACGAATGAGGCGCACCCGCGGCTTCCACGTCGGCCTGTCGCACAACCGGCGCCTGCTCTTCAAGAACGGGCGCGCCGTCAACACGTGGAACCTCGCGCGAGCGGACGGTGATATGCAGTGCGTCGGCTCGGCCGGGCCGATAGACCCGGCGGTCGGCATCCTGGCGTTCGATGACGAACGCGGGGCCGTGCTGGCCGTGCTGTTCCATTTCACGCTCCACACCAACACCA
>CAZQEQ010000078.1:0-16702 GCA_964592385.1 uncultured candidatus Brocadiaceae bacterium | reverse complement strand
CATCCGCAACGAGGTCTTCGGCCTCTACGGCGGACACAGCATGGGCATGGAGACCGGCTACTGGCACCTGACGGCCATGCTCAAGAGCCTCGGCGTCACCGCCCGGCAGGTGGACCAGCTCTGGCTGCTGAAGGTGATGGAAAACGAGGTGAACGAGGCCGAGGTCGAGAAGGGCCTCGCCTGGCTGGAGGAACTGCTCGGCGACCGGCTCCTCTACGACGGCAACATGCTCACCGCCGACACCCTCAAGACCCAGCTCCGCCTCTACCTGGCCATGAACATGGTCAACCAGGACAAGGGCTTCGACTTCTGCGGCCTGAAAGGCCAGCGCGAGCTGACCGAGCACGTCTGCCTGGGCGACGTGGCCGAGATGCTCACCAACGATCCCTACGACTGGACCGGCGCGAAGGAATCCGTCGTCTGCTCGACCGAGGCGGACGCCGACGCCGCCGTGACCATGCAACTGATGAAGTACGTCACCGGCGGCCTGCCGACGCTGTTCATGGACGTGCGCCTCTATCACCCCGACCGCGACCTGTGGGACTGGTGCAACAGCGGCAACCACGCGAGCTGGTACGCCGCGCAGAGCTTCGAGGCGGCCGAGAACTTCGAGAAGATCACCTTCCACCCGGCGCTGGAGTTCTACTTCAAGGCGGGAGGCGCCTCGGTCGAGTTCGACGCCGCGCCCGGCCCGATGACCTTCGCCCGGCTCGGCATCTGGGACGAGAAGCCCTACATGGTCATCATCCCGGGCGAGTCCGTCGAGCTCGCGCCCGAGGAGAGCCAGGCGCTCAAGGAGCAGACCGACCCCACGTGGCCGCACGTCTGGGCGAAGCTCGACTGCTCCTTCGAGGAGTTCCTCAACGTCTTCCCCTGCAACCACGCCCAGGGCGTGCCCGGCGACCGGGTCCGGGCGCTGACGATGCTCTGCGAGATCGCCGGCATCAAGCCCATCGTGCTCGGCCGCGACCGGCTCGAACCCGTCTGGGAGCAGGTGGACTGACGCAACGGCGCCAGCGCAGAGGACGCAGAGAACGCGGAGACGGCCGGGGTCATTCGGGGAGAGCGAGCGCGGGCATGTCCGCCTGCGGCGCATCGGCCCTGAGCACCACGCAGCCGGGCATCTGCTGCTCAAACGTCTCGATTTGCCCTTCGCTCACCCCCGTCATCCCGTCCACCAGGAGCGCCCGGAGGCCGGGAAGCCGGTACAGCGGCGAAAGCTTCGTCACCCCTTCGCAGCCGCGGATGCCGAGCATCTCCAGGTGCTCCAGCCGCTCGCAGACTTCGTCCAGGTCGGCCTGCCCGACGCCGGGAGGCAGTGACAGGACCCTCAGTCCGTCCGAGAGGAGCGGGCGCCAGTCCAGCGGGGCAGCGTTCCCTTCGACGCGGCACCGCTCCAGGAGCAGGCTCTCCAGCCGCTCGAAAGCGGGCGCCGAGGGCGCCCATTCGGCCGCCGCAGCCGGCAGGACCGACCCCGTCAGGCCCAGGTGCACCAGCCTTGCCCCGAGAGCGTTGATAGGCCCGAGGTCGGCCATCGAGTCCCCGGAAAGGTCCAGGTGCGCCAGGGAAGCCAGCCTGCCCACGGCGGCGAAGTCCGCGACGTTCCGGCAGCCGGCGGCACGGAGAACCTTGAGCCGCTGGAGCGCCCGCACGGGCGACAGGTCCGTTATCCCCTCGCAGCCGGACACGTCGAGGCCAACCAGGCCGCGCCGCGCCAGGCAGAGCGCGGAGAGGGACTCGTCCGTCAAGTCGGGATCGCACCGGACCGTCGCCAGGCCCGCCAGCGAGCCGCCGCGAAGGGAGGCGACGGCGGCGCGGTTCACGTGCGCCGAGGTGACCCGGGACACTTCCGCCGGCGATGCCTGGGCCAACCACGCCGCCGCCTGCGGGCGCGCCAGGTCCAGGCCGACAACCCTCTCGACACCCCCCTCGAGCAGGCGCAGGGACCATCCGTCCTCCCAGAAGACGATGGGCGGCTCCCCGCCCGTGTACTGGTAGAGCCACGGCTTGCCCCCGCCGGCCAGCTCGCCGCCCTGGCACGTCAGCCGGAGCACGTCGCCGAACCGGGCCGTCACGAGGTTGCTCCCGTCGCCCGTCGGGAACGAGAAGATCTCCAGGTTCGTCACTTCGGAAACCCCCTCGGCGGTCAGCGCGCTCGGGCGCTCGAGCTCTTCCTTAACCGGCACGAGGGCCTGCGCGGGAGAGGCGCCCCGGTCGCGCAGGTCGAAGTACTGCGTTATCCGCTCCAGGTCATAGCGACAGCCGGCGAATACCTCCAGGCACTCCTCCGGGCTGTACTTTTTCCCGGTCAGGACGCCCTCGGAGTAGCGCTGCCGCATGGCGCCGGGGTTCAGGTTCTTCTGCTTGCCGTCCCGGAAGCGGCGGACGTCCCTGTGGCCGGCGCGGTAGCCGAAGTAGTACGCCCGAACCACGGCGTCGTCCGGGAAGGCGCGGAAGACCTGGTCCACCTCGGCCGGGCGGAAGCGGGCCTCGTGGATGTAGTCCCAGTACTCCTCCGCGACGACCGGGTTCCCCCTCGTTGACTGGTAGCTGTGTGCGATGTAGCGCGGCTCGACCTCCTTGCCGCGCAGCTCGACGTACAGGTCGAACATGCGCCGGTCGTTCCCGCACATCTTCAGGGCCGCCCCGAAGTCCCACCCGTTGGCGTCGAAGGTGGCCTTGTACTGGGCCGCTTGTTCGCGGGTCAGGGTGTAGTCCTCTTCGTCCTGCGCGGAGACGACCGCGCAGGCCGCCAGGAGCAACCCCGCCGCGAGCAACGTCAACGTTCTGCATCCCATGCGTAATCCCCCGTGGTCAGGCGTCGCTGCGGAAGAGGCGCCGCGCGAAGTCGCGCAGGCACTTGCGCCAGACCTGCCAGTCGTGCGCGCCGTCCGTCTCGAACCAGACGTGCTCGACGCCGGCCTCGGCCAGGCGTTCGTGCATCGCCTTCGATCCCTCGAACCCCCCGTCCTGGCGGCCCGAGCCGATCCAGAGCAGGGAGAGCCGCCCGTTCGCCTCGGCCGCGTCCTTCAGGGCGCCGCCGTAGGAGGTCTCCGGGTCAAAGCGCCGGCCGCCGCCGCTGAACGCCCCGACCGCTGCGAACAGGTCCGGCCGGGCGAGCCCGATGGCCAGCGCCTGGCCCGCCCCCATCGAGAGCCCCGCCAGGGTCCTGTGGTCCCGGTCCGGAAGCGTCCGGTATCGGGCGTCCACAAACGGGATGACCTCCTCGGTCAGCACGTCGCCGAAGATGTTGTCCTCGTGGGCGGGCCGGCCGGGGTCGGGCGCGCCGGGCCGGGCCGCGTAGCCGTTGTCCATGACGACGATCATCGGCACGGCCTCGCCGCCGGCGATCAGGTTGTCCAGGATGAAGTTGGCCCTGCCCTGCCAGCTCCAACTGCGCTCGCTCTCGCCGGCGCCGTGCTGGAGGTAAAGGACGGGGAACCGCGCGTCGGCGGACGCCTCGTAGCCGGGCGGAGTGTAGACCACCGCCCGCCGGAGCCGCCCGGTCAGGGCGGACGGATACCAGCAGAGGCGGACGTCCCCGTGCGGCACGTCCGCGGGCAGGTAGAAGTCGAGCCCCGGGTCCGGCACCTCCACCCCCTCGCTGAGCCGGCCCCAGCCCCAGTAGACCTCCGCGGCCGGATCAATGCACGAGAACCCGTCCACCAGCAGTTCGTAGTAGTGGAACCCAGGCGAAACGGGGCCGACCGTGACGGTCCAGACGCCGTCGTCCCCGCTTGCCATCGGGATCGGCTCCAGTCCGACGCCGGCTGCCTCGCCCTTGAAGAGCACCTGCACGCTGCGCGCGTCGGGCGCGTTGACGCGGAAGGTCACACGTCCGTCCGCCCCGACCGCCGGCTCCCGCTGCATCTGCGCCGAAGTGATCCCGCCCGCCGGAAGCGTTTCGCGCCGGTCTGTCATTCCCGCCCTCCCTTCGTTGTGTCTTGCGGCTGCCGCGCCAGCGTCACGGGCGCGTCGGCCCGGAATACCTCCCGCCCGTCCACCTCCATGCGCGTGCCCTCGACGCAGAGGAACCACTCGACCGCCCCGTCGCGCCGGCCCACGGCCGCAATCCGGCCATCGGTGCTGACGCCGGCAGCCTCGATCGGACCCTCCGCCGTGGCGAACAGGAATGCGTCATCCTCCCCTACGCAAGCCCCGACGACGCCGGGGCCCTCCAGTCGCTCGACGGCGGGCGGGGCCATGTCGGCCGCCGCCGGGTAGAGCACGTTCAGGAACAGGCCGCGCCGCGCGTCGGCCGGGGCCGTCAGCGTCAGCGTCCGCCAGAGGTCGTGCGTGTCCCTCACCTGCGCGCTGATCCGCCCCGGCTCCACCGTGAAGACGTGCAGTTCGGCGTCGCCGCGAATGACCTGGTGGTTCCGGCCCGCCGACTCGACGGCGTGCCCCTGGTCGGTCTGAAGGAGCCAGTCGAAGGCGTGCGGCCGATCGTCCACCTGGAGGTCGTCGAACAGGACCAGGTAGGCGCGCCGTTCCGGCTCGCGGACGAACAGGAAGTGGCGGCGCGCGTGGTCCATCGCGCCGATGCGGGGGTTCTTGCGGTAGGCCGCCGTGCTGTCGGCCAGCACGTAGTCGAGGAACGGCGCGTGCAGGAGCGGCCCGGTGCGGCCGGCCTCGAGGTCGTGGTACACCGGGGCGCTGTAGTCCACCTGGCCCTGGCCGTCCACGGTGACCGTGCTGTGCGCAAGGGCCGATTTCGAGAAGTCGCTGCGCGGCGTGCCATAGGGCGCCCCGAGCGCGCGGTCAATGACCAGGTGGTCGCCCCAGGCGTTGAGGACGAAGCCGCCCTGGTCGGGGTGGCCGTGCCAGCCGGTGTAGTCGCCGCAGGGGAAGGCCACCTGAACGTCCGTGGGGCGGTCGTACCCCGTCCGCATCACCGTGACGCCGCGCACGCCGGGCGCGAGGTTTGCATCGTTGGCGAAGGACCGCGCCAGGGCCAGCCTCGGCGGGCCGGGCGGTTCCTCCGCGAGGCCCGGGGCGTGGAGGGTCACCGCGGCGACCGGCATCATGTGGTTCCAGCCCCACTCCTTGACCTGCTCCGCGGTGGCGCAGCTCAGGTGGTTGACGAACCATTGCGCCATCGGGTCTTCGAGGAACGCGGCCATACAGAGCGCCAGGACCGGGTCGTTGCCGCTGCGGGCGTCGCCGAACTGGGGGTAGCCGTCCCGCTGCGGCGCCAGGAACGTCATGCGGTAGTCCAGCAGCGCGCGCAGGCGGTCCGCCTCCGGCGCGAACAGGTCCTCGCCGGTCGCCGTGCGGAGGGCGGCGCCGAAGTCCAGCGCCTTGGTGAAACCGTTGTTGAAGTACCCGAAGTCCTCCCCGGACGTGCGCAGGTTCAGCGGGAAGATCCGCTTCATGCCGTCGATCCAGTCCTGCGCCCAGGCGTGCTCGTCGCGCAGGGCGACGCCGACCATGCCGTAGCCCGCGCCGATCCACGGGTCCCAGTTGCCGCCGGACACCGCGCTCAGGATGGTCTCGTTGTAAAGGAAGAGCCGGTTGGCCTCCTGGTCCATGAAACGCGCGATCCCCCGGCGCTGGCGGGCGGCGATCCGGTCGTAGAGCCAGTCGTAGGCGAGGGCGATCATCGAGAGCTGCCGCCCGCGCGCCAGGATGTTATAGCCCGCCTTCTGGTCGGTGATCGCGTTCGCGTCCCGCGGCCAGCCCATCACGGTCTCGATCATCCGCAGGACCGTGTCGAGGCGCTCCCGGTCGCCGGTCAGGGCGCAGAGGAAGGCCGTCTGGGCGATCGAGCGGGAGACGTGGTGCTGAGAGTTCTCCCGCCGCCAGCTCTGGTCGCCGCGGTTGAGGGTGTTCCTGTACCACTCCGCCTGACCGACCATGTAATCGCAGGCGAGCTTCGCCGGGCCGGCCTTGATCTTCTCGCGCAGGCCGGGCAGGTCCCCCGCGCGGAAGTACATGCTCGGGTGCGTCGGCCTCGCGTCCGGCAGGAAGGGCTCCCCCTCGCGCGCCCGGCCGAGCAGGGCGCGATGCATCAGGCACCGGCCGGAGATCGCCCTCAGGCGGACCGGGACCCTGTCCTGCCCCGCGGGTGCCTCGATCAGGAAGCAGGCCAGGTTGCCGTAGCCGCCCCAGTGCTCGATCTCCTCGACGGCGGGCAGGCCGATCCACCGGTCGCCGGAACGGTAGGAGAAAACGGCGCCCGTCGCCTCCCGCAGTTCGCGCCAGAGCCGCGTGACCATGACGTAGCGGCCCGGCCCGGGCACGCGGAACTCCCAGCGGACAGTGTTCGCGCCGTAGGCGTAGACGGCCTCCTCGGCCACGCTGCCGGCGGCATAGGCCCCGGCCTGGCTGGAGAAGGTGGGGTTGTCCACGGCGCCGGCGTGCTCGCCGAAGTTGTCGTCCAGGTCGTCCCGGTCCGCGTCCGGGTCCACCGTGTCGCCGCTGGCCCTGCTCCAGTGCAGGTAGCCGGGAGTCACGACGTCAACGACCTGCCCGAACATGTCCGGGCTGACGACCCGGTTCGCTTCATCCTGCGCCAGGCCCTCTTTCCCCCCGCCCGGCGCCAGGGCACACAGCACGAGCGCCAGCCAGAGCGTCCCAGCCCTCGCCCCAACGGCCATTGCGGCCCTCCTCGACGAGCTCCGCACCCGCTCTCCGATCCGTGCCCCCTCCCCACCCATCGTACCGGGAAACCCCGGCCCATCAAGCGAACGCCCGGGCGGGCCTTGACCGGCCGCACCCTTCCGGTTAGAAAGCGCTCCGTCTATGGAGCGAATGACCCAACTGGAGAGATGGCGCGCGTGGCAGGCGCGCGAGCCACTGGACCGGCCGATGCGCCGGAGCGCGTACACGCCCGACATGTTCAAACGGCTCACCGAACACCTCGGCGGCCGCGACCCGGACGAGGTCTTCCGGCCGGACGCCGGCGCGGCCATCTCCCTGCACCCGCCGGAGGGCTACGCGAAGCCCTGCTTCTCCGCCTGCTACGACGGCGCGGACGAGAGCGAGATAGACGCCCTCGGCGTCCTGCGCAGGAGGGGCACCTTCCATCATTTCACCCAGACCATAAGCCCCCTCAGAAATGCCGCCACGCTCGACGAAATCGAGGCCTTCCCCATCGAGACGGAAGCCGGCTGGCGCGACGGCCACATGGCCGGCGAGGTCGAGACCCATCACCGCGAGGGGCGGTTCGTCACCGGGATGGTCGGGCACATCTACGAGCACGCCTGGCAGATACGTGGCTACGAGCCATTCCTGACCGACCTGCTCGCGGCCCGGGACCGGGCGGAGTCCATCCTTGACCGCCTGACCGAGCGCAACGTCAACCGCGCCGTCGCCGCCGCCAGGGCCGGCGCCGACGTGCTGCACACCGGCGACGACATCGCCAACCAGAAGGCCATGATGTTCAGCCCCGACCTCTGGCGCGAGTTCCTGAAGCCGCGCTGGGCGAGGGTCTACGAGGCCGCCCGCCGCGCCCGGCCCGACGTCGCCGTCTGGTACCACTCGGACGGGAACATCGAGGCCGTCATCCCGGACCTGATCGAGATCGGCGTGACGATCCTGAACCCGCTCCAGCCGGAGTGCATGGACGTGGAGCGCGTCTTCCGGGGCTACCGCGACCGGCTGCTCTTCGACGGCTCGATGGGCACGCAGAGCGTCTTCCCGTGGGGCACGCCGGATGACGTGCGGGCGATGGTAGCGCGGCGGCGCGCGGTCTTCGGGGACGCGCTGCTCCTGGCCCCCACGCACGTGCTCGAGCCCGAGGTGCCGCCGGAGAACGTCGTCGCCTTCTACGAGGCCTGCGACGGGGTGACGTACGCGTAATCGCGCCTGCCGGCCGCTCAGGCGTCAGTCCTCGCCGCCAGCCAGCGGGCGATGTGCGTGGCGAAGGCGCGCAGGTCCGAATCCGCTTCGAAGTCTGCACGCGCCCTGGCGCCGAGTTCCTGGAGCCTCTCGACCCGGGCGTTCAACTCATCCAGCCGCGACTCGATTCCGCAGAACTCGGGGCTCATACTCCCGCCTCCTTCAACACGTCCTGCCGCTGGCGTCGCAGTACCGGCAGGTAGTCGCCGTATCGCGACATCACCCCCGCCTCAAACTCGACGCGCTCGGCAAGGTCCCGCTCATAGATGAGCCGCCCCTCGGCAATGACATTGAACGCGAGTTCGATGGGGGCGCCATCCAGCAGGACGATGTCCAGGCCCTGGGCGCGCAGGAGCTCACCCAGCTCGTGCGCCAGCTCGTAGCGACACGCGGGTTCTGTGCCGGGGCGCAGAAGGATGCCGAAATCGTAGTCGCTCTCGGGCTCTGGTCTGCCCCCCGCCCGAGAGCCGAACAGGTACGCCAGGACCACCTCGGGCCGACCCGAGAAGTACTCCCCCAGCTCGCGCGCCGGGTCGCGTTGCGGACGCCCAGCCATCCCGTAGCCTCCTCCTCACGTCGCCGCACACGGCTCTACCATTGTCACTCTAACGCCAAGCAAAGCCCTTTTCAACGCCTTGGTCGCCCTTCCGGGCGCCGGCGCGCTTTGCAATCCGATGCGCCGGCGCGGTACCATTTCCGCAGCCAAGGGTCCCGAATCCACCGTCAGGCGGTCCGGCGCGCATGTCAGACCAGCGACCAACGGCATCGGTTCAGGCGCACGGGATGCGCTGGCTGGCCGCACGCGAGTTCGCAGGAACCATCGACCGACTCGACCTCGACAGGCTCCGCCGCCCGGACGCGCTCGGCCCGGGCGAACTCGTCAAGGACAACCGCATCCGAACCGTCGCGCGCGCGCCGGACCCGGACCGTCCCGGCGGCCCGGGGCTGATCGTGAAGCGCTACAAGTTCGGGCGCCCGGTTGACCGCCTGAAAGGCCTGCTCGGCCACACCCAGGCGCGCACGGAATGGAAGGTCTCCCGCGCGCTCCGAGCGGCGGGGATTCCCGCCTGTGAGGTGCTCGCAATAGCCGTGCGCCGCCGCCGCTGCGTGCCGAGGGAGGCGTTCCTGGTCAGCAGGGAAATAGCCGATGCGGTCCCTCTCAAGACCTTCCTGCGGGACGGCCTCGGTGAGGCGGAGCGGGCCGATCCGGGCTTCCGCCGGGCACTCATCGAGGAGGCGGCCGACCTCACCGCACGCCTCGTCGGCGCGGGCTTCCGCCATCACGACTACCACGCGGAGAATCTGCTCGTCCGCCCCGCGGCACCCGCCGGGGAAAGGCTCTTCGTGGTGGACCTGCACCGGATCCGGCGCGGGCGCGTGGACCAGCGGACGGTCCTCAACATGCTGGGAAGCCTCTTCTCCTCCGCCGCATCGCCCGGGATCACGCACGAGGGCCGTCTGGACTTCCTCCGGGCGTTCCTGCCCCGATGGCGGGGGACGCCCGACGTTTCCGAGGAATCCGTGCAATCCTGGCTCGGGCGCGTGGAGGACGCGATGCGCGGGCTCAGGCGCCGGCGTGCCCGGAGCCGCACTCGCCGGTGCCTCGTCGAGAGTTCGCTGTTCACCGCACAGGCGACGGGGGACTACCGCGTCCGCCGGCGGCGCGACTTCCCCCTGGAGGCGGCCCTGTCGGCGGTCGGCCTCCACGAGGCGGCCATGGCCGGCGGGGCCGCCGGCGTGCAGGTGTACCGGCAGGGGCGGCGCACCGAGGTGACGACCTGCCCGAGCGGGAGCGTTCCGCCGCGCACGCTGAACCGCCCTGCCCCGCCTGGGCGCGTCGGTTCGGGGCGGGTCTGCGTGAAGTCGTTCCGCCGGCCGTCGCTGCCCGAGAGGCTCAAGGACTGCCTCCGCCCGCGCAGCCGGGCCCGGGCGGCCTGGGTAGCGGCGCGGGGCTTCCATGTGCGCGGCGTGCCGGCCGCGCAGCCCCTGGCCCTGTTGGAGAGCCGCCACAGGCTCTCCGGCCGGCCGGACTACCTAGTCACCGAGTGCCTGGAAAACGACGGCACGCTCCCGGAACTCCTGGCAGGGCCCTCCCTGGATGCGCGCGACCGCCGCGCGCTCGGCCGGGCCATCGCCGACCTGTTCAACACGCTGGCCGAGCGGGAGGTGTATCACCCGGACACCAAGCCGACCAACATCCTGGTGCGCCGGGCGGAGGGCGGGTTCTTGCTGTGGCTGGTGGACCTGGACCGCGTGCGGTTCGACGCGCCGATGGGGCAGGAGCGCTGGGCGAAGTGCCTGACCCGCGTGAACGCCGACCTGCCCGACGCGATCGGGCTGCTGGACCGCATGCGGTGCCTGCGGCAGTGCGGGCGGGGGAGGTGGTCGGCCGGGGAGCGGCGGCGGCTGGCTCGCCGGGTGGCGGCGCTCTCGATCAAACGCCGCCGCAAGTAGCCGGAACGGATCGTAACTTCTTTGACAGAAACCGCTTACATGCGCCTGCGGGGGCTTCCTTTCCACTTGACGATCGCGGCGGGCTGCCCTATAATGGCGAACCGTGGCGTTGCTGGGCGCATGTCGGTTTTCCGCACTGCCGGGGGACAAAGAATCCGTGGCGCTCGGACATTGCCGGGCCTCGGAGCCGCCCACGAACCCCGTGTTCACAGAGGGCGAACAAGAGCCGTGGGTTAGTATGCGTAACGAAGGGCTTCCCGCAGGCGCGGGACGGCTCTGTCCCCGCAATCCCCCGCCCCAAAAGACAGCACAAGGGTGATGGTCTGCCCGCAGCGCCCGGGCCGGGGAGAAGGGCGAGGGTTTACCGAGAGGAAGAGGGTACATGGCTGAGACGCTCCTGCTTGTGGGCCTCCAGTGGGGCGACGAGGGCAAGGGAAAGGTCATCGACGCCCTGGCCGCCGACTACGACGTCGTCGTGCGCTTCCAGGGAGGCGCCAACGCCGGCCACACGGTCCACATCGACCGGGAGGAGTTTGTCCTGCACCTGGTGCCGACGGGCATCCTGCGCCCGGACGCGCTCTGTATAATGGGCAACGGGATGGTCGTCGACCCGGCGCTGCTCGTCGACGAGATAGCGGGACTGCGCGAGCGCTGCGTCAAGGTCGAGGAGAACCTGGTCCTGAGCGACCGCGCCCACGTCGTCCTGCCGCACCACAAGCTGCTGGACCGGGTCAAGGAATCCTCCCGCGGCCAGGGCAAGATCGGCACGACCGGACGGGGCATCGGTCCCTGCTACGCGGACAAGGCCGCGCGGTGCGGCATACGGTTCGCCGAAATGATGGACCCCGACGCGTTCCGCGAGCGGCTGGACGCCCTCATGGCAATCCAGAACAAGATCCTCCAGAACGTTTACGGCGCCGAGCCCCTGGACGTGGACGGCATCTACGAGGAGTACCGCGGGTACGCGGAGCAGCTCGGCCCGCACGTGCGGGACGCGCTGCCGCTGCTTCACCAGGCCCTCGAGGACGGGCGGAACATCCTGCTGGAGGGCGCCCAGGGGAGCCTGCTGGACCTGGACTTCGGCACCTATCCCTTCGTCACCAGCAGCGGCGTGATATCCGGGGCGCCGGCGGGCACCGGCATCCCGGCCACGCGCATAGACCGCGTCATGGGGCTCGCAAAGGCCTACTGCTCGCGCGTGGGCACCGGGCCGTTCCCGACGGAGCAGGACAACGACGTCGGCGAGACGATCCGCCAGACGATGGAGGAACACGGCGGGCGCGAATACGGGGCGACGACCGGCCGACAGCGCCGCTGCGGCTGGCTGGACGGCGTGGCGCTGCGGCACACGGCAAGGCTCAGCGGCGCCCGGAGCATCGCGGTGTCCGCCCTGGACGTCCTGGGCGCGTTCGAGACCGTCCGCGTCTGCACGGCCTACGAGGTGGACGGCGGCGCCACGGAAAGCTTCCCGGCGAGCGCGGACGTCCTGGCACGGGCGCGGCCCGTTTACCGGGACTTCGAGGGCTGGCAGTGCGACATATCCGGCGCGAGATCCTGGGCGGACCTGCCGGCGCAGGCCCGGGACTACCTGTCCTTCATCGAGCGACTGACCGGCGCGCCCGTGGGGTTCGTCTCCGTGGGGCCCGAGCGCAAACAGGTCATCGAACGGAAGACCGATGAGTGAGAGACTCCCCGAGGTCCTCCCCCGCCACGTGGCCATCATCATGGACGGCAACGGGCGCTGGGCGCGCGAGCGCGGCCTGCCGCGCGTCGAGGGCCACGAGGCCGGGTTCGAGAGCGCGCGCGTCGTGACCGAGTGCTGCCGCGACTGGGGCATCGAGGTGGTCACGCTCTACGCCTTCAGCACGGAGAACTGGAAGCGCCCCCGCGAGGAGGTCCGCTTCCTGATGTCCCGGCTGCGCAAGTTCCTCCGCGAGCACCGCAAGGAGTCCGCCGAGAACAACGTCAGGCTCCGCGCCATAGGGGACGTCGAGGGGCTGCCGAAGCGCGTGCAGAACGAGCTGAAGAAGACCGTGGACCTCACCCGCGACCACACGGGGATGACTGTCGTGCTGGCGCTGAACTACGGCGGCCGCCAGGAGATCGTGCAGGCGGCCCGCGCCCTCGCACGCAAGGTCCGGGAGGGCGAGATGGAACCCGAGGACGTCGAGATGCAGGTCTTCGGGGACCACCTCTACACGGCGGGCCTGCCCGAGCCCGACCTGATGATCCGCACCGGCGGCGAGATGCGCCTGAGCAACTTCCTGCTCTGGCAACTGCAATACAGCGAACTCTACATGACCGAGACATACTGGCCGGACTTCCGCAAGGAGGAGCTGCTGAAGGCCCTGCGCGACTACGCGCGCCGCGAGCGGCGGTACGGCGGCCTGTCGCGGGAGAAGGCACGGTCCTCCCGCAAGGGCGCCCGGCCGAAGAGGAAGGCGTAACCATGGAAGCTTCCGAGACCACCGGAGCGGACGCGCGAACCGCCGCCGTCCCGTCACGGGCCGCCAGCATGGCCGCCCGCACGGGACTGGGCCTCGTCCTGGCCGGGACGGTCTGCCTGCTGCTCTACCTGGATTCCCTCCGGGACGCCGGGCTCGTCTACGGGGCGGTGGCGCTGGGCGTCACCGTGATCGCGCTGGAGGAGTTCGCGCGCCTGGCCGGGAAGGCCGGCCTCCATCCCTCCCGGCCCGCCCTCGTGCTGGGCGGGGCGGCCCTGTTCGCGCTGCAATGGTCGGTGCGGGCAATCGGCGGGTTCCAGCCGTGGTCGGCGGGTTACGCGCTGCTGGCGGCCATGACGATCTGTCTCCTGGCGGCCCGGGTCCTCCGTGCGCGGACCGAGCACGCGCTGGAATCCGCCGCGACGGTCGTCATGGGCTGGGCGTACGTGCCGATGATGGTCGGGTTCCTGACGGCGACTCGGCTGGAGTGGGGCGTGGCGGGCCTGATAACGGTTCTGGCGGTCTGCAAGGGCAGCTCCTCGGCCGCCTACTTCGTGGGGAGCTTGCTTGGGCGCCGCAAACTGCTGCCCCAGGTCAGCCCCAACAAGACGGTGGCGGGGGCCGTCGGCGCCATGGCCGGGGCCGTGGCCATCGCGCTGGCGCTGAGCCTGTCTCCCCTGTCCGTGATGGCCGTCGAGGTGGCGCCCGCGTTCGGCCTGCTGGTGGGGCTGGCGGCGCTGCTGGGGGACCTGGCCGAGTCCCTGCTGAAGCGCGAGGCCGGCCTGAAGGATTCGGGACGCCTGCTGCCGGGCTTCGGCGGCATGTTGGACATGCTGGATGACCTGCTGTTCGCCGCCCCGGCAAGTTTCCTGTTCCTGCACGTACACCATCTATCGACCCTTGGAGCCTGACAGCCCGTGCAAAAGACCCTCCAGATTGGCGGACAGGATGAAGTGCTCCGGCTGTTCGGTCCGCGGGACAGCTACCTTAAGCACCTGCGCGACGCCTTCAACGTCGAGGTCGTGGCGCGCGGAGGGGAGCTGCGCATCCAGGGCCAGCCCGACAACGTGCGGCGGTGCGAGGCCGCGCTGCTCGAGATGGAAGGGGAAGTGAACCGCGGCGAGTCGGTCACGCCGGAACTGCTGGAGCGGCTGGTGGAGAGGCACCTGACCGTCGAGGCGCCCGCCGCGGCGGCCGACGCCGAGCCCCTGCCGGGCGTCGCTCCCCGGACGCCGGGCCAGGCGGCCTACGTGCGCGCCATGGCCGGCAGCGACATCGTCTTCTGCATCGGGCCCGCCGGCACGGGGAAGACCTACCTGGCCGTGGCCATGGCGCTCAGCCACCTCAGGAACGGGACGCTCAAGCGCATCGTCCTGTGCCGCCCGGCCGTCGAGGCCGGGGAGAGCCTCGGCTTTCTGCCCGGCGACATCTACGCGAAGGTCAATCCCTACCTGCGGCCGCTGTACGACGCGCTGCACGACCTGATGGACGTGCGCAACGTGCGCCGGTACATCGACAACGACCTGATCGAAGTGCTCCCGCTGGCCTTCGTGCGGGGCCGCACGCTCGACAACGCGTTCATCATCCTGGACGAGGCGCAGAACTGCACCGTCGGCCAGATGAAGACGTTCCTGAGCCGGCTCGGCACGCACGCCCGGCTCGTCGTGACGGGCGACATCACGCAGATAGACCTGCCGCCGGCCAGAAAGAGCGGCTTGGTGGACGCACAGGAGCGCCTGCGAGGCGTGCCCGGCATCAGGTTCGCCTGGCTGACCGACAGGGACATAGTGCGCCACCCGGTGGTGCGGCGGATCCTGGACGCATACCAGCAGGAGCCGACCTCCGGCCAGCAGCAAGAAGCCCACAGCATGGAGGAGCCCGAAGGTGCGCCCGAGCAATAGCCATGAGGGCGGCGTGAAACGCGGCGGCCCGGCCGGCCGGGAGCGGCCTCCGTGGGCCACCACCGGTAGGCTGGTCTGGTTCCTCGCGTTCGCCGTGGCGGTCTTCGTGCTCATGAACGCCGGCCGCCCGCCCCTCGGGGTGCAACTGGGCGAGCGTGCCCCGCGAGACTACAGGGCGCGCGTTCCCTTCTCCAGCACCGACATCGAGCGCACCGAGGCCGCCAGGGAACAAGCCAGGCTGAATGAGCCGCCCGTGTTCCGGGCAAAACCCGAACTGTGGCAACGGGCCGTGCGCGAGGCCATCTCGCTGATACGCGTCGGCGACGAGGCCGTCATCCGGCAGCGCCTGCCGGAAGACTTCGAGACGGACCGTTTCCTGACCCTCCTGCCTCAACTGCAGGAGAGGACCAACGACCTCGAACAGGCGCTGCTCGGGCTTTCGGACAGGTACCTGGCCGAACCCGACGACCTGACCGACGCGTCGGTCACCGAGAAGCTGACTGACGAAGTCGTCCTGCTGACTTCCGCCGGGGAACGGACGCGGGTGGGGAGGTCAGAACTCACGCCCCTCGCTCCCGGCCAGGCCGGAGTCGCCGATTCCCTGGCACCGGCGCTGGAAGGGCTGGCCGGGGCCGACGCCGACCTTTTGCGGGACGCACTGGCGTCCCTGCTGGTGCCGAACGTCGCCCTTGACGTCGAGGGGACGCGCGACGCGGCCCAGGCCGCCGCAGCCGGGGCGCAGGCGCCGCCCAGGTCCATCGATCGGGGACGCATCATCCTGGCAAAGGGACAGGAGGTGGGGCGACAGCACATTGAGGACCTCCAGAGCGAGCGGCGTCAGTACTGGTCCAGTTGGGGCGGACACGTTGTGACGGCGCTGCGGCTCGGCGGCCTGGCCATACTGCTGGCCATACTGCTGGCGGCCGCCGCCCTCTATGCCTGGCGTTACCGGCCCGAGCTGTTCCACCGGCGCGCGCAGGGGATCTCGTTCATACTGCTGGCCCTTCTGCTGGTGGGCCTGGCGCGGCTGTGCGTCGTGCACGGGTTCACGCCGCTGTGGGTCCCGATCCCCATGCTGGTGATCATCATGTGCCTGGTCTATGACCAGCGGTTCGGTCTGGCGGTGGCATTGTTCTACGCGCTGCTGGTGCGGCTGGTAAGCCCGGGGGCGGACTTCGAGTTCGCGGTGCTCCTTCTTGGGGGCGTCGCGGCCGCCCTGTTGACCGGCCAGGTGCGCACGCGCGGCACGCTCATCGAGGCCGGCCTGCTGACAGGCGCGATCCAGTTTCTGGCGGTCTGGGGCCTGGGAATGACGGCCATCGAGGAGGCGACCGAGGTCTCCTGGCGCCTGTGGCAGTCCCCGTTGTTCGGCAGCTCCCTGGCGGCGCTGGCCAACGGGTTCCTGAGCGGCTTCATCGTCAGCGGCGCGCTGCCCGCCATTGAGAAGCTGTTCAGGATAACGACGGACATCCGGCTGCTGGAGTGGAGCGACCCCAACCAGCCGCTGCTCCAGCGCCTCCTTCTGGATGCGCCCGGCACATACCACCACAGCATGATAGTGGGCAGCCTGGCGGCCGACGCCGCCGAAGCGGTCGGCGCCAACCCGTTGCTGGCCCGCGTGAGCGCCTACTTCCACGACGTGGGGAAGCTGAAGAAGCCGGAATACTTCGCCGAGAACCTGCCCGACGGCGCACCCAACCCCCATGACGGCCTGACGCCCACGATGAGCAGCCTGATCATCAGCGCGCACCCCAAGGACGGCGCAGAGATGGCCGAGAAGTACGGCGTGCCCGGGGAAGTGCGCGACGTCATCCTGCAGTCCCACGGCTCAAGCGTCCTGAAGTACTTCTGGGGCAAGGCAAAGGACCGAGAGCCCGAAAAGGGCCAGATGAAAGAGGGCGACTTCCGCTACCGGCTGGCCAAGCCGCAGTCCAAGGAGGCGGCCATCGTCATGCTCTGCGACGCGGTCGAGAGCGCAGCGCGGTCCATGGATTCCCCCTCGCCCGGACAGTTGCAGAAACTGGTGCACGAGATCATCCTCGACCGGCTGCACGACGGGCA
>CAZQEQ010000077.1:0-17130 GCA_964592385.1 uncultured candidatus Brocadiaceae bacterium | reverse complement strand
TAAGTCAGCGGCATGTCCACGTCGGTCGCCAGGGACAGATCCATTCCGGCCGTCTTGCCCGTCACGGCTGCGGCGCACCCGAAGTCCAGGTTTGCACCGGACCCGCGGTCCCGGTAAGGCACCGACACGCGCAGTGCGCCGTCCCGGACCTCCTCGGCCGGCTTTCCGCCTCCCATCCACGCGTAGCCCGGCCCGTAGACGGTCGTGCCCAGCGTCAGGAGCAGCCCGCCGTCCTTCACCAGGAGGAACTGCAGTCCCCCGCGTGCGGCGAGTTCGTAGTCGGCCAGTGCGTCGCCTGCGCCGAAACCCCAACCCGCCGTCAAGGCGAGCCCCAGTGCCAGAAAAGCGCTCAGACAGGTGCGGACCTTCATCTCTGCCTCCCTCTCATTCGTGATGGGCCTCGAAATGCCCGTGAAACAGAACGGGCCGGCCCTGTCCCCCTAAGGCGCTATTGCAGAACCCGCTCCGTCGGCCCGAGGCCGAGCGAGGGCGTCGAGGGCAAGGAGGCCGAAGCAGGCGATTCAAAGGCCAGAATCGTCGATGCAGGCCGACACAGCCCATCCACGCGCGCAGCCGGCCGAAGCCAGGATGGGGTTTTGCAATAGCGCCTAAGATACACGCACGTTTGGCGACGCACAAGCAAGAGAGCGCCGCAGCCGGGCGCTTCCGCCACGAGGTCTTGTCGCCTTGCTTTGAAGCCGCTTACAGGGTACGACTCACGCCCTGTCTTGACAACACCTGGAACCAGCAGAGCCAAATCATGCCACGCAAGACAGTCGCCGACAAAGCCTGCCCAGGCCGGACTCCGCCCTCATCGTCAGCACGGCGTAGCCGCAGCCTCTCGGCCGCCCCGAGCACCGCCGGCGTGAACCTGCGGAGCTGCTCAAAGAGCGGGACGCGGCGCTTGAAACCAACGTCACGATCTGCCCATCATGTGGTGGCGGAGTCACCGGCGGGTGATAGCGCCGAGTGGCCAGCGTGCGACGCCACGTGCGGGGCGGGACTGGCGTGCGGGATGCCCGTGGTCCTCATCCGGCCGGGGACGGAGGCGTCCGAGGTATCGGCAGGAGTCATCGTCCGCGGCAAGGCCGACGTGCCCGAGCGCCTGCACGTTACAGAGCTGCCTGCTTCACGGTGCGCGCGCGTCCTGTACAGGGACCCGCGGAGGGCGCGGGGTAAGCGACGGCACCTGGGAACTGGTGTTTGTGCTGGAGTAGCAAAGGCATGCTCGTAATAGACGACACGTCGCTCCCCGACGCGTTCGACAACGTGGAGATCGTCCGCCGCTTCGGCCGGCGGCCCATCAGTCACGCGTTCCACGACGTCGACGGCACGCACTCGCTCATCCGCGACTGGGCGCCCCCAATGAGCCTGCTCTTGCGCACGGTCATCGAGGAGGGCCTGCCGGAGGGGTACGACGACGAGGAGAACGCTCGACGGCTGACCGGCCGGCTGCAGACCGACAGCACCACCTCAGCCGGCGTGGAGCGGATGGAGGAGACGGACCGATTCTGCGTGGAATCGGCGGGGCTCTCGGCGCTGACGCAGATGGAGTGGGCGGTCCGGCGGGCGATCGAAGAAGGGACCATTCCGGCGGAGCGCGTCGGCCTGACCCCGCAGGCAGAGCGCACCAACGCGGAGATCGTCCGGCGCATCTGGGCGGGCGAGGAGCGGTTCGACGCCGCGGCCGATCCGCCGGCGCTGGTGCGCTTGCTGGCCGAGCACGCGCCGCGGCTCTTCCAGCTGTACGAGAGGGTCCTGGACGGCGCCTGCCGCGACGCCAACCTGACCGCTGCCCGCAGGGACCCGGCTGCGTGGCGCGTGCCCGGCGCGCTGGAGTTCATGCGGATGCTGCGCAACTTCGGCGCGGTGAACTACTTCATCACCGGCGCGGTGATCCCCGTGAACGAGCGCGGGCAGCCGGAGGGCGGCATGTACGAGGAGGTCCTGGCCGTGGGGTTCGACGTCGGTCCCGGGCGCATGGTGCAGGCGCTGCACGGTTGCAGGTGGGACCGGAAGACCCCCAAGTACGAGGTGATGCGGCGCCTCTGCCGCGAGGAGAACATCGAGCCGGCAAAGGTCCTGGTTGTGGGCGACGGGCGCGGCGAGATCGCAGCCGGGGCCGCCATGGGGGCGGTCACCGTCAGCCGGCTGCCAGCAGACGCTGCCCGGCAGCGCGAGTTGCACCGGTCCCTGGGAACGAACGTGATCCTGGCGGACTACACGAGCGAACGCCTGCCGCAGCTGTTTGACACGCAGTAAGGGCCTCGCCTCCGCCTCTGGGCGGCGTGAACCACTGCGGCGAAGCAGCAGGGGAGGGGGGGCGTTGGTCAGAAGGGCTGCTTCGCTCGTGTGCCCGTGCGGCGCATCTAACCGCACCATTGCCAACATCTGAGAGTCCAGTCGTCTCCCTCAACGGCAACACCGCCGGCGAAGCCCGGAGCGAAGCGGAGGCTGCGGAGCGACCAGTGCGGGGTCCCTTCCACACAGAACCGGGAGCCGGCACCTGCGGCGGGCTTGCCCGACAGGGGGGAAATGTGAAACCCGTGTAACGGCGCCGACAGGCCCTTGCCGGTTCCCTTCAGGTATGCCTCTCTGAGGGTCCACAACTCAAAGAAGGCTTCAGGTCGCCTGGCCTCCGGAACGGAACGTATCGCCTCCGCCTCCGCCCGCGAGAAGAAGCGCTCTGCGATGCGCATGACATGCAGGTCCGTACGGATCTCCTCGACGTCCACGCCGATTGCCCTGTCGCGCGTCACCGCATACGCCGCGAGGCCGTTGGAGTGGGACATGTTGAAGCGCAGACCCGCTCCGTCCGATTCAGGCGCAAGGGAGGGCTTCCCCTGTGGCCCGTATGAGAAACGCAACTCCTCCGGGTCCACGCCGACATAGGCGCCAAGTATGGCCCTCAGTATCGCATGTGCCCTGACGAAGTGACGGCGATCCGACTCGAAGGCGAATCGCTCGGCGCGGAGGCGTTCCTGATCGTCAAGTGTCCGCGCCAGTTCCTCCACGGCAGGTGAGGTGTTGCTGAGGTCCGCTCGCCAGACGTGCACCTCTTCGTGGATCAGGGTCAGGGCACGCGGCGGCCGAGGCCATTCCAGCGGCATCGCTCCGCAACCGCCAGATTCCAGATGTGTCGATGCATCCTTCGACCTCATCGCCCCTCACTTCGAAGCGGCGTCACGAACCGCCATGATGTATTCGCCGAGCTTCTCGGCGAGCACAGGGACGTGCGGCTCGCGAAGGGCATTGGTGTGATCGCCGGGCACCACGTGCAAGTCCACGCCGCCGGCAGCGACTTTGCGCCAGCCCAAGCGCGGATCGAACAGGGGGCCCCAGGGCGTTCCAGACCCCAGGAACAGGACGACGCGGCCCGGATACGGCTGCGGGACGTACCGCGGCAGGGACTCGCGGTAGGCCGCACGGATCGGCGTCCAGTAGTGCTCAACGATGGCATCTTCAGCCGCCTGGCTGGCCGGCGGCGGCCCCTCAATCGCCAGGCGCTTCGCGGTCTTCAGCCTGCCGAGGATGTACGGGAGCTTCTCCCGAAACTTCAGCCGCCAGAAGGTGCGCACATGGTGGACAATCCGACGCGCTACACGGGCCGGCCAGCGGCGCAGCAAAGCGTTGACGCGCCGCGCACGCGGAATCGACGCGTACGGAGTGTCAATCAGGGCCAGCAAGGCAACTTCCTGTCCCTGCCTAACGAGCTGCTGCGCCACTTCGAAGGCAACCACTCCGCCGGCACACATGCCCCCCACCAGATACGGGCCGTCCGCCTGCACTTTCCGTATCTCGCCTACGTACCGTGCGGCCAGAGTGGGAACGTCCGGCGCGGGGTTGTCAGGCCCGATGAACCCCAGGGGATGGAGGACGTAGAGCGGCTGGTCTGCGCCCAGGCAGCGCGAGAGGTCCACGTACGCGAAGGCGTCCTGCGCGGCCACGCAGAAGAAGGGAGGCCCGTCCCCGCCCGTCTCAAGGCCCACGATCGGTGACAGACTCGTCGCCCAACCTTCCCCCTCCAAGACGCGCGCCAGCTCCTCGACCGTGGGCGATTCGAACAACGTGGCCGGCGGAAGCGCCTTGCCGAAGGCCGTCGCGATATCAGCGACCAGGCGTGCGGCGAGAAGCGAGTGTCCGCCCAGGTCGAAGAAGTCGTCCTTCACGCCGAGGCGTGGAACGTCGAGGACCTTCTGCCATATCTGGGCGAGCTGGCGTTCCATCATGTCCCGAGGCTCGACGCTCGCCGCCTCCGTTGCGGGAGGGCGGCGGTCCGGGGCCGGGAGCGCATTGCGGTCCAGCTTGCCGGTCGGCGTCTTCGGGAGGGACTCCAGGGACACAAACAACGTGGGGACCATGAAGTGCGGCAGCTTGCCGCCCAGGAACCTGCGCATCTCGCCCACGGCCGGCGTGTGCGCCGGATCGGACGGGACAAGGTACGCCACCAGCTCCCTGCCGCCGCGCCCGTCGTCGTGCGCCACCACGGCAGCGTCCCTGACGTGGGGATGTTGAAGCACCGCCTTCTCCACGGAGGCGGTCTCGATCCTGTATCCCCTTATCTTTACCTGGAAATCCTTGCGCCCGACGTGGTAGAAGCAGCCCTCCGGGGTCCTGTAGCCGAGGTCGCCGGTCAGGTAGGTGCGGGCGTCGCCGCCATCGGGGTCGGGCAGGAAGCGCTCCGCGGTGAGTTCCGGCTTGCGCCAGTATCCGGGGGAGAGGTATCGGCTCCTGAACGCGATCTCGCCGACCTGCCCCGGGCCCAGCTCGTTGCGCTCCTCGTCCAGGACGAGGATCTCCGCATCCTCACTGGCGTAACCGGCGGGCACGCGGTCATCCATAAGCTCGCTCTGCTTGTCAAGGAACATCCTGGTGCCCGTGCCGCTGCCCTCCGTGCACTTCATGCTGACGCGCAGGAGACAATCCGCTGGGAAATGGCGTCTGTACAGCTCCACGTCCCGCATGCGGATGGTCTCCCCGCCCAGGGAGACCAGGCGCACCTTCGGGAACTCCTCCCGGCCGGTCAGCGTGCCGGCAAAATCGCGGAACAAGGAAGCGACGGAACGGTAGACCGTAATCTGCTCCTCGATCAGCCACTCGGCCAGCGCCCCGAGGCCCCGCCGTGGCACGTTGAACGGCAGCACGGCGCCGCCGGTCAGCAGGGGATCGAAGACGGATGGCTGCGCGGCGCCGAAGCTCAGAGAGCTGAGCAGCGTCCCGCGGTCCTCCGCGCAGAAGTGCGCGTCGTTGATCGCCATCATCCGACCGTGGAGTTCGTTGCGGTGAGTGTTGATGACGCCCTTGGGCCGGCCGGTCGAGCCGGAGGTGTACAGGATGGCCAAGTAGGCGTCGGGAGGCACGCTCAGGCCGGGGTTCCCCTCGGGCAGTCCGGGCGGCAGGTCGTCCAGGTTGATCATCGGCCTGGCGTCCCCCGTCAGTTCCCGCAACGAGGAGACGTTCCCCTCGCTGGTCACGACGAGGTCGGCCTGCGAATCCTCCAGCACGTACCGGATGCGTTCAGGGGGCAGCGCCGGGTCGAGCGGCACGTAGAACTTGCCCGCCTTCAGCGTGCCGAGAATCCCCACGATGGCGGGAAGGCCGGTCTCCAACACGACCAAGACGGGCTCCGACTCATCCCCACGCTTGGCGAGAATGGCGTGCGCAAGCCGGTTGGCCGACCGGTTCAACTCCTCGTACGTCACCTCCGTCGCGCCGTCCTTCACGGCCAGGCGGCCGGCGTGAATCGCGACCTGCCGCTCGAACCGTTCGAAGATGGCCCCTTCGACGTCTTCCGGCGGGAATGGCACGAAATCGTTGCGGGGTTCGACGCTTGGGACGGACAGGCCGTGCGCGGCGCGCCCCGCCACCTCGTCCGCGGGGGGCTTGACATTCGATGGTGCGGTCATCGGTCAACTCCGACTGAACAAGTGACACTTCCGAGCCGGCAGAGCGGCCATCTCAAACCCTCAGTTCAACCTGCCAGGGCACAAGCCGGGGCATCGTGCGTTTCAGCAGAGCATTGAACGCGACACCCAGAAAGACCGTCACCGCCACGGCTGCGTACAGCTCTTCGGTGCGCATCGTCTCCCAGGCGAACCAGATCATCGCTCCGAGCCCCCTGCGCGCAGTGAGCAGCTCAACGGCGACGACAATGTGCAGCGCGGAGTTGAACCCCAACCGCACCCCTGCCAGGATCAGGGGCAGGCTGCCCGGCACCACTACGTGCGTGAAGACTCTCAGCGGGCTGGCGTTGTAGTTCGCCGCCACTTCGAAGTAGATGGGCTTTATCTGCCGCACTCCTGCCATGGAGCTGATGAGCATGGGGAAGAATGCCCCCAGGGCGATGATTGCCAGCTTGGGCGCCTCCCCGAGACCCAGAATGATCATGAATATGGGCAGCAGTGCCATCTTCGGCGCGGGATGGAATGCCGCCACGACCGGGTCCAGCAGGCGGCGCAGCGGGCGCAGCCACCCCATCAGGAGACCCAGACAGAGGCCCGGCACAGCGCCCAGCACAAACCCGGACAGCAGACGCAGCAACATGATCCCCGTGTTGGCCGGCAGTTCGCCGCTGACCACGAGGCGACAGAATGTTCGGGCGATCATCGAGGGCGCGGGGAAGAACAGCACGGACACCAACCCCAGGCGCGCAGCCAGTTCCCAGGCGCACAGGGCCGCAGCAGGCATGGCAAGCCACAACCAGCGACTTCCATCCGCCGGCCGGACCTCGATCTGGTCGCTCAGTCCCTGACCCACAGCGTCCTCCGCACCTCCTCCTGGAGTATCTGCCATATCTGCTCGACCAGGTGCATCAGCTCCGGCTGGTCGACGTTCGCAGGATGCCTGGGCCGGCCGAGAGGGACCGGTATCTCCTGCCGGATCCGCCCGGGATGCCCGCTCATGACCAGCACGCGGTCACCAAGCGAAACCGCCTCGCGGATGTCGTGCGTGACGTAAACGACAAGCGTCTTGTGCTCTTTCCATATCCGCAGCAGCTCTTCCTGCAGCACCAGCTTCGTCTGCGCATCCAGAGAACCGAAAGGCTCGTCCATCAGGAGGATCTGCGGGTTGGACGCCAAGGCCCTGGCGATGTTGGCGCGCTGGCGCATGCCGACAGAAAGTTCATGGGGATAGTTGTTAGCGAAAGAAGCCAGCCCGACCTTCTCGATTAGGACCAGCGCCTGGTCGTGCCGCTCCCGGCGTTTCGAGCCAAGCGCCTGAAGCCCGAACGCAACATTGTCAAGCAGCGACTTCCACGGAAAGAGCCCATCCTCCTGGAACACCAGTGCGGCGTGCGGCTCGTCTGACCCCTGCGCCTCACCGAGAGCGATGTCGCCCGACGTCGGTTCGAGCAGGCCGGCAATCAGCCGCAACAGAGTGGTCTTCCCGCAGCCGCTTGGACCGACGATGCAGACGAACTCCTCTTCATGCGCGCTGAAGGTCACGTCCTCAAGGGCGCGGATGGGCCCGTTGAGCGTGCCGAAGACCTTGCTCACGTTGCGGCATTCGAGACTCATGGGGCTACTCGGTTTCCTCGGTCGCCTCGTCGAGCACCTCGCAGGCGTACTCCGCGAAGCTGGGGTCCCAGAACTCTTGCGGGGTGATGATCCTGTCAACCAGTCCCTTCTCAGCGGCCCATCCCTGGAAGTCCACGACGCTCTGCACGTTGATGGACCCGTCCTCATGGCAGGGAACCCAGTGCGCCTTGCTGAGAAGCTCCGGGTCGAGCCGCGTGCACTTGGCGAGGAGAGCCAGATTGCGTTCGGTCTTCCCAAGGCTATACTGCCGCACCCCTTTGAGGTAGGCCACCATGAACCGCCTTCCTGCTTCGGGATTCTCCACCAGCAGCGACGGGCCAAACAGTACGCAGGCAATCTGGCCGTCCGGCATGACCTCGAAGTCCGAGACCAGAGTCGTGCCGTAGCCCCCCTCCACCGTGCGGGTCACCCACGGCTCCGCCATGACGGCAAGGTCCATCACCCCCTGTTCTGCCGCGCCGAACCGGGCCGCGGCCGGAGCGTAGGAAAGCTCCACGTCCTCCGGCCCCAGGCGGAGTTTGCGCAGAGCGAGGTCGGCGAAGTAGCCTGCCGTGTTATCCTGGCTGCCAAGGAGCCTTTTCCCCCGCAGTCTGGCCGGCTCTGACAGGGCTCCCTGCTCTGCCAGTTGCTTCCCAACCAGCATCGCGGTGTATGGGCGGGGCCCTCTGGTGACGTGGCCTTTGCCCGCCACGATCCTGACATAGGCGCCTTGCGCGATGCTGTTCAGAAGGCCGGCAGTAAGTGTGCCGGCCAGTACGTCCAGTTTACCCTGCACCAGGGACGGCAGCCCGTGCGCCGACTTCGTCAGGCTGATAAACTCGATTTCGATGTTCTGCTCCGCGAAATAGCCCTCTTCCTGGGCGATGAGCAATGGAGCAAAGGACATATAGGGGAAATAGACCACCTTGAGCTTCACCGCCCGTTGCCCGGCGGCGTCGGGACGCTCCCGGCAGCCCTGAAAAGATGACGCCAGCATCACCGACAGCGCGAGGACCAACCCGGCAGGCAGGTGTCTCCGTCGGCTGTCAGGACGGTCATCGGCAGGGCGTGAACCATACATCCGAAATCACCTCTCCAGTGGGTGGCCCGCGCGGAGAGAATGTTCCAAGGCGCCTCCGACCGCAGCCAGGGCGCGGACCGGCCCGCTCGGAGTGGCGGGCACATTGCTCGCGCTGGGGAGATGGAGGCCCATGCCCTACTCGACCTCCCCGTTCGTCCCGTCAAGCACGCCGCAGGCGTACTGCGCGAAGCTCGGATCCCAGAACTCCTCGGGGCTCAGGGTCCTGTCAACGAACCCTTTCCGCTCAGCCCAGGCCTGGAAATCCATGACGCTCTCCACGTTGATGGAGCCGTCGGCGTGGCAGGGAACCCAGTGCGCCCTGCTCAAGAGGTCGGGCTCGAGCCCCGTTGACGCGCTGATGATCGCGAGATTGCGCTCGGTCTTCCCAAGCCCATACTGCCGCACCGCCTTCAGGTAGGCCACCATGAACCGCCTTCCTGCCTCGGGATTCTCCTCAAGCAACGACGGCCCGAACCAGATGCACGCCACCTGGTAGTCCGGCATGACCTCGAAGTCCGAGACCAGAGGCCTGCCGTAGCCTGCGTCGACCGTGCGGGTCAACCACGGCTCTATCATGAGGGCAAGGTCCATCGCCCCCTGCTCCGCCGCGCCGAAACGCGACGCGGATGAAGCGAAGGAGGTCTCCACGTCCTCCGGGTTCAGGCCCAGCTTCTGCATGCCGAGTTCGATGAGGTAACTCCCCAGATTGTCTTCGGTGTGCAGAACCGTCTTGCCGCGCAGAAGGGATGGGTCCGAAAGCACTCCCTGCTCGACCATCTGGTTACCAACCAGTATAGCCATGTACGCGTCGGGTCCCCTGGTGACGTGGCCCTTGTCCGCCACCATCCGCACGTTAGCGCCTCGGGCGATGCTGTTCAGCAGGCCGGAGTTGATCACCCCCCCCAGCACGTCCACTTTCCCCTGCGCCAGCAAGGGGACGCCGTGCACTGTCCTGGTCAGGTTCACGAACTCGACGTCAAGGTTCTGTTCGGCGTAGTAGCCCTCCTCCTGGGCTATGCGCAGCGGTGCGAACGAGAGATAGGGTATATAGACCACCCTCAGCTTCATCGGCTCCTGCTCGGCGGCGGCGTCGGGACGCTCCCCGCAGCCCTGAACGCACAGCGCCAGGGAAACCGACAGGGCCATGGCCAGCCCGGCAGGCAGGCTTAGCCTTTGTCTGCAACGGAGTCCCCTGGTCTGGAGCGAATGACACACTCTCGGTGTCCGTTCTCAGTGAATGGCTCTCACGGCACGAACGCCAGCCTTCCGAGGCACAGATCACCACCTGCAAAATGCATCCGACAGGCCTGTGCAACTCCCCCGGAGACCACCTCCTGCGCCACGCTTCGCCGCACGTCTAGCCGGAACTCGCGGCGAGTTGCCACCCGACAGATCCGATCGCCGGTGCCGCAGCGAGGTTCTTATACGACGGACGCGGCCGGATGTCAACGCACTGCCAGGCTGGGCCGCCGATGACCCGGCACGCTTGCGCCTGTACGGGGCCACCCACTCCCGCCACGCTGGTGAACCGTAGGCACGCGGGAGAACGTTGACAGTGCAGTGGTGGGGTGCGATGATAGGGGTTGCAGGTGTCGGGAATGCCGCTGCTGCGTGTTGATGTTTACCTTTCTTGCGCACTAATGCACAACGAGTGTTTGGCTGCGTTGCGTCAGCACAGTCAAGGAGGAAGAGGATGGGCGCTCAGAGGGCCGCAAGGAGCCGGAACGTTCGCGGAGCAATCGGGATTCTCTGCGTGGTGGTCGTGCTCGCGGCGGCGAGTGCTGCAATGGCGGCGGACGGCGGCCGCGGTGCCGCTCCCCGCTGGTCCTGGCAGGAGGCACACGCGAAAGTGCTGCCGACGGGCGCTCTGGAATGGGCACCCCGGCCCTTCGTTTTCGAGAAGGGCGCTTCGGTGCGTTACGTCGACTTCGCAGCCGGCGACGACGCCCGGGACGGCAAGACGCAGCAGACCGCCTGGAAGCATCATCCGTGGGATGCGAATGCCACGGGCGAGGCCAAGGCCTGCGAGGGCATCCACACGTACGTTTTCAAGGGCGGCGTCGTCTATCGCGGCGGATTGAAGGCGACGGAGTCGGGGGAGCCGGGCAATCCCATCCGCATGACGTGTGACCCCGCCTGGGGCAGGGGGGAAGCGGTCTTCTACGGCTCCACCCAGATCAAAGGGGGATGGAAGAGGGCGGCGGCTCAGGATGCCCCGGGCATCCCGCCGTCAGACAAGGTCTGGTACATCGATCTCGGCAAGGACTACGATCCCGACGGCACTTCCGCGGAGCGCAGCTACACCGCCAAGTTCTCCTGCATGTGGCAGGTCAGCGGCGACAAGGTCGAGCGCCTGCACATCGCCCGCGACCCGGACTACGACCTCTCCGACCCCAACAACCCCGTGAAGAACTGGCACACCTGGAGCGCCTTCAAGGGGCAGCGGAACTCGGGCACTCTGAGTTCGCCGTTCCTCAAGGGGCTGGGCGAAAAGAACGTGCTGGACGGCGCAGCCATCTGGACCGAGCATTCATTCCTGATGGCGACCGTGCACAAGGTTTCGCCCAAGAACTACAGCCCTGAGGCCGGGTCCGTGGACATCCGCTCGGGCGGCGGCACCGACTTCAGCCGCATCCCACGCGCCACAGTGCACTTCATGGTCGAGAACGTCGCGCGGTTCCTCGACGCACCAGGCGAGTACTTCTTTGACCTCAACGGTCCCAAGGCGGGGCGCCTTTACGTCTGCCCGGCCGGCGGCGTGGACCCCAACGAAGTCGTTTACGAGGTGGCGCAGATCCGCTTCCCGATCTGGATTCACGACCAGCACGACATCGTCGTCAGCGGGCTGGAGTTCCGCTACAACGATCCCGACGACGGCATCTACGGCTATCCGCTCCAGATCGGCGCCTCGCCCTGCGTCCGCATAGTGGGCAACTGCGCTGACATCACCGTGAAGAACTGCAAGTTCTACTACGTCGCGAACGCCGTGGCCGCGTTCCCCCGGCCCGAGAAGGTGGACCCGCCCACGGGCCCCTACGGCGTTTACCGCAAGGAGATCGGTGACTTCGCCGACGACGTGATGGACAACATCATCGTCAGCGACAACGACGTCCGGCACGTGGAGAAGGCCGGGGCGATCTTCCTGATCGGCGGCAGCGCCAGGCAGCCGGGCACCCTTTACGGCCGGCTGAAGCACGTCGAGGTCTTGCGCAACCGCGTCGTGGACACCGGCTTCCGGTCCGGCAATAGCGGCACGTCCTCCGTTCCCGCCATATCCGTGATCGTCCCCGAAACGTGCGAGATCGCCGGCAACATCGTGGACACCAGTTGGGGCAACGGCATCTTCACGCTCGGCGGCAAGACCAGCGGCGCCCACAACGTGGTACCTCTGACGCGCATGTTGGTCCATGGCAACCAGATAGACAACACGATGCTCGGCTGCAACGACTACGGCGGACTCGAGCACTTCCAGGGCGGGCCCATCTACATCTACAACAACATCACCCGCAACTGCGTCGGCAACAGGACCCTGGGCAGGGAACTGGGCTACACGCTCTACCTGGACGGCGGCTTCAAGTGCTACGTGTTCAACAACATCGTCGCCGGGAACGTCAAGCCCGACCAGCCCGATTACCACAACCACTGCGGCTACTTCATGGTCTTTGGGTTCATGGACCAGCTCTTCAACAACACGATCTACCGTTTCGAGCGCGGCCTCGACGGCAGTTCGGGCAACCGCTCCAACATCCTCGGCAACCTGATGCTGGACTGCAGCACCACGTTCATGGGCCAGAACCGCCCGGGCGACGTGTCCATGCAGTTCGGAGGCGACACGGGGGAAATGGGCCGCACCGGAATTCCCACGATGGCCTACGCCAGCAACGTGTTCTTCGGCAGTCCGAAGGGCAATCGGGGGAAGAACGACGCCTTTGGATACGTCGGCGGGATCAGCCGCAGCGGCGCCGGCAGCGGCGCGCCCGTCCACACCGGCAACACGCTGGAGGAGCTCCGCGGCAAACTAGAAGCCGAGGACTGCCGTCTTGCCACGATCGGCTGGCACGTCGCCGAGATGCCCCTCGTGGACCCGGCGAAGAGGGACTATCGTCCCACAGCCGATTCCGGCGCCAGGGAGCGCGGCGTGAAGTACTTCGTGCCCTGGGCGCTGGCCCGGACCGCCGGCGAATGGAACTTCTACAAGAGCGCCGCCAGCCCGCAGCTCGTCCTGGGCGAAGGGTTCTACATGACGGACGAATACGTAGGGCGCGGCATGTACTACTTCGTCCCGCGTAACGATCTGACCGTGTCGCAGTGCACAGCCCAGGATTACGTGGCCGGCCAGATGGAGGACTGGATCGAGGGCGCGCTGGCCTTTGACGGCGAGGAACGCGTCGCCTCCCTCTCCCATGCCGAGATAACCAAGAGCATGGAGTACCCCGGCAGCGGCGCCTACGACGGCTCGAAACGCGAGACCCTCGACATGGGACTCAACAACTTCCTCATCGAGATCGTCTTCAAGACCGACGCCGGCCAGACGAAGGGGGTCCTCGCCTCGAAGTCGGACCAGGCGGGATACGAGCTGGCCGTGGGGGGCGATGGCTGCCTGCGCCTGACCTTGCAGGCGGGGGGCGCCAACGCCCTGGCAGCCTCGACGGTCAAGGTCAACGACGGCAAGTGGCATCACGTGATCGCCGAAGTGGACCGCGCGGCCGGCAGGGCCACGCTCTACGTGGACGGCAGGGCGGCGGGGGAAGGCAGACTCGACGCCATCGCCAGGGACGCATCGCTGGCGAACGCGGCCGACTTTGTCGTGGGCAAGGGGCTCTCCGGTGCGGTGGACTTCCTGCGCGTCTGCCGCAGCACGCTTGCCGAGTCGAAGACCAGCATCGACGAGCTGTACGCCTGGGAGTTCGACGGGCCGTTCCTCCGCGACTTCTGCGGCGTCAAGCCCGCCGGCAAGCGCGATGCAGGCGCGCTGCAGCATGTCAGCCCGTGATGCAGTCCTCGCGCCGGGGGGGGCAAGCGCGCTGAGAGGCAACGCCGCGTAGTGGCTCAATCGCACTGCCCGAAAGCGGGGCTCGCCGGTCAGAGGAAGAGGAGATGGCCAATGTCCAAAGGGTCGCATGGCGTGGTTGGACGGTGTCTGTCTGGCGTGGCTGTCCTGGCACTGCTCGCCCTACCGGAAGCACTGGGCGCGGACATGAAGCTCACCGTGCTTGACCCATTGAAACCCACCTACAAAGCGGACGATGTCAACGCGTCCAGCACTCCCCAGGTACTGCGTCTGGTGGCGCCGCGTAACGGTTTCGCTTCCGCACAGGTCGTCGCCACGGGCAGGGACCTTACGGAGCTTGCTGTGGAGGTCACGCCGCTGAATGGACAATCGGACACCATCGGCTCCGGCCACCTGCGCATCCGCTATGCGGGCAAAGAACTGCTTCAAAGCCAGGGGGCGGAGGAACTCGCCAAACACCGCTTCCTGGAACCCTATTACGACAGTCTGCATGACTCGCCTCCGCAAGACGCTGCCGACCTGTTGCCGATATGGCTGACCGTCAGCGTGCCGGCGGACACGGCTCCGGGCCTCTACCGCGGGTCCCTGAGCGTGGGGGCGGACTCGGTGCCCGTCGAGCTGTGCGTAGGGGAGTGGGTGTGTCCGGAGCCGGAAGACTGGGTCACCCACGTCGGTACGATGGCCTCCACGGATGCGCTGGCGGAGCACTACAAGGTCGGCCTGTGGTCGGAGGAGCACTGGAGCCTGATCGAGAAGGAACTTGCCCTCCTCGGCGGCATCGGCAACGACGACCTGTGGATCTACGTATGCCCGGAGTACCAGATCGAGGGGCTGTCCACGGTGCGGTTCACGACCGTGGGGGATCACCTGGAGCCGGACTTCTCCGTGCTGGACCGGTACCTGGAACTCTACGCCAAACACGTTGGCCGGCCGCGGTGGGTCATCGTACACGCATGGAACGGGCAACCGGACCGGCGGCGCATGACCGTTGAGACCACCCAGCGGGGTATCGTGGACGGGCAGATGGGCGACGTGCCGCGCGTTAACGCCATGGGGGGGGAGCAGGTGTGGAAGCGCGTCATGGACGGCATCCACCAGCGAGTGACGGGGCTCGGCTGGGGGGAGGAGACCATCCTGATCGGGCTGTCGAAGGATCAGCCGCCCACCCAGTGGACGGTGGACGCCTTTGCCCGGATCGCTCCTTACGCCCGCTGGGCGAGCTGGTCGCACGGTAGGGGTGGACTCAATCTCTGGGCCTTTGAGCCGGACGAGCCAATCCGTTACGCCAGCGGCCAGGTCCTTGCCTACTACGTGCTCCCATACACGCCGAGCCCGAGCGAATGGGTGCGCCGGCCGGACCGGCCGGTGGAATGGGTGGTGATCCAGGACGCCATCCAGGGCGGCTGGAACGCCGTGCGCGCCTGCTATGCCTCCTGTCGCAATGACCTGCACAAGTACCACGTGCCGGCGCAATACCGGGGCCTGCCCAACGGAACAATGCTCACCATCGACCGGGAGAGGGGCGGCTTCGCGGGCTTCTGCTTCGTCTGGTTCGATTTCTGGACCAGGCGCTTTCCCAACTCATGGATGCGGATCGGCACTCGTCGGAACGTAGGGTCACTTGTCGAACCCGGCCCGGACGGGCCGGTGGCGACCGTCCGATACGAGATGCTGCGGGAGGGCCTCCAGGAGACGGAGGCGCGCATTCAGATCGAGAAGGCCCTGGTGAACGGGGACGTCTCCGGCGATCTTGCCGAGACCTGTCGCTCATTGCTTCAGGAGATGATTGACATCCGCTTTCAGAAGAAGGCCGACGGGGGAGGGGACGGCGCCTACGGGTTCTCGGGAGGGCACGCAGGAAGCACCCTCGGCGCGCCCAGCCACACCTGGGGGGTGGCGCCGTATCCGACCTGGATAGAGCTGACGGCGCGTTTGTTCGATCTGGCAGGCCAGGTTCAGACTGCGACGGCAGGGAGGTAAGGCGAATGGCACGCAAGCGTGAGTTGGATCTGTTTGTGTTCCTCTGGCTCCTCGTCCCGTGCGCTCTCGCCGCCGGGCAGGTGGCGGAGACGTCGATCGTGCTCACGCACGACGGGGCCGTGACGAAGGTGCAATTCGATCCCTCGGGCAAGCCCGTGCTGCTGACGGTGGCTTACGGCGCCGTCCTCTGGGACACACGGTCGGGCGACAAGATGCACACGTTCGAGGGCCCACGGAAGAAGGCCGGATGCGTTGCGAGCCTGTCGCCCGATGGTACCCGACTGCTGGTGTCCGCCAGCGGGCCCTGGGACCGGGGGCCGGCGACCCTCTACGATGCGACTACCTTCGAAGAGCTATGGCAGGTCGAGCCCCGCGAATGGGGCTTTATGATGTCCGTGCTCTCCCCGGGCGGGAAGTACGCGGTCGTCAGTCGCGAGAGGTACCACTGGCTCCTCGACGCGCGAACCGGGGAGCAAATCCACGAACTCGCTCCCGACGTTGCCTCGGGCCAGCGGGGCAACCCCGTCTGCCTCGCTTTCAGCCCGGATGACGCCCTGTTCTTTGCTGCCAGCGACATGGGTGTCGATCGGGTTTGGAACACGACGACGGGGAACATGCGACACAAGATATCGCACGGGAACATCATCTGGGACGCCGCCTTCACTCCCGACGGCAAGCAGCTTGTCACAGCATCGGAGGACGGGACGGCGGGCCTCTGGGACATGGCCACCGGCCAGAAAGTGAGGAGCCTCCAGCACAGCAAGGGCGTCTATTCGGTCGAGATCGCTACCGACGGTGAAACGGTACTGACGGGCGCCGGGAGCGGGAAGGCAGTCCTCTGGGACACGGCAACCGGAGACAAGCGCCGGGAACTGGACCACGCGTCGGACGTGACCTGCGCCGTCCTGTCGGCTCGCGGCGACATGGCCCTCACGGGCACGAGAGACGGCACCGTCACGCTCTGGCGCGCCAGCAGCGGAGAGAAGCTGCTGGAGCACAAACACGAGGGCCTCGTGTGGGACGTTGCCTTCTCCCCGGATGGCACGCGCGTAGCGTCGGCGTCGCGAGACAACACGGCGCAGTTGTCCCGCGTGCCTACAGCAGGCAGCGATTGATACCGGCCGGCCGGAACCCGTTGAGACTGACCTGTATCTTGACATGTGGGAGGCCGGCGTGCTTCGCCGGTTTCAGGGATTGGAGCTTCTCATGGCGTGCGTCCTGCTGGGCTCCGCGTCGGCGTTGCCCGCAGCCCCCCTCCCGGGTGCTCACCATCAGGGCGCGCGCGCCGAAGCGTATGCGCGGCCACCTGTCCCACATCGTGTAAGCGTCGTATCCCACCGGCACGGGTCGGACGTCGAGCGTCTTGCTCATGTACTTTCCAGATAAACAATCGCTTTTCCGGCAACACGGGCACACACCCGCTGGGACCGACCTGAAGGGCCGCTTTCATTAGGCAAACAGTAGCTGAAACGGGGTGGAGGCGTCAAGATGACCGACCAGATGGTGCGCGTGTTGGGGGCCAACGGAATGTGTACCACCCC
>CAZQEQ010000076.1:0-17211 GCA_964592385.1 uncultured candidatus Brocadiaceae bacterium | reverse complement strand
AGCTCCGCACGATGGAAGAGCAGTTGGGCGAGCTGCCGATAGTCGGGCTTTTCCCATACGACGAATCGGTTGCTTCGGCCGACCTCGAGGGAGTCTGTCCTTACCGGGGCACGGAGGAGCAGAAGGGCCTGGTTCGCGATCTGCTGGAGCAGATCACGGCAGGCGTTTGAGCGGGACGAAACTCCCGCCGGACGCATCCGGCGGGGTGTTGGACACGAAGATCATACGGAGGGGCAAATGGCAGCAACCGAGGACCGCAAGAGCATCGACGCTGCGTCTCAGGAGATGATCAATCACGCGGCGGCGTGCGGGTTCGAGCTGGCCTGGGACAGGTACGAAGCGATCCTGCCCCAGTGCGACTTCGGCAAGCTGGGCATCTGCTGCAGGAACTGCGTTCTGGGCCCTTGCCGAATCGATCCCTTCGGCGAGGGGGCGCAGTGCGGCGTCTGCGGCGCCACTGCGCACGTTATCGCAGCCCGCAACCTGGCTCGCCACACGGCAGCGGGGGCGGCGGCGCACTCCGACCATGGACGCGACATCACCCATACGCTTCTCCAGACCGCACTGGGCAAGGCTCAGGGCTACGGGATAAAGGACGAGAAGAAACTCCGGGCGATGGCCGAGGAGTTCGGCGTGCAGATGGAAGGCAAGGACGTCAAGCAGATCGCCGTGGAGGTGGCTGAAACCGCCCTGGCCGACTTCGGGCGGCAGGAAGGCTACCTGCGACTCGTCCAGCGCGCCCCCGAACCACTGCGCAAGAAGTGGCAGCGCGCGGGGACAACCCCGACGGGTATCGACGCCGACATAGTCCGCATCATGCACGCAACGCACATCGGGGTGGACAACGAGGCGATCCACATCCTCAAGCAGGCCATCCGCACGGCCCTGTCCGACGGGTGGGGCGGCAGCATGTACGCCACCGATTTCAGCGACGTGCTGTTCGGCGGCCCCGAGCCCATCAGGGCCACAACGAATCTGGGCGTGCTGCGTGCCGAGGCGGTCAACGTGGTGGTTCACGGGCACGAGCCGACGCTTTCGGAGATGATAGTGGCCGCTGCCCAGATGCCGGAAATCGTGGAGAAGGCAAAGGCGGCCGGCGCCGACGGCATTCAGCTCTCCGGCATCTGCTGCACCGCCAACGAGATACTGATGCGCCACGGGATCCCCATCGCGGGCAACTTCCTCCAGCAGGAACTTGCCCTTGCCACGGGCGCGGTTGACGCCATGATCGTGGACGTGCAGTGCATTATGCCGGCCATTGCGGATTTCGCGGACCGGTTCCCGACCAGGCTGATCTCCACCTCGAAGAAGGCTGCGTTCGCAGGTGTCGAACACATTGAGTTCGACGAGGAGCACGCCCTGGACCGCGCCAAGCAGATACTGCTGCGGGCGATCGACGGCTTCAAGGAGCGCGACCCCTCCAAGGCCCGCATACCCGAGCAGACCGAAGAACTCATCGGCGGCTACACGGTGGAGAGCATCTTCACGACGCTCGGCGGCACCTATCGCCCGCTGTTCCGTCCGCTGAACCGCGGCATCATGGACGGCCGCATACGGGGCGTGGCCGGCGTGGTGGGCTGCAACAACGTGAAGATCGTCCACGACTGGGGCCACGTCGAAATGGTCAAGGAACTCATACGCAACGACGTGCTGGTCGTGCAGACGGGCTGCTCGGCCATCGCCTGCGCGAAGGCGGGGCTGATGCGGCCCGAGGCCGCCGATATCTACGCCGGCGAGGGGCTCCGGGAGATCTGCGACGCCGTCGGCATCGCCCCCGTGCTGCACGTCGGGTCCTGCGTGGACAACAGCCGCATTCTGCTGGCCTGCGTCGAGATGGTCAAGGAGGGCGGGCTGGGCGACGATATCTCCGACCTGCCCGTCGCGGGCGCGGCGCCGGAATGGATGAGCGAGAAGGCCATATCCATCGCCACTTACGTCGCGGCCAGCGGCATCTTCACCGTGCTGGCCGAGCCCTTCCCCGTCATGGGCAGCAAGATCGTGCGCGAGTACCTGACCGAAGGGATGGAGGACGACTTCGGAGGGATGCTGGCGTTCGAGCGCGATCCCGTGAAGGCGGCGCAGATGATGATCGATCACATCGACAAGAAGCGCGCTGCGCTGGGGCTGGACGAGATGTTGTACGAACCGCGCGAGAGCTCGCGCGAGGCCGTCGCGGCCAAGTAAGGACACAACATGATGGCCCAGAAAGCATTGGTGGGAACGGTAATCGTTGATTTGAGCCGCTGCCTGGCGTGCCGAAGTTGCGAGACGGCCTGCGCGGTGGCCCATGCCGGCTTCGACGACATCGTGGAGGCCGTCCTGGCCGGGGCCGAGATGGTGCCCCGGGTCCACGTGATAGCGGCCGAGGGCATGGCCGTGCCCATCCAGTGCCAGCACTGCGAGGACGCGCCGTGCGTCGTGGTCTGCCCGTCGGGCGCGCTCTATCGCGACGAGGAGGGCGGGCCGGTGCGGACGGCCCCGAGCAAGTGCATCGGCTGCAAGTCCTGCATCGTCGTCTGCCCGTTTGGCTCCCTTCAGTGGAACGGCGCCAGCGGCACGGTGCTGAAGTGCGACCTGTGTGCGGACATTGTCGAGGCCGGCGAAGAGCCCCGTTGCGTCGCAGCCTGTCCCACGCGCGCCCGGCGCGTGGTGGCCGTCCAAGACCTGAGCGCGCAGCGCCGACTGGATGCTGCCCGGCGGACCGTCCGGGTCGTCCGAAGTGAAGAGGGCTCCTCCGAGTAGGGGCCGACGGAGACAAGAGATGCCTGTCGTCGAAGCCGAGGTGGCTGCGAAGAGGGTGGATGAGGTCGTCGCCGGCTATGACGGCCGAAAAGGCAGTCTGATCCACATCCTCCAGGACATCCAGGAGGACTTCGCCTACCTGCCCCGCGCGGGGATCGAGCGCGTTGCGGAGAAGCTGGACCTGCCCCTGGCGGACGTGCTGCGGGTGGCCACGTTCTACGCGGCCTTCAGCCTGGAGCCCCGGGGCGAGCACCTGGTCAGCGTGTGCCTGGGCACGGCGTGCCACGTCAAGGGCGCTCCCCGACTGCTGGACGCGATCCGGCGGACCCTTCGGCTGGAGCAAGGATGTTGGACGACCGAGGACATGAAGTTCACCGTCAAGCCGGTCCGCTGTATCGGATGCTGCGGGCTGGCGCCCGTCATAACCGTGGACGGCACGGCTTACGGTCGCCTGACACCGGATAAGATACCTCAGATACTGAAGCGGTATGAGTGAAGCCTTACAGACACGCGTGCTCCGCACGGAGGAGGACCTGCAAGCGGTCGCCGAGGTCGGCCGCCGGCTGCTCTACCCGAAGCGCGTGAAGATCAAGGTGGGACTGGGGACATGTGGCGTGGCGGCCGGGGCACAGGAGCTTTACCGGGCGCTGTGCGAGCAAGTGGCCGAGCGCGGCCTGGACGTGGACGTCGCCCGGACGGCCTGCATCGGGCTGTGCCAGAGGGAGCCCCTGGTCGATGTGCAGGTGCCGGGCTGCTCCCGGGTGCTGTACGGAGACGTGTCGGCCGAGATGGCTGCCGAACTGCTCGATGCAGTCCTGGGGGACACGGTGCTGACGGAGCATGTCATTGCCCGAGTCGATGAAGACGAGGATATCATAACCGGGAGCACTCATCGCGTTGCAGCCGAGCGGACGATAGAGGAGGTGCCGACCTTCGCCGAACACCCCTTCTACGCGGCGCAACGCCGCGTCGCGATGCGGAACTGCGGCATCATCGATTCCGACAGTATCGAGGAGTACATCGCGCGCGGCGGTTACCGTGCGCTCTACAAGGTCCTGACGGAATATGCGCCTGAACAGGTCATCGGGATCGTCTCGGCCTCAGGCCTTCGCGGCAGGGGCGGGGGCGGCTTCGCAACGGGCAGGAAATGGGCCTCGTGCCGGAAGGCCCACGGTGATCCCAAGTACGTCATCTGCAACGCCGATGAGGGCGACCCCGGCGCATACATGGACCGCAGCGTCCTGGAGGGCGATCCCCACACCGTGCTGGAAGGGCTTATGATCGGCGGGTACGCGATCGGCACGGGACAGGCCTACGTCTACGTGCGGCAGGAGTACCCGCTTGCCCGCCAGAAGCTTCTGCAGGCGATAGAGCAAGCGCAGCAATACGGGCTGATCGGCAAGGACGTCTTCGGCAGCGGATACGATTTCGACGTGCGCATAGCGCGCGGCGGCGGCGCCTTCGTCTGCGGCGAGTCAACGGCCCTGATGGCCTCTATCGAGGGGCGTGTCGGCGAACCGCGAGCCAAGCACATCCACACCGTCGAAAGCGGCCTGTGGGAGAAGCCCACCACGCTTAACAACGTCGAGACATGGGCCAACGTTCCCGTGATAGTGACAAGGGGAGCCGACTGGTTCGCCTCCGTCGGCTCGGAGGGTTCGAAGGGGACGAAGGTCTTCAGCCTGGTGGGCAAGGTCAAGAACACCGGCCTCGTCGAGGTGCCGATGGGCATCACGCTGCGCGAGATCATCTTCGACATCGGCGGCGGCATCACCGACGACAAGGAATTCAAGGCCGTGCAGACGGGCGGCCCGAGCGGCGGGTGCATACCGGTCGAGCACCTGGACCTGGAGGTGGACTTCGACCGCCTCAGCGAAGTCGGCTCCATGATGGGCTCCGGCGGGATGATCGTGATGGACGAGGACAGTTGCATGGTGGATGTGGCACGGTACTTCCTGGAGTTCCTGGCCGATGAGTCCTGCGGCAAGTGCACGCCATGCCGCGAGGGCAACCTGCGGATGCTGCAGATCCTGGACCGCATCTGCAAGGGAAAGGCCACCATGGACGACCTGGCCCTTCTGGAGGACATTGCGGACGTTGTCAAGACGACCTCGCTTTGCGCATTGGGCAAGTCGGCGCCGAACCCCGTCCTCTCGACCATCCGCTACTTCCGCGACGAATACGAGGCGCACATCAGGGACAAGCGGTGCCCGGCGGGCGTCTGCCGCGACCTGATTGAGTTCAGCATAGACGCGGACGCCTGCATCTGTTGCGGGCGGTGCGCGAACGAGTGCCCGGTGGACTGCATCTCGGGCCAGAAAGGAAAGCCACCCGCAAAGGCGACGAAGGCAGACAGGGAGAAGGGCAAAGCGGGCCGTCCCTTCCAGATCGACCAGGAACGGTGCATCCGGTGCGGCACGTGTTTCGACGTCTGCCCCGTCGCGGCCGTGGAAAGGACGTAGATGCCAACAGTCCACTTCACAATCAACGGCGAGCCGGTCAGCTGCGAGCGAGACGCCATGCTGCTGGACGTGGCGCTGGCGCACGGCTTCCAGATACCGGCGCTCTGCCATCACGACGCCATGGAGCCGTACGGGGCGTGCAGGCTCTGCCTGGTCGAGATCACCCAGGGCAAGTGGAACTGGATCGAAGCGTCCTGCACGTACCCGGTCCGCGACGACGGCATCGAGGTCCTGACCCACAGCGAGAAGGTCGCCCGTTACCGTCGCCTGAACGTGGAGTTGCTGCTGGCACGCTGTCCTGAGTCCGAAGCGGTGCAGCGGATGGCTCGCGAGATGGGTGTGGAGACGGTGCGCCTGCCCGCCGACGGCGCGGACAAGTGCATCCTGTGCGGCCTCTGCGTGCGGGTCTGTGAGGACCTGATCGGCGTCGCAGCGATCGGTTTCGTGGGCAGGGGTCCAGAACGGCGCGTCCAGACCCCGTACGACGAGCCGTCGCAGGTCTGCATCGGCTGCGGCGCCTGCGCCGAGCTCTGCCCGAGCGGGCACATCAGGATCGTGGACGACCTGAACACCATGACGCGGCGGATCGAGCCGTTCAATACCGAACACAGACTGGTCCCGTGCCCGGAGTGCGGGCGCGGCTACGTGACCGAGAAGCAACTGGAGTTCCTGCGCCGGCGGCTCGGGGAGAAAGCGGCCGCGGCGCTCTCGTGCGCAACCTGCCGGGCGCGGATCCGCGCAACGGAACTGCGAAGAGCCTGCGCATCAACGACAAAGACGCTGTAGGAGGCTGCTGATGTCTCGAAAGGTTTTCAGTGCGGTCATACGAGGGGCCCACGGGTTCGTCAAGGAAGCCGAAGTGGCCTGGAAGAAGGCCGTGGACGAACATGGCGAGCAGGCCGAACTAAAGTTCCCCGACACCGCCTTCGCGCTGCCGATGATACTGGCCCTGACCGGCCGCAAGGTGCAGACCCTGGCCGACTGCGAGCCCGTGCTGAAGCACTGCCGCGAAGACCTGCTCCGGGACGTGCCGTCCGAGCAGTCCTGGCTCCCGTACCTGGGGCACGGCCTGGACGCCGGTGCGGCCGCCATGTTCGCCCAGGAGATACTGTGCGCCGTCGACTACATGAACGGCTACAAGCCCGACGACGGTTACCTCGGGTTCCTCAGCGACACTTCCATGCGCGAGGTGGGCATTCAGCTCGTGGACGGCCGTATGCCGGGCTTCGCCGCCATCCTCGGGCCGGCGCCGGACAACGAGACGGCAGTCAAGGTCGTCAGGGAGTTGCAGAAGCGCAGCATCCTGATCTTCCCCATTGCGAACCGCGACGGCAAGACCCTGAAGGAGCAGCTTGACGAAGAGAAGGTCCAGACCGGCTGGGACACCTACATCGTGCCGACCGGGCCGCGCACGCGCGACGGGATCCACGTGCTCAACTGGGCCGTGCGCAGCGCCCTGACCTTCGGCGGGCTGAAGCCCGGCCGCGTCCAGGAGATCCTGCAATACTCCCGCGATCGCGTCTTCGCCTTCGGCATCACGTTCGGCAGCATACCGGACGATTGGTACGCGACCGGCGCCGGCGCCATCCTGATGGGGTATCCCGTTATCAGCGACAGCGAGGACACGCCTGAAGTCAGGCCGACCGGCGTGACCACCTACGAGGCGCTGGTGCGCCAGACCGACTACGAGGAGCTTGTGCCCACCTGCATCGAGGTGCGCGGGGTCAAGGTGAAGGTCGAGGAGATCGACATCCCGGTGGCCTTCGCCGCCGCCTTCGAAGGCGAACGCGTGCGCCGGGAGGACCTGCAGGTCGAGTTCGGCGGCAAGAACGCCCATTGCGTCGAATACCTCCACATGGTGGACATGGACGCCATCACGGACGGGACGATTGAACTGGTCGGGGAGGACATCGACGACGTCAAGGTCGGTGCGGCAATGGACATGGGCATCGAGGTGGTGGTCGCGGGCCGCCAGATGCAGGAGGACTTCGAGGGGATACTCGAGCGGCAGATCCACCGCTACCTGAACCACGCCACCGGCGTCATGCACATCGGCCAGCGGCACCTGGCGTGGCTGCGGGTCAGCAAGACGGCCTTCGACCAGGGGTTCCGCCTGAAGCACATCGGGAATATCCTGCACGCCAAGCTGCACGACGAATACGGCAAGATTGTCGATAAGGTGGCGGTGCGCATTGTCACCGACGCCGATCAACTGGCCGATCTCCTCGAGCGCGCCGGTGAAAGCTATGGCACACGCGACGTCAAGCTGGCCGGCCTGAAGGACGAAGCGGTGGACGTTTTCTATTCGTGCACGCTCTGCCAGACCTTCGCCCCCAACCACGTCTGCGTGGTCAGCCCCGAGCGGCCCGGGCTGTGCGGCGCCTACGATTGGCTGGACTGCAAGGCCGCCTTCCAGATCAGTCCCGAGGGCTGCAACCAGCCCATTCAGAAGGGCCGGACCCTCAACGCTGACATGGGCGAGTGGGAGGCCGTCAACCAGTTCGTCTATGAAAACTCGAATCGCAGCGTGGAGCACTACTGCCAGTATTCCCTTATGAACCATCCGATGACCTCCTGCGGCTGCTTCGAGTGCATCGTGGCGATCGTGCCGGAGGCCAACGGTGTGCTGGTGGTCAACCGCGAGCACAGCGGCATGACGCCGATCGGGATGGAGTTCAGCACGCTGGCGGGCCAGGTCGGCGGCGGCGTTCAGACCCCCGGGTTCCTCGGCATCGGCCGCCGCTACATGCTCAGCGAGAAGTTCATCAGCTACGAGGGCGGCCTGCCCCGCATCGTCTGGCTGCCCAAGGAGCTAAAGGACGCTATGAAAGAGGACCTCCAGAGGCGCGCCGAAGAGCTGGGGGTTTCCGACTTTGTGGACAAGATCGCCGACGAGACCATTGCCACCGACGGCAAGGGCCTGATGGAGTTCCTTGAGCGGGTGAAACACCCGGCCCTGGAGATGGAGTCACTGCTGGGCATTCCCGGCTCCCGTCGTGATTGAGCGCGCCCCGGGAAGGACAGGCTCCGGTGTCGTCGGCGTCTGCGGCGAGAGCGGGTCCGTTGTGCCACTGCAGCAGGCCCTTGTGGCCTGTGTTTACCATGAACCAGGAGGAATCGCAGGATGGCTTTGACCGGTCTGGACGTTTACAAGCTGCTCCCGCAGACGAATTGCGGCGACTGCGGCGTGCCCACGTGCCTGGCCTTCGCCATGAAGGTGGCCTCGAAACAGGCCGCGCTGGAGGAGTGCCCCCACGTGAGCGACGACTCGATGGACGCGATGGGCGAAGCCAGCGCCCCGCCGCAGAAGCTGGTCACCGTCGGTGCCGGCGACGGCGCGCTCAAGATCGGCAACGAGACCGTCATGTTCCGCCACGACGAGAAGTTCCACCATCCCTGCGGCATTGCCGTCCTGGTAAAGGACACGGACGACCTGGAGGCCAGGGCCGCGCGCATACGGGCGCTCTCGTTCGAGCGCATCGGACAGGTCATTGCGGTTGACGTGGTGGCCCTTGAATGCGCGTCCGGGGACGGCGCCCGGCTGGCAGAGGCGGCCGCGAGCCTGAGGAATGCCCTGGGCCTGCCCATGGTCCTCGTGGGGCAGTCCGCACAGGAGTTGCAGGGCGCCGCGGAGGCGCTGGCAGACGCCCGCCCGTTGATTTGGGAGCGAGGTGGGCCGTCCGACGCCCTGGTGGAGCTGGCCGCGCGGCTCAAGCTGCCGGTGGTCGTCGAAGGGGACCTCGAAAAGTGCGACGCGGACGTGCAGAAGGCGAAACACGCAGGCGTCGAGGAAATGGTCCTGTGCCCCGGCCAGGTCGGGCCAGGGGAGGCGCTGGAGTTCCTGACAGTCTCCCGGCGCGCCGCCACCCGCCACACCTACCGCCCGTTGGGCTACCCGTGCCTGGCCCGCGCGTGGTCGGAGGACCCCGTGCAGCAGTCGCTCGAGGCGTGCCACTACGTCGTGAAGTACGCCGGCATCGTCGTGATGGACGTGGACGGTCCCGAGTACATGCTGCCCGTGGTGGTGGCCCGCCAGAGCATCTACATCGATCCGCAGCGGCCCGTGCAGGTTGAGGCGAAGGTGTACGAGGTCAATGAGCCCGGCGACCGGTCGCCCCTGCTGGTCACGACCAACTTCTCTCTGAGTTACTACAGCGTCCTGGGCGAGGTGGAGGCCAGCCGCGTGCCGTCGCGCATACTGACGGTTGACACGCAGGGGACCAGCGTCCTGACGGCCTGGGCGGCTGACGAGTTCGGGCCGGAGCAGATCAAAGACGCCTTCGCCAAGTGCGGCGTTCTGGACCAACTGGCCGAGGGCTATCGTAAACCCGTCATCCCTGGTCTGGTAGCCGTCATCAGCGGCGAGTTGTCCGAGGAACTCGGGCAGGAGGTGATCGTCGGGCCCAAGGAGGCCAGCGGCATTCCCCGCTTCCTCAAGAACGAGTGGCCGAGCTTAGTCGGGTGACAACCCCATGCCCAGGGTGATCTTCCAGCCTTCGGGAGCGACAGTCGAGGTCGAGTCGGGCACGAGCCTGCTCGACGCAGCCCGCAGGGCCGACGTGCCCATCCGGAACGATTGCGGCGGCCAGGGGGTGTGCGGGCGCTGCCAGGTTGAGATTCGCCGGGGAGAGGTCCAGCGCCTTGCAGGCCGTCACAGGCCGCCGGACGGCAGGGAGCTTGCCTGTCGGTCGCTCGTCACGAGGGGAGACGTTGAGGTCTTCGTCCCGGGCGAGAGCCGGGCAGTGGACACCGAAGTCACTCTGCGCCCGGCGGAGAAGGTCCCCGCCGGCTTCCCGCCGCCCGGCGGAATGGTCGAAAGCGTCACGCTCGAAACGTCCCCGCCCAGCCTGGATGATAACCTCGCGGACGCCGAACGACTCGTGCGCGTCCTGCGCAAGTGGCGGGAGGGAGAGTACTTCGTCACTCTGAACGTTCTGCGAGACCTGCCGCTGCGTCTCCGAAACGCCTCATGGCGCCCGGAGGTCACGCTCTGCGTCGAACCGTGGGGCTACAGGGTCCTGCACGTGGGCACGCCGGATTCCGGGCGACGCGGTGCGCTGGCCGTGGACATCGGCACCACGTCGATAAAGGCGCGCCTGCTCGCCCCGGGCGCGTCGTGGACAGCCTCCTGCTACAACTCGCAGGTCACGTTCGGTCCCGACGTGATCTCACGCATCATCCACTGCCAGCGGGACGAACAGATGGGCTGCCCCGAGTTGCAGCAGAGGGTGGCCGCAGACATAGAACGCCTCCTGGCCGCGCTGCTGGACAAGTGCGGCCTCGAGCGAGACGACGTCTGGAGCGTCGCCGTCAGCGGCAACACGACGATGATGCACCTCTTCCTGGGGCTATATCCCATCTGGATAAGGAGAGAGCCCTACGTCGGGTGTGCCTATCTGTTGCCCTCGGTGAACCCGAGGGACGTTGGCGTGCGGATCAATCCGGCCGGACGCGTCTTCTGTCTGCCGTCGGTCAGTTCCTTCGTCGGAGCGGACATTACGTCCGGCGTTTTGGCCACCGGGCTCGCCGAACGGGAAACTCCGGCGGCGCTCATCGACCTGGGCACGAACGGCGAGATCGTAGTGGGCTGCCGCGAGTTCCTGGTCTGCTGTAGCGCGTCGGCGGGGCCCGCGTTCGAGGGCGCCGGAAGCGCCTCCGGCACCAGGGCCAGGGACGGCGCCATCGATTCCTTCTGGGTCGATGGCACGCTTCGCTGGAGCACCATCGGGGACGCTGCGCCGCTGGGCATCTGCGGCACGGGCTACATAGACCTGGTGGCGGCGCTGGTGCAAGAAGGGGTGATGGACAGGACGGGCCAGCTCGTGCCCGGGGCGCCCGGCGTGCGCCGGCTGGACGACGAGTCGCTCGACTACCTTGTCGTGCCCGGCGACGAGGCGGCCGGAGGGCTGGAGATCGTGCTGACCCAGGCCGACGTGGACAACCTGGTGCGGGCCAAGGGGGCCATCTACGCCGCCGGGAGCATCCTGCTGGAGAGCCTGGGCATGAGCTGGCAGGACCTGGACAGGATCATGCTGGCCGGCGGCTTCGGCGAGAGCGTGAACAAGGAGACCGCCGTGGCAATCGGGTTGCTGCCCGACGTGCCCAGGGAACGGATCGAGTTCGTCGGGAACACGTCGCTCAAGGGCGCCTGCATGGCGGCTGAAAGCGCCGAGAATTACTGGAAAACGCGAGAAATCGCCACTAAGATGACCTACTTTGAACTTTCAACCCATCCTGACTTCATGGATCAGTTCATCTCAGCCTGTTTTCTGCCCCACACCGACGCTGAAAGCTTTCCGTCAGCCTCCGGGGGCCAGTAGGGCAACACTGGAACGGAAGGAGCGACCACATGCCGGTGCCGGACGTGAAGGAAAAGTACAGCGGTGCAATCCACGAGGTGACGATCGGTGCGACCAGCGATGAGGGTGGATCGCGTTCCCGCGTCGTGAAGATCGGCGGGGAGAGCGGGCCGCCCATGCTCGGCTTCGAGGGCAGCTACCCGCACCCACCGGCCTTCGCGCTGGAGATCAACACGGCAGGGCTCGACACCTGGCCGGATCAGGTCAAGAAACACCTCACTGGCGTCGGGGGCGACCTGGAGAGCTGGGCGGCGAAGTGCGAGGAGTGGGGCGCGGACCTTATCTGCCTCCACCTGGACGCGGCGCACCCCGACCTGGAGGGCCGCAGCCCCGAGCAGTGCGCCGACGACGTCAAGCGGGTCCTTGGGGCGACGGGGCTCCCGTTGATCGTCTGGGGCTGTGACGTGGACGACGTCGACAATAACCTCTTCCCGAAGTGCACGCACGCGGCTGCGGGCGAGAATTGCCTGTTCGGCACGGCCAAGGACAGCAACTACCGCACGCTGGCCGCAAGCTGCCTGGCCGACTCGCACAAGATCATCGCCGAGGCGCCATCCGACATCAACCTTTCCAAGCAGCTTCACATCCTGCTCCGCGACGTCGGCGTCGGCCTTGAGAACATCGTCATGCACCCCACGACGGGAGCGCTGGGCTTCGGCATGGTTTACATCTACACGACGATCGAGCGGGGCAGGAAAGCGGCGCTGGCCGGCGACCGGCTGCTCCAGCAACCCGTCATAGTGGACCTGGGGCGGGAGATCGGGCGCGTCAAGGAAGCCGTCTCGCCCGAAGCGGAGAACCCCGAATGGGGTGAAGTGGCGCTGAGGGCACCCCTGTGGGAATCGGCCTCAGCGATCAGCTACGTCGAATCCGGAGCCGAGCTGGTGGTCATGCGCAATCCGGAAGCGCTCGAACAGGCCAGAACGGCCGTTCAGGCCATGTGGCCCGGGGCGGAGTGAGACCGGCGGCTGTCGAGGACGAGGACGAGGACGAAGGAGTGGCGATGTCATTCGCTGTCAACCGTCAACGAGCAACTCTCAACTGTCTCCCGCAAGCGTGTCTTGCCGAAAGGAGCACGTGAATGTTTGTGATCGGCGAGCGTATCAACGGAATGTTCAAAGAGGTCAAGAAGGCCATTGAAGAACGGGACGCGGAGGCAATCCAGAAGCTGGCGCTGCGTCAGCTCGAAGCCGGCGCCGACGCCCTGGACGTCAACGTCGGGCCGACCAAGGGCGGGGCGCTCAACAACATGCAGTGGCTGATCGAGACCATCCAGGAGGTCACGGATGCCCCGATATGCGTTGACACCGCCAAGTTCGAGGTGATGGCGGAGGCACTGAAGCGCTGCGAGAATCCCACGATCATCAACTCCAGCAAGGCGAGCCCGGACGCCCTCGACCGCTACGTGCCACTGGCGGTGGAGACGAACTCGCAGCTTATCGCCCTGACCATCGACGAGACAGGCGTCCCGCAGGACGTGGACGGACGAGTGGCAATGGGCGCCACCATCGTGACGAAGGCCATGGGACACGGCCTCCCGATCCCGGACCTCTACATCGACCCCGTGATCCTTCCGGTTAACGTGGCTCCCAAGCAGCCGGCCGCCGTCCTCGGAGCCATCAGTCAACTCAGGATGATCTCCGATCCTCCGCCCAAGTTCGTCATAGGGCTCTCGAACGTAAGTCAGAACTGCAAGGAGCGTTCGCTGCTCAACAGCGCGTTCGTGGCCATGTGCGTCGGCGCCGGGCTTGACGCCGCCATCATGGACGCGTTCGACGAACAGCTCATGCACGCAGCCATCACCGCCGAAGTGCTGCTGGAGAAGCAACTGTACTGCGACGATTACATCGCGGCTTATATGAGCAACAGATAGGGCCCATGAGCGCCACGCGGCAAGACCATTACCTGGCAGCGCGTGAGGCAGCCCTGGAGCGGCTCAAGCCAGGGCTGGACGCCGAACGGCTCCAGAAGCTCGGCGCTTCTCTCAACCCGGAGGACGGCACGATAGGCATCCAGGTTCTGCGCTGGCGGGTCCAGGTCCGGCCCGAGCCGTACGCCATGCACTTACTTCCCGAAGGGGGAGAGGTGCAGATTGTCTGGCAGATACTCGTCCTCGACTACCTGGGGGCCGAGAGAGTGACGGCGCCGACTGGCTTCGTGTCGTTCGCCGACTTCGCCGAAGGGCGCTCGTACCAGCAGGCGTTTGAGGGAAGGGCGAATGCGCGACTGAGCCGCGGCGTCGGCAGGACGCGCGAAGGGCTTCTGCAGGCCGCCCGTGCGCTGGGCGGCACTGTGGCCGAGGGCGATCCGCTGCGCTGCATGTTCCGGTTTTTCCCTCTGGTCGAGTTCCAGGTGGTTCGCTCGGAGGCTGATGAGGACTTCCCCGCTTCGTGCAGCGTCCTTTTCTCGGACAACATGTTGGACATCTTCTCGCTCGAGGACGGCATAGTGGCGGCCGAGAGGCTGGTGTCCGCCCTGGAGGGGAAGACCCCGGCGGCCCGTGCCGGAGCAGAGAGACCGTGAAACGCATCTACGTGGCAGCAACGGAGCAGCACGCCGGCAAGACGACGGTCAGCGTGGGGCTTTTCCGCGCCGCACAGAAGCGCGGGTTCCGCACCTGCTTCATCAAGCCGGTCGGCCAGCGCTACGTCATGGAGGACCATGAACAGGTTGACGAAGACGCGGCCCTCTTCAAGCACGCGCTGGACGCCGACGGTCCCATCAAGAGCCTGAGCCCGGTCACCATCCCGCGCGGGTTCACGCAGGCGTACATCCTCAACCCCGATCCCGAGCAGATATTCCGGCCCATCCTGGACGCGATGGACATCCTCGCAGCGGACCACGACGTGGCCATCGTGGAGGGCACGGGCCACGCCGGCGTCGGCTCCGTGATAGACGCGTCCAATGCCCAGGTGGCCAGGCGACTGGATGCTCGATGCATCATCGTCACGGGCGGGGGGATCGGCAAGTGCATCGACGAGATATGCCTGAATCGTGCGCTTTTCGACCGCCACGAAGTGCCCGTGATCGGGGCCGTCGTCAACAAGGTTTTTATTGAGAAGTATGAGAAGGTCAGTGCCGCCGTGTGCCAGGGACTCGCGAACCAGGGGATCCAGTGCCTGGGCGTGCTGCCGTACCGCAGGGAGCTGACGTACCCCACCATGCGCCATCTGCTGGAGGAGATGGGATTGGAGGTGCTGTGCGGCGGGCGGCGGCTCGACAACCAGATACGAGACATCATCGTGGCCGCCATGGAACCCCAGAACATGATCAAGTACCTGAGTGACGGATGCCTGGTGGTGGTCCCGGGGGACAGGGTGGACAACATCCTTGCGTCGCTCACGTCGCACCTGATGCGGGAACGGGGGAGCGCCCCACAGATCGCGGGGTTGCTCCTGACGGGAGGATTCGTGCCGCACCTGACAATCGTCAACATCCTCTGTGAGGTCGGTGTGCCCGTGCTGCTTATAGACGAGGACACGGCGACCACGGCCTTCAGGGCACGGAGCCTCGTGCCGAAGATAACGCCGAGAGACGCCGAGAAGATAGGGCTGGCGGAGCGCATGATCGAGGAGCACGTGGACCTTGATCGTGTATTCTCAGCCGTCGGGCTGGCAGGCGAATAGCGATGGCCAAGATACTGTACGTGGACGCGGACCGGGAACGCTCTCGGGTCATGATCCGACTGCTCTGCGAGAAGGGACACTACGTGGTCCCGACCTCCTCGGCCGAACGGGCCATGATGCACGTCGAGCGGGAGAGCGATTACGACGCCGTGGTGGTGCATTTGATCCTTCCCGGCATAGACGGGGCCGAGCTCTGCCGATGGCTCCAGAAATGGAGTTCTCTGCCCCGGGCGCCGCGCGTCGTCTTCAGCGGCCCCGAGGCACACCTGTGCGTCGACCTGGAGGGGGGGCTGCCGCGGTGGCTTCCCGCGGACGTCTATCTGCACAACGTAGCCGATGCGGTCAGCATCGTGGAAGCGGTTGAGGGGATTCTCTGCCCGCCGTGAGGGGACGGATGGGCGAGTCCTTACGGTTCGAAAGGAGGACGGCTGTGCTCAGTGATCTGGAGATTGCCCAGCAGGCGAAGTTACGCAAGATCGAGGAAGTCGCCGCAGACGCAGGAATCCTGCGTGAAGAACTGGAACTCCACGGCGACTACAAAGCCAAGGTGAAGCTGGACATCCTCGAGCGTCTGGCAGACTTGCCCGATGGGAAGTACATCGACGTGACGGCGATCACGCCCACGCCCCTGGGCGAGGGCAAAACGGTCAGCACCATCGGGGCCACGCAGGCCTTGTGCAGGATCGGTAAGAACGCCTTCGTCTGCATCCGACAGCCCTCGCTGGGCCCGGTCTTCGGCATCAAGGGCGGCGCAGCCGGTGGCGGCCACAGCCAGGTCGTGCCCATGGAGGACTTCAACCTCCACCTGACCGGCGACGTCCACGCCGTCAGCATCGCGCATAACCTGGCGGCAGCCTTCCTCGACAACGCACTCAAGCGCAAGAACCGCCTCGGCATCGACCCGCAGAGTATCTGCTGGAACCGCGTCGTCGACCTGAACGACCGGTGGGCGCTGGAGGAAATCGTCGTCGGCCTGGCGAACGGCTTCGTGCGCAAGAGCGGGTTCGACATCAGCGTCGCCAGCGAGCTGATGGCCGTGCTGGGCCTCTCAAAGAACCTCAGGGACCTCCGCGAGAGGGTGGGGCGCTGCGTCGTGGGATACACCTATGACAAGGAGCCGGTCACGACGGAAGACCTCAAGTGCGCCGGCGCCATGACCGTGCTGCTCAAGGACGCCCTGAAACCCAACCTGATGCAGACGCTGGAGGGCGGCCCCGCCTTCGTGCACACCGGCCCGTTCGCCAACATCGCCCACGGCAACAGCAGCATCCTGGCCGACATGATGGCCCTGAAACTGGCCGACTACGTCGTCACCGAGAGCGGCTTCGGAGCCGACATCGGCATGGAGAAGTTCATGGACATCAAGTGCCGCGTCGGCGGCCTTGTCCCCAACGCGGTTCTTATCGTCGCCACGGTCAGGGCGCTGAAGATGCACAGCGGCGATTTCAAGGTCGTGGCCGGCAGGCCGCTGCCGCCGGAGATGATAGAGGAGAACCCCGGCGCCGTAACCCGCGGGTGCGAGAATCTGACCAAGCACATTGAGAACGCGGGCATGTTCGGCGTGCCCTCGGTGGTCTGCATCAACCGGTTCACCGACGATAAGGACTCGGAAGTCGAGGCCGTCAGGGAACAGGCCGTCGCAGCGGGCGCCGAGCAGGTCGTGACCAGCGACGTCTGGGCCAAAGGCGGCGAGGGAGGTGTCGAGCTGGCCGAGGCCCTCGTCGAAGCCTGTGAGAAGCCCAGCCAGTTCAAACTCCTCTACCCGGACGACGCTTCCATCAGGCAGAAGATCGAGACTATCGCCACGCAGGTCTACGGCGCGGACCGCGTCGAGTTCGCCCCCGAGGCCCGCCGCAAGATCAGGCTCTTCACCAAGCTCGGCTACGACAAGCTCCCCATCTGCATGGCCAAGACGCAGTATTCCCTTTCCCACGACGCCAAGCTCAAGGGCGTGCCCCGCGGATTCGAGCTGCCGATTCGCATGGTCCGCGCCTCGGCCGGCGCGGGCTTCCTCTACCCCCT
>CAZQEQ010000075.1:16651-17233 GCA_964592385.1 uncultured candidatus Brocadiaceae bacterium | reverse complement strand
AGGAACGCAGGCTTGAGGCTGCAGGCTGCAGGCTGCAGGTACGGCAAGGCCACCGCAGACTGCCCCCCACCCCAAGAGCCGAGCCACCGCCACTTTAGCGAGTATCGCAATAAAGGCCAGGAACGCAGGCTTGAGGCTGCAGGCTGCAGGCTGCAGGTACGGCAAGGCCACCGACCCCGTCGCCCTGAAAGGGCTACCCATGAGAGCCCAGGGCTGCGGGCGGTTGCCCGCTGCCCTGGGAAACTGACGGGATGCACAAGCTTGCTCTGAAGGAGCAACCCGGATGGAGAGCCCCTTCAGGGCCCCAGGTGTACTGCGCACTCCGTAACCCGGGATGGCGTCCGCCCGGCGGCGGACTGATCCCGGGCTGTCATGGATTGTCCCTTTGGGACAACCGGCGCCGACGGCAAGCGGCTACACGCCGCGACAGCTCCTCCCCCAGACTCCACCCGACCTCACTTTAGCGAGTATCGCAATAAAGCCAAGAAAGGCAGGCCGGAGACTGCAGGCTGGAGGCTACAGGTACGGCACCACCCCGGCGGGCGTAATCGAGGGATGCCGGTTGTCCACGCGGAAGCAAGC
>CAZQEQ010000075.1:0-16551 GCA_964592385.1 uncultured candidatus Brocadiaceae bacterium | reverse complement strand
TTCCGCAACGGCAAAGCGGTAGCAAGCTACCGCACTCCATAACGCGCGTCCCGCGCAACTGCCCCCCACCTCAAGCACGGTCCGTATTTTACTGAATGCCATAATAACGGTACAGGCAGGCTGAAGACTATAGCCCGGAGACCGGGGGTCCGGCAGTGCTTCTCCGGCGGCGCGGGCACGCCACAAACGGCACGAACGGCAGGAAGCTGCGCTCCCTTTGCGGCAGCAAACTGCCGCACTCCATAACGCGCGTCCCGCGCAACTGCCCCCCAACATCTGGCCGCCCCCACTTTGGCGAGTATCGCAATAAAGGCCAGGAAAGCAGGCCTGAGGCTGGAGGCTGCAGGTACGGCAACGGCGACGCGAGACTGCCCCCCACCGGACCAGCCGCCTCTCACTTTAGCGAGTACCGCAATAACGCACAGAAAGGCAGACTGGAGACTGGAGGTACGGCACCACCCCGGCGGGCGTAATCGAGGGCTGCCGGTTGTCCACGCGGAAGCAAGCTTCCGCAACGGCAAAGCGGTAGCAAGCTACCGCACTCCATAACGCGCGTCCCGCGAGACTGCCCCCCAACATCTGGCCGCCCCCACTTTGGCGAGTATCGCAATAAAGGCGAGAAAAGCAGGCTGGAGGCTGCAGGCTGGAGGCTGGAGGTACGGCAAGGCGGACGGCGGGCGCCACCCAGCAAACCGGCCACCACTCCCCCAGCGACCGGCCCCCTTTCACTGAATGCCATAATAAATGTACAGGCCGGAGACTGCAGGCTGGAGGCTGGAGGTACGGCACGCCACGGCACCGGAAGACGCCGCCTCGTTCTCTCAGTGCCAGGAACAGCCATAAAAGCTATAAGACCCGGAAGGCGGGCATGTGAACGGGGAATGCGGATTGCAGATCGCGGGATGGAACGGCGAGAACGGCAACGAGGCGCGCCGCCGGCAGGGCGTCCGTTTTTGCGGAAGCGGATTCCGCTCCGGCAGGACACGTGTCAGGGCGAGTGCGTCCGTCTGACAGGGGGGGTGACGGCCGGTCGGGAAGTATGAAGGCAGAAGGCAGAAGTATGAGGGATGAACGACGCGCAATAAAGGCGAAATACAAGACACGCCGGCCAAGGAAGTGTGAAGTGTGAGGTAACGGCCACAAAGGCAACACAGACGGCAAGCTGGTGGGAGGGCCGGATGGCGGGGCGAGGCCACTTGCAGACCGGCCGCCGGTAGGGAATAATGTACGTGAGACAGCGGAGGGGACGCGATGGATTTCTACGAGACGATCAAGAGGCGGCGAAGCGTGAGGGCATACCGGGCCAATCCCGTCGAGGACGAGAAGCTCGAACGGGCGCTCGAAGCGGCGCGGATCGCACCCAGCGCGGCGAACCGTCAGCCGTGGCACTTCTACGTGATCCGGGACGAACCGACGCGCAAGGCCCTGCTGGAAGCCTATTCCCAGCAATGGCTTGCGGATGCGCCGGTCGTCATCTGTGCGTGCGCAAGGCCCGCCGAGGCGTGGCATCGCTCGGACGGCAAGAGCTACGCGGACGTTGACGTGAGCATCGCCATGGACCACCTCGTGCTGGCGGCGGCGGCCGAGGGCCTGGGCACGTGCTGGATCGGCGCGTTCAAGCCGGACGAGCTGCGGCAGGCGCTGGACATCCCGCCCGAGCTGGAACCCGTGGCGATGACGCCGCTCGGCTACCCGGACGAGGAGCCTTCGCCGAGGCCCCGCAAGCCCTTGAGCGAGATCGTCGAGTACCGATGAAGAAGTTCAAACCACTTAACTTGTTGAATGACAAGGGCTTCTGGCCGGAGAAGGTGGCCATCATCGACGCGATCAAAGAGGTGCTGACGATCGGCAGGTGCACCACGCCGCTGCCGGTCAACGACTTCGGCCGGTACCGCGATCGCAAGTGGCGCGATGACGACGATGACCTCGTTCCGTACCGAAGCGTGGACTGGTACGTGTACGACGCGCTGAACGAGGAGAGGATGCAGGTGGATTCGGACCGCCTCCTGGAATCGTTCGCGACGGAACCGTGGCGCAACGAGGACCTGCTGGGGGAGCACTACGACCTGTTCGTCATGTCCGAGGACATGTTCAGCAGGGCCGCCGCCCAGCAGGGAGGGAAGGCCGGCTACGTGGTCGGGAAGGCGCAGCCGTTCATGGCGGCGGTCATCAGCACGCACCGGATCGACGGCATATGGGCGATACCATACAGCTATCTGAAGACGGAGGCGATGCGGCAGATATGCTTCATGTTCGGCGTGCCTGACATGGGGCGCAGCACCGTCACGGTCGAGGGGGACGGGCACTACTGCCGAAACGTGTGCATCCTGCGGCCGGCTCACGATGCCCCCGACGACTGGGAGAGACTGACCGAAGACCGCCTCAAGTACGGCGCGCTGTGCGAAGAGTGCGTTCAGGACTTGCGCGCGTTTTTTCAGCAGGTGGCCGCGGAGCCCAGGTAAGAGGCAATCACGCCGGACGCCACGCCCATGGGCAAGCCGAAAGACCTCCAGCATCGCATCGGGCAACTGCGCGAGCAGATCCGCCGCCACAACTACCGCTACTACGTCGAGAACGCCCCCGGGATATCCGACCGCGAGTTCGACGCGCTCATGGAAGAGCTGGGGCGCCTGGAGCAGGAGCACCCCGAACTCGTCACGCCCGACAGCCCCACCCGGCGCGTCGGCGGCCAGCCGCTGGAAGCCTTCACGAGCGCCGAGCACCTCTCCCCGATGCTCAGCATCGACAACACCTACAACGAAGACGAGGTCAGGGAGTTCGACGCCCGCATCGGCCGCCTGCTCGGGCCGGAGGAGACGTGGTCCTACGTCGTCGAGCCCAAGATAGACGGGGTCGCCATCAACCTCGTCTACCGCGACGGCTCGCTGACCCAGGGCATCACCCGGGGCAACGGGCTGGCCGGCGACGACGTGACGCAGAACGCGCGCACGGTCGTCAACCTGCCGCTCGCGCTCGCGGCGGGCGTGGACCTGGCCGGGTCGGTCATCGAGGTGCGCGGCGAGGTCTATATGTCCTTCGGCGCGTTCAAGGCCGTCAACGCGGAGCGCGGGGAAGCCGGCGAGCCGCTCTTCGCCAACCCGCGCAACGCCACCGCCGGCTCGCTGAAGCTGCTGGACCCGGCCGTCACGGCTCGGCGGGGCCTGCGCGCCTTCACGTACGAGATCGGGACGTGCGACGGCGCGCGGGTGCCGGACTCGCACTGGGAGCGGCTCAACTGGCTGCGGGAGCGCCGCTGCCCCACCAACCCCAACGTGCAGGTGTGCGGCACGTGCGACGAAGTGCTCGACCTCTGCCGCGACTGGGAGGGGCGGATCCACGACCTTGACTACCCGGTGGACGGCCTCGTGGTGAAGGTGGACAGCATCGCACAGCGGGTCGGGCTCGGCGCCACGTCGAAGGCGCCGCGCTGGCTGATGGCGTACAAGTTCGCCGCCGAGCAGCAGGTCAGCCGCGTCGAGCGGATCGAGGTGAACGTCGGCAAGAGCGGCCAGCTCACGCCGGTCGCCGTCCTGGAGCCGGTGCGCCTGTCGGGCACGACCGTCAGCCGCGCCTCGCTGCACAATTTCGACGAGCTGGCGCGCAAGGACGTCCGCATCGGCGACCACGTCCTGGTCGAGAAGGCCGGCGAGATCATCCCCCAGGTCCTGAAGGTCATCGAGGAGAAACGGACTGACGCAACCAAGCCGTACCCCCGGCCCGTCAAGTGTCCTGAGTGCAAGGGATCCGTACGGGAAGAGCATTCGGAGAAAAAGAAGTGCTTGAATGATCATTGTGACGGTGCAACCAAACTCAAGACGAGAGGCTACCTGCCAATAGCGGAAGACAGGTGTGCCGTCTGTGGCGGACCTGTGGCAATACCCGGAAGGAAAACGGCCCACAAGATATGCCTCAACTCCGACTGTCCTATGAGAGGGCAAGAAGCGAAACGCGAGTTCATGCCACCCGAGCGAGACCGCTGCTCAGTCTGCAAAGGACCGGTCACAGTAACTCTCCTGCTGTACTGCGATAACCCCCGCTGCCCGGGCCAGGTGGAAGAAAGGATAGCCCACTTCGCCAGCCGGGGCGCAATGGATATCGAGGGACTCGGCCAGGCCCTGGTCCACCAACTGGTCGAGGCGAAGCTGGTCGAGGACATGGCCGACCTCTATTCTCTCGACAGGGATTCCGTGCTGGCGCTGGAGGGCATGGCGGAGAAGTCCACGGATAATCTCTTCAATGCTATCGAGGCAAGCAAGTCGCAGGACCTCAGTCGGCTCCTGTTCGGCCTTGGCATACCACACGTTGGCGCACACCTGGCGGGCGTATTGGCCCGGAAGTTCCCGAGCCTGGATGAGCTGCGGAATGCGTCGGAGAAAGACCTGCTGGGCGAAGAGATAGGGGAAACCATCGCAACCGCTGTGGCGGGCTTTCTTGCCAGGGAGTCCACCGCCGCCGTCCTCGACAAGCTGACCCGGGCCGGGGTCAACACCAGGTCCGGCGCGGGGGCCGTCTGGGAGAGCCCGGAGGTCGCCGGGAAGACGTTCGTCCTGACGGGCGCGCTGGCCGGATACGGCCGGGACGAGGCCGCGCGGCTGATCGCGTCCCGCGGCGGGCGCGTCACGGGCAGCGTCAGCAGCAAGACGGACTACGTCGTCGTGGGCGAGGACCCGGGCACCAAGCTGGCGCGCGCCCGCGAGCTGGGCGTCAACGAGCTGTCCGAAGAAGGCCTCAGACGGCTGCTCGGGCTGGATTAGCGCTCCGTTAAGGAACGGCGATTCGCCAGGAGGTGCTGCGCGTGGCGTGGGTCCGTGTAGCACAGGTGCCCTCGCCTGTGGCCTTCTCAGCCGGGGGCGGCTGAGCTACATTCTCCAACGGGCTGGGTTAGCCCTTTCTCTGACCAGGGCTGGCAGGACGACATGGGCTGTTCGGCCGATGCCATACTTCTGGGCCTGCGACTCGTCGAGCAAGGCCACCTCTCGCCGCGCGAGGCGGCGGAGCACCTGCGCGCGGTCATCGCCGGAGACGTCCCCGACCACCTGGTGGCCCTGGAAGAGCGGATCCTGACGCGGCGCCCCGAGCTGTCGGCCAGGACCGTGCAGAACTGCGGTGAGGCGCCCTACGTGCCCGTGGACTGCCCGGGGTGCAAGGCCCGGTTCCGCGTCCTGCCCGACCAGGTTGGTCCCTCCGCGTACTGTCCGTTGTGCGGCGAGGCCATCATGAAGGCGAACGGCCTCGCCTTCCTTGGCGACGACCCGATGAGCGGCTTGCGGGCTGCTGAGGCGCCGGCGCACTATGCAGCCGCCGCCGCGCCGGAGCGCTTCGCCCACTTCGAGCTGCACGGCCTGCTCGGGCGCGGCGGAACCGGCAGGATCTACCGGGCGCGCAACCTGCGCTCCGGGCAGACGGTGGCGCTGAAGCTGCTGCACTTCCAGCCGCTCGAGCCCGCCGCCGATTCGCTGCGCAGGCTCCGCCAGGAGGCGCACGCAGCGGCGGCCGTCGAACACGAGAACGTCGTCCGCGTCTTCGACCTCGGAGTGGCCGAGGGACTCGCGTTCATCGAGATGCAACTGGTCGAGGGTCCCTCCCTGCGCGAGAGGATGCGGCGTGACGGCCCGATGCCCCCCGAGCAGGCGTGCCTGCTGTGCCGCCAGGTGCTGGCCGGACTGGCGCAGGTGCACAGGCATGGGATCGTGCACGGGGACATCAAGCCGGGAAACATCCTGCTGCGCGGGGACGGGGTGCCCCTGCTGACCGACTTCGGCATTGCCAGGCTGCTTGAGGAGACGACCAGCGAGACCCCCGGCAGCAAGGTCGTCGGGTCCCCGCACTTCATGGCGCCTGAGCAGTGGCGCGGCGAGCGTCTGACGCTCGCCACCGACCTGTACGCAATGGGATTGGTCCTCTATTCGGCGCTGCTGGCGCGGCTGCCCTACGAAGGGCAATCACGGGTGGCCCTGATGTACAAGCACCTCCACGAGCCGCTTCTCGACCCGCAGGAGTACTACCCGGAGATACCGCGGTATCTGGCCGAAGTCATTGTGCGCGCCACCGAGAAGCCCGTCGCGGAGCGCTTCGGGAACGCCGAGGAGTTCGCCGGCGCCCTGGAGCTGTTCCTCGGGGGGTCAGTGCTCTAACCGGGAGAGGAACTCGTACCAGGGGAAGTTCTTGCCGGGGCAGCGCGTGCCGCCGGGCCGGATGTGGCGATGGCCGAGGATCCTGTCGGTCGGGATGCCGCAGCGGGCCTGCAGGTAGTTCACCAGCCCCACCAGCGCCTCCAACTGCGCGGCCGTCGGATAGGTGCGCTCGAAGTTGCCGACCAGACAGATGCCGATGCCGTAGCCGTTGTATTCGGCATCGTTGGCGTGGGCGCCCTGCATCTGCTTCTCCCAGCGAGGGGTGACTTCGACAAGACCGTCCGCCGAGCCGCGGCCGTTGCCGATGACGAAGTCATAACCCACGCACAGCCAGCCGTTGTGGTCCCTGTGATAGCGGTCGAACACCTTCTCGCTGCCGGTATCCGTCGCACTGTGATGGAGGACGATGTACTTCCACTGGCGCCCCAGGCGCACGTCAAGCTGCCCGGCGACCTGGGCCGGGCGCACGGGCGAGCCGGTCAGGTCATAGGAGCGCGCCGGCGCCGCAGTCTCCGTCTGAAGCAGCGGCGGCATCGTGTACTCATGTATCCGCTCCATGGGCGGTTCCACGTCGCCGTACTCGATCCCGGGCCTCCCCGCCGGCGTTGCCCCCCCCCGGCCGCTCACACACCCGAACAACAGCACAGCACAAGGCAACACGGCCCAACACAGATATCTCATCTTGCCACTCCCAATTCCATGGGCTTCAAAAGCTCCTGTCACTGTCCAGTATCAGCGTAACGGGTCCGTCATTCACCAGGGACACGTCCATCATGGCCTGAAACTGCCCTGTCTCCACGGTCAGTCCCCCCTCGCGCAGCCTCTCGGCCACGGTCCCGTAAAGGCGCTCCGCGACGTCGGGCGGGGCGGCGTGAGTGAAGGACGGTCGCCGTCCCTTGCGGCAGTCGCCGTAGAGCGTGAACTGCGAGACGAGCAGAACGGCGCCCCCGACGTCCGAGACGGACAGGTTGAGCCGGCCCTCGCCGTCGTCGAAGACCCGCAGGTCGGCCACCTTCCCGGCGATGTAGGCCGCCTCCTTTTCGCCGTCGTCCCGGCCGACGGCGAGCAGCACGACCAGCCCCTTGCCGATCCGGGCGATTTCGCGCCCGTCCACGCTCACACCGGCGCCCGAGACCCGCTGAAGGACCGCCCTCAAGCCCCTGTCTCCCCTTCCGAAAGCTGAATCAGCCGACGGTGCAGGGCGGGTATGCTGTGCCGATGGTCCACGCAGAAACTGAACCCCTCTCCGCCCATCGAGACGGGCCGCTGCACCACGTTCTTGCAGGGCCGGAAGTAGTAGTCCCCAACGTCGGCCCGGATGTCGAACGACGCCGTGTAGAGCGGGGCCACTTCGCAGCCGAGGTTCCGGCTGATGCTGAGCGCCTTCAGGAAGACCTCGGGCATGATCACCGCCGAGCCGAAGTTGAGCAGCACGCCGTGGCCCAGCCGGGAGACCGTCTCAACGTAAACCTTGAAGTCGTAATGGCTTGCAGCGCCCGTCCTGCCGCCGTCGAAGGTGGGGTGCTGGTGCACGATGTCCGTCCCGATCGCCACGTGCACGGTCGCGGGCACGCCCAGCTCGAACGCCCCGCACAGGACGCTGTGGTCGCGGTGCGGCAGTTCCTCCTCGCTTATCCTGCGGCCGAGGGCCTTGCCGAAACCCTCGGTGCTGGCGTTGACGGTCTCGTTGATGGTGCGCCCCGTCTCCTCGGCCATGCCGAACGAGCCGTCCTCGATGCTGGCGGCCACGTCCTCACTGGTCTCGCCGATAAGCGCGACCTCGAAGTCGTGGATCGCGCAGGCCCCGTTCATCGCCACGTGGCGCACGAAGCCGCGCGCCATCAGGTCCCTGACCAGCAGGCCCAGGCCGCGCTTGATGACGTGCGCGCCGAACTGCATCAGCACGACGCGGCCGGCCGTCGCCGCCTCGTGGACGCGGCGACACAGCCGCTCGAAGTCCCTGTCACGCCACTCGACGCGGCTCTGCTCCGGCTGGACGAAATCGTCCAGCGTGACCAGGTTCTTGCGTTCCGCGATGGGATACGTCGTGACTTTGCTCAGGTCGAGCACGCGTTTTCCCCTTGCGCCGGTAAGGCCTTGTCCTACAATGAGTCGGATTATACGCCCCCCGGGAATCGCGATTCAAGCCGGCGGGGGCCGAGAGCCCTGCCGAGGCGCCGGGATCGAAGGGAGACAATGGGCAAGAAGGCCAAAGTGCTGGTCGTTGACGACAAGAAGAGCATGCTCACCATGCTCTCGCAGCTTCTGCGCGAAGATTACGACGTCGAGACGGACACGTCGGCCGGCGCCGCCCTGGAACGAGTGCGTCGGGCGCCGCCGGACGTCGTGCTGACCGACATCCGAATGCCCGGCACAGACGGGATGGAGCTGCTGCGCACGATCAAGGACAGGTCGCCCGACACGGAGGTCATACTGATGACGGCCTACGCCACCGTCGCCCAGGCGGTGGAGGCGGTGAAGGCGGGCGCGTACAACTACCTGACCAAGCCCTTCGAGCCCGAGGAGCTGAGAATCGCCCTGGAAAAGGCGCTCGAACGCAGGCAACTGCGCAGGGAGACGCAGATCCTCAAGGAGCAGGTCCAGCGGAAGTACGGCTTCCCGAACATCGTCGGCGAGAGCGAACCGATGCAGCGCGCTTTCGAGCTGGCGCGCAAGGCCGCCGACGCCGACACGACGGTGCTGCTGACCGGGGAGAGCGGGACGGGCAAGGAACTGTTCGCCCGCGCCATCCACGCCGCCAGCCAGCGGGCCGCCCGTCGCTTCGTGGCGATCAACTGCGGCGCAATGCCGAAGGAACTCATAGAGAGCGAGCTCTTCGGCCACGTGAAGGGCGCCTTCAGCGGCGCCTCCAGGGACAAGCCCGGCCTGTTCATGGAGGCGGACGGCGGCTCGCTGTTTCTGGACGAGATAACGGAACTGAACGCGGACCTGCAGGTCAAAATCAATCGGGCCATACAGGAAAGGGAGATCCGCCGCGTCGGCGATACGATCGACATGCCGGTTGACGTGCGCATCATCGCCTCGTCCAACCGCGACCTCCAGCAGGCCATGGAGGAAGGCGCGTTCCGGGAGGACCTGTATTACCGGCTCAACGTGTTCCCCATCCGCCTGCCGCCCCTGCGGGAGCGTTTCGGCGACATCCCGCTTCTGGTCGAGCGCTACCTGCGCGAGTTCGCCGGCGAGAGGGCCGACCGGTACGAGGTGACGCCGGCCGCCATGGACCTGCTGATAAACTACCACTGGCCGGGGAACGTACGGGAGTTGCGCAACGCGATCGAGCGCGCCGTCGTGCTGTGCGACGGCGACAGGATTGCCCCCACGCTGTTCCCCTTCATCGAGTCGGCCGGACGTCAGTACGCCAACGCACTGCCGGAGGTGGTCGACCTGCCCTATCGCGAGGCGATGGAGCGCATGAGCACCAGCTTCCGCAAGCAATACCTGGAAGCCTTGCTGCGCAAACAGGGCGGCAACGTCACGCGCGCGGCCGAGCAGGCCGGAATCGAGAGGGAAAGCTTCCACCGACTGATGCGCAAGCACGACGTGGACGTGGACCAGATCCGCCGCGAAGCGTCCGATGAGTAGCCGCCCGGCTCACCCGCCGGGGCGAGCGCGGGGCCGAGCCCGGCACACCCTCCAGACTTCCACGCGGAACGGCGCCATGAGGCCAGACGGGTAGAACCGGTACCGCTCCCCGGCGGGCTGGCGCATGGGGTGGTCCATCCAGGCCCATAGGCCCGGCGCCGACTCGCTGAACGGCGGCCCCATCAGGTTTTTCATGTTCCCGATCACCTCAACGCAGAGCTCGTGCCGCCCCGCCGCGACGCCGGCGATCTCCATCTCGTGCGGCGGGAAGACGATGACGCCCGCCTCCCTCCCGTCGAGCCAGACGCGGATGGCCGAGCCCACCCAGTCCGGCACGCTCACGGTCACGGCGTCTGCCTTCGCGCGCAGCGAGAAGCGCGCCTCGTAACGGACCGACCACGGGTAGAAGGAGAGGCCCTGCCCGCGCCAGTCGCCCACCTTCAGCGGCGCCGGGTCCGCGAGGACGAAGCCGCGCTCGGCCGGCCGCACGGAAAACTCGCCCAGCACGTAGGCCGGGGCGATCTCGTGCCGGTCGGTCACCGAGTCGGCAGTGAGCCGGATGACGTTCTCGCCGCGCACCGCCGCGCCGGCGACGGGCGCCCTGCGAATGTCCTCGTCGAACCAGCGGCCGCTCTCGGGGAACTCCACGGGCTGCCCGTTCACCTCGACCCGGTAGAGCCACGGCCGCTCGACGGCCAGCTCAAGCGAGGACAGGTCCGCGGCCTCCGCCGCGAAGCGGTACTCGACGGCCAGCCCGCCCTCCGGGGCCCGCGGCGTCGGCGCCCGCTCAGGGGGCGGCCCGGCGGCCTGCTGGTAAACCATGCCGTATTCCCGGTTCGTGCGTATGTCGCGCCGCTCCCAGGAGATGCAATAGGCGCGGGCGGCGTTGATGGACGGCCACAGCTGCCCGTCCATCTCCAGGTCGCAGTAGTCGAGCACGAGCACGTTCGGCTGCGCGCGACGGACGGTCACCTTGCCGAGGGAAAGCGCCCGCCCGGTCCTGCGCGGCGCGGGAGGCGGCTGGCGGCGGCGCCGGGGGTCGCTCACGAAGAGCGCGTGCCCCGCCGGCGGCAGCGCGAGGCGCAGCGTCTGCCCGCCCGGGGCCAGCTCCGTCGCCTCCATGCGCGACCCGCCCGTGGCCGTGTCCAGGCGGAGCAGGCTCTTGCCCTCCAGCCTGACGGTCGTCTCAATCGGCTCCATCCACGGATTGGCGAAGAAGTGGAGCACGCGGCCCTGCGGCATCTCCTCGCGCCGGTAGACGAGCTCGGCAGGCAGCGGGGAACCGTCGGCGCGCGTCGTGCGCGGGGGCACGGCGGCGCGGACCCTCTGCACAAGCTCGACGGCGCTGGCGCACTTCGCCCACCTCTCCGCGTGCCTGCGGCTCAGCGCGGCGGGTGCGTCGCTGGGCCGCCCGCGCACGCAGGCCGGCGGCTCGCCCAGAGCCAGCACCGTCCCGCCGGCCTTCATGTAGCGGTCGAGCAGGTCGAGCGTGGACTCGAGGACCGTCTCCATATTCGCCGGCAGGATGACGAGGGAGTACTCGCCGCGCCCGACCCGCATCCGGCCGCCTCGCACGGAGCCGAACTCGGCCATGAGCCACTCGTCGCCCAGGTCGAAGTCCACGTGCGCGTCCGCCAGGCCCTGCACGAGGCCGGCCTGGCTGCCCCTTAGCCGGTTTATCAACGCCTCGGAACGCTCGACGTTCCCGCCCAGCCTGCACGCCTGCGGGACGTAGTGGAGCCAGCCGCTTGCGGTCGGGTGGAGGAGCAGCACGCGGTTGCGCTCGCGCCCGTGGCAGAGGGCGTAGGTCAGCCGCGCGTCGTGGTCGGCGACGACGTGGTAGCAGGGCCACCACGAGGCATGGTCGCTGATGGTGTGGGGCCAGTCGTACTTGCGGCGCCCGGCCAGGGTCTCGTAGGTCAGGTGCGGGACGCTCAGGTTGATGCCGTAGGCGGCCCCCCAGTCCGAGAGTGGCTTGAAGTCCCTTATGGCCATGCCGTAGCCGCCGGCGCCGTAGTTCTCCGACGACACGCGCCGGCGCCCCATCTGCCCGGCGACGCTGGAGACCTCCTTGCAGGTGAGCAGGAGCACCGAGTTGGCCGACCGGTCGGTGTGGGAGAACTGGAAGCCGAGCAGGTCTATGCCCGGCGCCTGCATCCAACGGTAGGTGGTCATGGAGTTCGGGTGGCCGCGCGGGGAGGGCCACTCGTGCTCCCAGTAGTGCCCCGTGAACGCGAGGCCGTGCTCCTCGCACCAGTCGTGGCAGGCCTTGACGAAGTTGGTGCACCAGAGCCGGTTCAGCGTCTCGAAGTAGTCGTAGCGCACCGCCCGCGACTCCGGCGTGTGCGTGAACAGGGCGCCGAGCTTCTCGGTCAGGTCGTAGCCGTGGTCCTTCTTGAACCCGGCGAGGAGGCAGTCGGAGACCGGGAACGTGCGCCGGGCGGCCATGGCCGGTTCTTCGGTGTAAACGTACTTCGTCTCCTTGCCGAATGCGCCGCAGGAGTGCCGCGCGTATCGGTCGTGCGTGACGCGCAGGAACGCCCTCGTCACCTCCGGCCGGTACAGGTCCACGTTGCGGCCCTCTGCCCCCGCCTGACGCGCGATGGTATAGACGGGGCCCCGGGCGGCCTCGGCGTTCAGGTCGGCGTCGCGGGCCAGGGGGGTGAGCTCGCCCGAGGCGGCATCGTACGCGTAGGCGGCCATAAGCTCCCCCTCAACCCTGACGGGCGGCCCCTCGTGCAGCACCGGGACCATCGCCTCGCACAGGGCCGTGGACTCCTCCTCGACCACCAGGCCGCCGGCCGGGCCGCTCGGGTAGCCGTCCTCATCGAGGATGTGGCACTCGAGCTTCAGCCGCCGCGCCTCCCGGACTGCGTGCTCCCACAACTCGAACCAGCGCTCGGACAGGTATGGCGTGATGCGCCCGGGCCGCGAGTCGGCAAAGCCCCCGCCGATTCCCTGCTGGACGAAGCCCTCCATCATCTCCGTGATGCGACGCTCGCTCATGTCGCCGTTCCAGATCCAGAACATCTGCTGGCGGTACGCGGCGGGCGGGTTCCTGAACTGCTTGAGCCAACTCTCGCTGAGCATCGCTTCTCCAAACCTGAGAGGGGTCCGCGCGGGCGTGCGGCACATAATATGCGTCGGGGCGGGCCGACACAACGGCCGCCCCGGAATCTCCCCCCCTGCTCCATTAGCGAGACAGGCCGTTCCGGCGCCCCGGCGTGGGTACGCGCACGTGCGGGGGCGGGCCGGGAGGTGTAGAATGCTGTCGTGCCTGGCATCAATGAAGCTCTTCCTGGGGATCCCCGGAATGCACTCTTCGGCAGAAACGTCTGACCGCGCGCAGGGGAGACGGCGCACGCTCAGGATGGTCATCCCGGCCTATCCCGCCTTCAACGTCTACTCGGGGGTTGCGCGGAAGATGACGGCCCTGGGGCCTGTCTGCGTGGCCACGGCCGTCAACGACGTCCCGGGGTGGGACGTCGAGGTGATCGACGAGAACAACTACCGCCGCAAGGCACCCCGCGACGATGACGGCTTGCCGGATCACGGTGCCCTGCAGAAGATGCGGCCGGCCGACGCCGTGGGGCTCTACGGGGGCCTGACAAGCACTATACCGCGGCTCCTGGAGGTCGCGTCCTACTACCATGGCCTCGGGGTGCCCACGATCGCCGGCGGGCAGCACTTCGTCGAGGAGAGCATCGAGGAGGCCCTCGGCAACGGAGTTGACTTCATCGTGGTGGGCGAGGGGGAAGAGGTCATCGGGGAACTACTGGCGTTCCTCGACGGCAGCGGAAGGCTGGAGGCCATTCGAGGCGTCGCCTACCGGGACGCACAGGGCAGTGTCCGGCAGTCCTCTCGGGAGCCGGTAGCCGATCTGGACGGCCTGCCCGTCCCCGACTTCTCGCTGCTGCGCAACGCGCGGGTTATCCTATACCCGGTTGGCCGTGTCCGGGGCTGCGGCATGAACTGCGAGTTCTGCACGGTGAAAGGCAAGCCGCGTTACGCCTCGCCGGAGCGCCTGATGGACCAGTTCACGTCCCTGTACGAGAAGGAGGGAGCCAAGAAGTTCTTCATCGTCGACGACCTGTTCGGTCAGGACCGCGAGGAGACCTTGCGCCTGTGCCGGATGCTTCGCGACTACCAGCAGCAAGTAGGGGCCCGCTTCAGCATTAATGTGCAGATCAGGCTGGACAAGGCACACGACGCCGAGTTGCTGCACGCCATGCGCGAAGCCCGGATCGACACCGTCGCCATCGGGTTCGAGTCGCCGATCCCCGAGGAGCTTCTGGCAATGAACAAGCGCCTGAAGCCCGAGGAAATGGTGGCCCTGACGCGTCTGTACCACCGGGCCGGTTTCTGGGTGCACGGGATGTTCATCTTCGGTTACCCGATGAAGCCCGGCGTCGAGTTCAGGATGAGCGCCCGGGAACGCGTCAAGCGCTTCCGCCGGTTCATCCGCAAGGCGCGCATCGACACCTTGCAGGTCTTGCTGCCGGTCCCCTTGCCCGGGACGGAACTGAGGCGCCGGCTGAAGGAGGAGAACAGGGTCTACCCCACCCGGCACGTGGGATGGGAGTACTACGACGGGAACTTCCCGCTCTTCGAACCCGACGAGCCGCTGACGGCCGAGGAGATGCAGGATTCCATTCGCAGGATCATGGGCCGCTTCTACCGGGCCGGCCACTTTCTCTGGGTGGGGTTCAACATCCTGTCGTTTCCGGCCCTCCTGCTGCACCTGCACAACCTGAAGACCGGCTGGCATCGCTGGTCCCACAGATGGTGGAACAGCCTGATGGGCGTGGCGGGCTGGCACATCATAAGGAAGTGGACGGCGCAGTTCCGAAAGGGGGCCTTCGCGAGCAGACTCGCCGAGGCACAGCAGGACTTGAGGTCGGCCAACGCCCAGGAGTCCCCGCACTCGCCCGACGCCCCATAGCCTGCGAGGAAAAGAGAGGCGCGGGCGCCCGCTCACTGCATCTGGCGGATTCGCACCTCGATGTCCGCTTCGTCGGCCAGCAGCGCGGTCAACTCCGAGGTGTCCGTGTTTCCGTAGTGGTAGGGGTAGAGTATCTTCGGCCGGAACGCCCTCGCCGCGTCCGCCACCATCTCGGGGGTCATGGTGTAGGGCAGATTCATCGGCAGGAACGCGATGTCTATCCCCTCCAGGGCCTTCACGTCGGGCGTGTTCTCGGTATCGCCCGCCACGTAAACCCGCTTGTCGCCGAAGGTGATGACGTAGCCGTTCCCGTCGCCGCGCGGATGGAACGGCTCGCCCGAGCCGCGCTTGTGGACGATGTTGTAAGCCGGGACGGCCTCGACCCTGAGCCCGCCCACCTCGCGAACGTCGCCGTTCGACATCACGGTCTCGCCCGTCACCGCCGCGGCGCACTTGGGGGGCACGACGATCGCGGTCCCCCGCTTGCGCACGAGCTCAACGGCGTTCGCGTCGAAGTGGTCGCCGTGGTCGTGGGTGACCAGGATGACGTCGCCCTTTGGCATCTCGGCGTAGTCGGCCTCGCGCGAGACCGGGTCCACGTGGACAACCATGCCGCCGAACTTGAACATGAGCGTTCCGTGACCGACGAACGCGATCTCCAGGTCGCCGGCGCTCGTCGGGATGGTGTCAACCTCAAGGCCCTGTTCGGCCATCCGAGTCCCCTTCGCATCCGGTGTGATTGGGCAAGCAACCTGCAAGCGCCGCGGCCACGCGGGCCCGGAGCGCCGCCGCGTATGATACCTTCATCTCCGTCTCCCGCCAGGAAATGCGACCTCCTGACGCCGCTTGCCTTGTCGTCCTCGCCTGCCCTGAGTCCGCCTGCGGCGGACGAGGGGCCTCGCCAGGCGTGTGCGCACCGGGAACCCCCCGGCGAAACGTTTGCGCGCCGAGGCGTGCCGGGCGCTGCCCGGCCAGAGCGTTCCACATGGCAAACTGGTACAAGAATTGGGAAGGGGCCGCCCACACCAGTGTCGACGGCCTGCGCGGCCCGCCCCGCGGCCCCAGTTCTTGCCAACGCCTCACGCAGGCCGTATGATGAGATGCGTCGGGTTCTGAGGCGGGCTCTGCCCCGGATCGGCACGGAGGGAATGCACATGCTGCGGCGCGGGGGCGTGAGGTGGCGGGGCGTGCTGCTGCTCGCGCCATTGCTCTACGGCGCCGCCGCTCCGGAGGGCGAGCAAGACGCAGAGCCCAAGCAGGAGTTCAAGAGGACCACGTCCTCGATCCAGTAGCCCAGCAAGGGCATAGCCTGAGGGTCCATTCCCACGTGGGAGGCGCCGTGTTCGAGCAGCGTTGACCAGGGCCCCCGTGGCCGGCCGCCTCCCCGTATGCTTGAACATGGTCTCGGCCCCCGATGTCTGCCCCCGCGGGAAACCGATGAAGTTGCGGTCGGCGAAGTCCCTCATGTACGGGCTGTCCACCCAGCGCTTTGCGCCCTCGAAGGGCCGGAACTGCCGGCTCCCGCGCAGCTTCTCGCCGGGCTTCAGGTCGTCGGGAACGTAGGTCTCAACCCCGTCGACGCTGAAGTCCTTGGCTTACACTACGGGCGGCATCACGAGCACTAACAGAGCCGCCAGCATCAGGCAACGTCTCAGCACATTCATCAGAGTCCACCCTATTTCGTGCTGGGCGGCGCGGCCCCGGGTGCGAAGAGCCGTATGCTAAGAGGAGGGGGCACCGGCAACAAACGCGGCCCCCGCACGGCTGACACGGCCCTCGGGATGGCTGGAACTCCCGATCCGTCACAAGAGGTGCACGAGCCATTTGCGTTGATAGCAAGGTGTTAGTGGGTACGGGGTTGGTGGGAGGGCA